>DATJAD010000137.1:0-27401 GCA_035516615.1 Candidatus Acidiferrum sp.
GGAATGGGCGCTCGCTGTTTATTTTGCAGCTTGCGAAGCAAAGTATTGCCCGAGGCCGGCCGTCAACTGGCGCAATCCCGTCTGCACGTTTCGCTGCAGCGCTTCCACCACGTCGTTCACAGTTTTTTTCGCCACGGGCTCATCATGTTCATACGTCTGCGACCACACCACGGTTCCGGTTTTGAGCTGAAACAAATACAGCTCGATCGCAAAGCGCGCCACGATCCCGCTCGGCTGGTCCAATTCTTCCAGCGCAATCAGCCGCCCCCGCACGACATACTCGCCGCGCGCCGCGCCGGAAAGCCGTTCCACGGACTTGTATTGTCCCGTCGCGCGCAGTTGCTGGATCAGCATCGTCTCGATCATACCCGGAGGCGGTTCGGCCCAGCGGTGTCCGTTATACACTCCCATCTCCACGGGGCTAATGGCGTACACGATTCTGTCATCGTGCAGGAGCCGTGTGGCACGCAACCGTCCCACCATCAGTTCCACGGGATAGGGTGTTGCTGCCTGCGTTCCGACCGGCGGCTTTTCCAGAGTGTAAAACCGCATCGGCCGCGCCGCTCCACACCCGGACAGCATTGCCAGAAATCCCGCCACAGCGATCGTTAGTCCGAGCCTGCGCATCGCTCACTCTCCACCCTAAGGCTGCTTATCCGTCTCTCCCGGTTTCCGGCTCTTCGGCGCTGCATTCCGCAGCAGCGTGTACGGCCGGTTCTTGATCGTCTCGGTAAATTCCTTCAAGTTTTCGCTCGCCTGCCGGAAATTCTCCAGGATGTCGTCAATGTTTCCGCTATTCGCGTTTAGCGTGCCGTTCAACTGGTCCGTCAGTGTATCTGCATTGGCGAGAGCCTTCCGCAATTCGATAATGGACTCGCGCAGGTCCGGCCGGTTCTCCACCACGGCAGAATCCACATGATTCAAAGCTTCGTTTGCCTGCTTGACGGTCTTCTTGAAGTCGTCCAGCAACGGCCCGATCTTCGCGCTTGCCGTGTCAATGTGCGTCAGCGTCTCGTGCAACGCCGGCCGGTTTTCTTCCAGGATCCCGCGCGCGTTGTCCAGGCTCGCCGCAAGATTCGCTCTGTTCCGGTCGCTTAGCGTGTCGTTTACGCGCGCGATAGTCACTTGCAGCTCCGTCACGCGCGCGTTCAGATTATCCAGCAAATCCTTCGCTTTCGGTCCGAGGTCGTTTAGCTCCGCTTCGATGTCTGCGAAGCCCACGTACTCCTCGGACTTCAGCGCCGTTCCAGGCCTCGCGAGCGGCGCTCCGCCTGACCCCGGCGCGATGGACAGGAAATTGTCGCTCAAGGGGCTGACGCTTGTGATGCTGGCCACGCTGTCTGTCTTCACCGGCACGTCCGGCTCCACGCGAAACACAATCTCCATCTGCGCCGGATCTTTCGGGTCGCTCCGCACCGCTCGCACACGCCCCACCGGAGGCCCTCCTGCGTACCGCACTTCCGCGCCCGGCCGCAGTCCTCCCGCGTTTTTGAAGTAGGCACGATAAGGGACTTCGCCGCGCGACAGAAATCCCGTCAGCGAAAATAGCGCCGTCACGAGAAGCCCCGCGGCAATCAGAACGAACAATCCCACGAACGCTTCTTCGCGCCTGTTTACCTGTGACGCCATCTTCGCTCGCTTTTCCCTGTTTTCCTTTGAAAAATCCCCGCCCGGAGTTGCGGGAGTATATCACGCCAACCGCTGCGCAGCCTCCCTGGCGCTCCGGCCTTCACTGCCGAATCGGCACAACTTGCCCCGTCAGGATTTGCAGGTAATCCATTTCCTGCGCCATCTCCGCTTCCGGCACGCGATCCAGAAACTGTCTCACGCGCGGCTGAGTGCTTGCTTTCATCTCCTCCGGGGTTCCAATCGCCACCACGTGTCCCTTATCCACCAAAATCATCCTGTCCGCGATCAGAAACGCGCTCACCAGTTCGTGCGTCACCACCACGATCGTGATCTTGAACGCCTCCTTCAGCTTCAGCAGCAGCTCATCAATTCCGGCGGCAATAATGGGGTCCAATCCCGCCGATGGCTCGTCGAAAAGAAGAATCTCAGGGTCCATGGCCATCGCCCGCGCCACCGCCGCACGTTTCTTCATTCCGCCGCTCAGTTGCGCAGGATAGTAATCCTCGTAGCCGCTCAATCCCACCTGTTCCAGCTTCAACCGCACCATGATCTCGATCGTGGACTCGTCCAGTTTGGTGTGTTCTTCCAAAGGCAGCGCGACATTCTCTCCCACGGTCATGGACCCGAACAGCGCCCCACTCTGAAAGGAAATTCCCATCCGCGTACGCAGCTCATGCCATCCTGCAGCCGAAAGCGTCTGCAAATTTTCCCCCCGGATGCGAACCTCTCCTCCGCTCGGCGTCTCGAGCCCAGCCAGCGTCCGCAATAGCGTACTCTTCCCCGATCCCGACCCTCCAAGAATCACCATCGTCTCGCCAGCTTTCACATCAAAGCTTACGCCGTGCAGGATCTCGCGCTCGCCATACGCGACGCGCAAATTCCGCACCGCGATCGCCGTCTCTCCTCCTGGCTCGCTCCTCGAAATTCCTTCGCTCTTTTCTTTCCCGTCCATCCCCTCTAACCCGTCGCTCCGAAATAAAACAGCGTCGTAAACACCAGGTCCACCAAAATCACCATGAAGATGGACATTACCACCGCCGCCGTCGTCGACCGCCCCACTTCTTCCGATCCCAATCCTGTCCGAAATCCTTCCTGGCATCCCACCATCGTAATCACCAGCCCGAACATCACGCTTTTGATCAGCCCCGTCGCAATGTCCCTCAGCACCAACGCATCCAGTGTCGCGTGCAGGTAGCCCCCCATCGTAAATCCTGCGTTTGTTATCCCGAAGAGCGCCCCGCCCAGCACTCCCATCGCGTCCGCCCACATCGTCAGGCAGGGCATCATTACCAGCATCGCGAACAATTTCGGCACCACCAGAAAGCGCACCGGATCGAGGGCCATCGTCTCCAGCGCGTCAATCTCCTCGTTCACTTTCATGGTCCCGAGTTCCGCCGCGAACGCCGAGCCCGATCTTCCAATCACCAGAATCGCCGTCATCAGCGGCCCCAGCTCGCGCGTCACGGAGATCGCCACCGCGCTGGCCACGAACTGCATCGCTCCGAACTTCCTCAATTCGTAGGCGGCCTGCAGCGCCAGGATCAACCCCACAAAGAAAGAAATCAGCGAAAGGATCGGAAGCGCACCGACTCCCACCGCCATCGCCTGATGAATCGCCCTGCCGAACGGCACCTTCCGTTCCCGGAACAGCTCTCCGATCATGGCCTTCGTGGAGCTGCCCGCGAGCTTCGTCAGCCCTCCCAGGTAGGCGAGCCCGTCAATTGTCGCGGCGCCGATGTTCTGCGTCAGTCCCATGCATTTCGATTGGCAAACGAAATTTCCAGCCGTGCTGCCATTCCTGCGGAAATAGTTCTTCTCGGGGTTTCCTCAGTTCTCTCTTTTCATTTCGTTCCGTTCCCCGCACCCAACGCCACATTCCCGGGTCCCGGTTTTCCCACGACTGCCTGTTCCTCGTTTTCGTACACCTCAAACACCCGCAGCAATCGCGTCAAATCCAGCACTTCCCTCGCCGTCTTGGTCAAGCCATACAACGCAAACCGGCTCTGCAGATCCCGCGAAGCCTTTAGCCCCTCCACGAGCGATGCTACTCCCGAACTGTCTATGTAACGGACCCCATGCATATCTACCAGTAGTTGCGGTACGCGCTTCTCTTTCAGCAGGTTCAGCATCGTTTTCCGCACCTCCGGCGTGTTGTAGAGCGTGATATCCCCGCTGAGTTCGAGGATTGTCGCCTCGCCATTTTGCCTGGTTGTGATGTTCATTGTGAGGGCTCCCGGGGATCGTGCCCTTCCTTTTGCCAGACTTTCCCTTCGGATGCAATCTATTTTCCGGCGCCCCAGCCGCCCGAAACTCTCTATTCCGCCGCGCCCAATCATCGGCAAGTCTCACCACGCAAAGCAAGCCTGCGGACGGTCCTCTCTGGACAAATCCGCCGCTCCATTGTTGAATGCATGCGCACCCGGTGGGACCTGCCGAGCCTGTCTGGCGCAGCTTTTCGCTGTTGGCGTTTCGAAGCGCAAAAAATCGTATAGCCCTCAAACGGAGCACTCCTGATGGCCGATTCCTCGCAGTCTGGATCCCAGAACGTTGATCTCGCGAAAATCTACGATGCCGTCATCATTGGCTCCGGCGCCGCCGGGGGCATGGCCTCGCATGTCCTCACTAGCCATGGCATGAAAGTCCTGCTTCTCGAAGCCGGCAAGAAGCTTCCCATCGAAAAAGAGCTTCGCTCGATGGAATGGCCTTACGACAACCGCTACCGCGGCGATCTCCCTCCCAACTCTCACTCCCTCACGTTCAACGAATACACCATCCGCAATCCTCCTTATGGCCCAGGTTTTGAGAAGTTCAAGCACCTGAAGAGTTACGTCGGAGACACCGACTACGTCAAGAACATCGTCGTGGACGAGCGCGATAACCCTTACACCGGCACTCGTTACGCATGGGTTCGCGCCCGCTGCCTTGGCGGCAAAACCAATATCTGGGGGCGCCTCGCCCTTCGTCTCTCCGATTACGACTTCAAAGCCAAGAGCCGCGACGGCTTCGGCGAGGACTGGCCCATTAGCTACGCCGACCTCGCCCCTTACTACGATAAAGTGGACCTCTATCTCGGCATCACGGGCGTCAAAGAAAATCTCCCCTACCTTCCCGACAGCATTTTTCAGCGTCCCACGAAATTGAATTGCGCCGAAGTCACTCTTCAGCAGGGCCTTCGCAAAATGGGCCGCATCCTGACGCAGTATCGCGCCGGCGTCGCCACCGATGGCCTCAAGCACAACAAATACCGCAGCCGCTGCTACGGCCGCGGCGCCTGCGAACGCAAAGGCGGCTGCGACATTCACGCGGCCTTCGATTCCCCCACCGGCTTGATCTATCCCGCCATGGATACAGGCAATCTCACCGTCCGTCCTAACTCCACCGTGCGCGAAATCACGGTGGACCCCAACACCGGCAAAGCCTCCGGCGTCAATTTCATTGACTCACAAACGATGAAGGACTATCAGGTCCGCGCCAAAATCGTCATTCTCGCTGCTTCCACGCTCGAATCCGCGCGCCTTCTTCTTCTCTCCAAGTCGCGCCTCTTCCCCGACGGCCTAGCCAATTCCAGCGGCCATGTCGGCCACAATTTCTGCGAACACATCATGGGACCCGGTGTCTATGGCCGCGCCAAAAATCTCGTCGGCAAGCCCGCCACGCTCGATGATGGCCGTCCCGGCGGCTTCTACGTTCCCCGCTTCCGCAATCTCGAGACGAAAGATTCCAACTTCATTCGCGGCTATGGTTTCGAGGGCGGAAGCGGTTGCCAGATGTTTCCCGCAGGCACTCAGGTTCCCGGCTTCGGCGCCTCCTTCAAGGAAGAGATTCGCAAAAATTATGGCGCTTATATCGGTATGGGTGCCTTCGGCGAAGTCCTTGCCCGCTACGAAAATTATGTGGACCTCGATCCCCTCGTCAAAGACAAGTGGGGCATCCCCGCTCTTCGCTTCCACTACATGTTCGGCGACAACGAGTTCAAGATGGCCAAGGACATGAAGGAAACCGCTCAGGAAATGCTTGAAGAAGCGGGCTTCGAGATTGTTCGCGTCAATGACCGCATCCTCACGGAAGGCTGGTCCATCCATGAACTCGGCACATCCCGCATGGGCAACGATCCAAAAACTTCCGTCGTCAATCAATTCCAGCAATCCCACGACGTCAAGAATCTCTTCGTGGTGGACGGCAGCACCCACGTCAGCGCCAGTTGCCAGAATCCTACCTGGACCATCATGGCCCTCTGCTGGCGCTCTTGCGATTATCTCGCCGACCAATTCAAACAGAGGAATATCTGATCGTTTGATGAAGCATGAAAATGACGGTCATTCTGAGCGAAGCGAAGAATCTGTCTTCGATGAATGCCGCGACCAACGGACAATGTTACAAACGATCGCCACTCTAGATCTCGGAAGACTTTCCAACGAACCGCCAAGGAGGCCCGATGTCTCTCAAGAATCCCATTGATCTCCGCCAGGATCGCCGCCAATGGCTCATCACTTCCGCCAGTGCTCTCGGCGCCTCTCTTCTGCCGAAGCCCAACCTCTCGGCGGAAACTCTACAAGTCCCCACGCCTCCCGTCGTCCCTCACGGTACCGTCCCTGAAGCCCAGGCTCCTGCCACTTTCTTCACTCCAGCCCAGCACGCCCTCGTCCAAGAGCTCACCGAAACGATCATTCCCGCCGACGCCCGCTCCGGCGGCGCCAAAGCCGCCAAGGTCGCCGATTACATTGACCAATTCTTGCGCGAAACACCGGACGAGACTGAAAAGTCCATCTGGCGCGAAGGTCTTCCGCTCATCGAGGTCATGTGCCGCCACTATCACGGTAAGTCCTTCTTGGATTCCACCTCCGAAGAGCGTGTCGCCGTCCTTACCGTCCTTTCCGATCACGGCCATCTCACCGATCTGCCTGAAATCCGCTTCTTCAACTCCCTCAAGCGCATGACCGTGGACGGTTACTACACATCTAAAATCGGCATCCACGACGAACTCCAGTACAAAGGCAACCGCATCAACATGGAATTTGTCGGCTGCGACGATCCCAACCCTCCCTCATCCTAGCCCCCTGCGTTCGTACTTACCTCATGCGCGAGCAGGCCGTCCGCTGAGATGATAGCCCGGCACTTTGTCTCTTAAGCGTCGGCCTATCGCCTTAGGGAAGCACGCTCCATGCGCACTTGCGGAATCCGAGTTCCATTCGGAATGGCCCCCAACGTTCGGTGCCTCCCCCACGTTTCCACCCTGCGCGCCACAACATCTTCTCGATTAACGCGTTCCGCACATGACCGGTCCTCGCCGTCCGAACAAATACCATAAAATAATCTATTGACTGAGTTAACATTCCGTGCTAATGTTTTGTGAAATTCGCCTCTCGTACTCCGCTTCGACCCATCCCCAAGTTCGCCTTTCCCGCATCTCGCCACTTCAGTCCATCTTAGAAATAATCGCTTTCGATTCAAGCGTTTGCGCACACATTGCACAAACCAGCTTCCAAAAAATTCTCACATCCACTTTCTTTCCAATCGCTTGCGCACACTTGCCAAAACAACGGTGGATGGCGTGCCCTCCTCGAACTGCCAACGTCGAACCTCTAACTTCAATCCTTGCCACACATCCGAAATTTGCACCCCTGACTCCTTTCCCTTCCACACATCCAAAAACAATGGACTTATAAACCCAGTGTTTGCCACACATCCGATAAAGGCGGGTACCCCTGGGATTTGTTAGCGCATGCCGTCAAGCTTGGATGCTTGTTTCGCACTGCCAACTTCCAATTTCGAGTTTCGCCTTCCCACTGGGCTACAATATCTCCGACTCCAAAACCATCGAGGCCCTCTTGATCCATCGCAACATATTTCATAATGACCGTCTGCTTCCCCTTGAGAAAGTCCGCCTCTCTCCCGGCCAGGCTGGCCTCGTCTGCGGCTGGGGACTCTTCACCACCATTCGCATCGTCCGTTCCGAAGCGTTTGCCTATGAACGCCACTGGCGCCGCCTCGAAAAAGACGCCGCCATCATTCACCTCCCGATGCCCTACACCGGTCCCAAAGTTCGCGTTAATCTCCAGGAAGTCATCCGCGCCAACAAAGTCACCGAAGGCTGCGCGCGCATCTATCTCGTCTACAACAAAGTCGGTTTCTGGCGCAGCGATGAGTCCATGCCCGATGTGGACCTCATCATTTATTCCTCCTCGCTCCCCGAATATCGCGAACCCGTCCGCCTCACCCTCCGCGAGCATGGCCGCCACGCCGCTTCTCCTCTCGCGGGCGTCAAATCCATCTCCTGGCTCCCCAACGTCTGGTCCGTTGCGGAAGCACAAAAGGAAGGCTTCGACGAGGTTGTTTTGGTGAACGAACGCGGTGAAGTTGCCGAATGCACCGCCGCCAATATTTTCATCGTGCGCGGCGAAAAAATTTTCACTCCGCCGCTCGCTTCTGGCTGCCTCGAAGGCGTCACTCGCGGCATTCTCTTTGAAATCGCACCGGAAGCCAGCCTTTCGGTCGCCGAGCAGGTTCTTCATCCCCAGGATCTCTATTCCGCCGACGAAGTCTTCATTTCTTCAACGAATCGCAACATCATCGGCGTCGGCGAAATCGCCGGAAACAAGATCCCCGCCGCGCCAGGACCGGTCACCAAACGCATCGAGGAACTCTTCGATCTCCACGTCAGCGAATACGTCAGCCGTCGCCTCGCTTCGGCTTTACCCTAAGCGCAGCGAAAAGGCCGCCCGAAAATTGCGTCTATTGTTATGAAGGAGAGAAAATTTCAGTTTTATGCCGAAGCCGCCGGCTGCGATCCTAGCGTCACCCGCAGCATCACGGGCGCCAGCAGCGTCGTGATCATCACCAGAATCACCACCGCGGAAAACAGTCCGTCGTCCACCACGCCGATCCCGCGCCCGATTCCCGCGAAGATCAATCCCACTTCTCCGCGCGGCATCATGCCAAACCCTACCGCCCAGCGGTTCATCGTGCGCGGGCATCCCCACCCGCTCACCAGTTTTCCGAGGATTGCCACCACCGTCAGCAAGAGGCCCGCGATCAGCACGTCGCGGCTGCCCAGGGACTCGAGCTTCACCTGGATTCCCATCCACACGAAAAACAGCGGCACCACCAGCGATTCCAGCGGAGATATCAGTTCGTGCAGCGTTTCTCCTTCCAGCTCTTTGTCGAAAAAATTGTTCAAAATCATTCCCGCCGCAAATGCGCCGACAATCGTCGCTAGGCCCGCAACGTTGGCGAGCCAAGAAAGCAAAAAAGCGAAGCCCAATCCGAAAAGCAATTTCAGATTGCGGATTCCCACGGTGGCGAGCTTGCGCACGATGCGCGGCGTGATCCAGATGCCGATGCCGAGTGAGCCGGCCAGAAAAAGTGCGGCTTCGAGAGTGGTCCTCGCGATGGACAGCGGACTCACCGTGCCGGTCAGCGCCAGTCCGCTGACGACGGCGAGAACGATCAGGCTGAGAACGTCGTCAATCACGGCGGCGCCGAGAATCACGCGCGATTCGTCGCGCGTTTCCTGGCCGAGGTCGCGGAGAACGCGCGCGGTGATTCCCACGCTGGTCGCCGTCAGAATTCCGCCGATAAAGAGATCGCGGGCGAGCTCCGATTCTGGGTGCAGAAGTTTCATCGTGCCCATGCCCAGCGCCATCGGCACGATCACTCCAATCACCGCGACAAACAATGCGGATTTTCCGACGCGGCGCATCTCCCCGAGGCTCGTTTCCAATCCCACGAGAAAAAGCAATATGAGGATGGCGATGCGCGCGAGAAAATCCACGAAGGAGAAAATCGCCAGATAATCGAGGGACCGCGCTCCGCTCAGCGCCGCGGCCACGCGGTCGGCATCCGCAATGGGAAGCACCTGATAAACAGCCTGCGTGACCGTTATCGTGGTGGTCAGCGCGAGATCGGAAATTTTTCTGAGGTTGTCGCCCTCGCGCAAAACCGTCAGGCCCGGGCTGCCGAGATAATAGCCAAGATTTCCGGCGAACATTCCGACGAGCAGCTCACCGAGCACAGCGGGCTGCTTGATCAGGGTCATCAGCCGTCCGCCGATCATCGCGCCGAGCGTCAGAAAAACCAGCGCAAGCAAAATGGGTACAACGGGATCGGCGTGACCCGTCGCCGCGGCGAAAAAAGAAGCTGCGAACATGATTCAGTCCTTCCTTTTTTCGCGAGGGCAAGGAGTCAGCTTCATCCACTGCGCGGGATTCACATGAACGCCATTCGCGTACAATGCCCAATGCAAGTGCGGCCCATTGGCGCGGCCCGTCTCTCCGGCGTAGCCGAGGATGCTTCCCTTCTCCACGCGGGCGCCTTTTTCGACAGCGAGTTTTTCCATGTGCAAGTAGATGGTCTCGAGTCCCTGGCCATGATCAACGCCGGCGGCGTTGCCGAGAACATTGAACCTCTGCGCGAAGGTCACCGTGCCAGCGGCGACGGCGCGAATGGGTTCGCCTTCGGGAGTGCGCTGGTCCACGCCGCTGTGATATTCGCCGGTGGGTTTGCCGTTGTGCAGGCGCTTCACGCCGAAGGGAGAAGTGACGCAGCCGGGGACGGGAGGGGCGAGGGGATCTTTCCAAAAACGCTCATCGGAAACGGAATCGCGAAACGCAACGAGCAAATGAATTTCTTCCGGCGTCGAATGCAGCGCTTCAATGGCGGGACTAAGCGTGACATTTTGTGATGGGAAATACGTTTTCAAAACGGTTTCTTTTGCCGTGTAGAGCACTTTTTTTTCGCCGGAAAGAAACTGAATGGAATAGGCGCCGGGTTTCTGTTCAACTGGAACCGGCATCAAGCCGAACGCTTTGCCGTCAGCTTGCGGAAACAACGGAACAGTGCGACTACCCATTTTCGCAGAAGTGACGGCGCTCGGGCATCGAAGCCGGATGGTGTCACCGAGCTTTACGGAAGATGGAGCGACGCGGCACTGCTGCGCCCGCATTCCCCCGGGCAATAGAAAAAACAGGGCGGCTGTAACGGCCACTTTTCGCTGGCGAAAGATCATTTCCGATTCCGCGCCCCAGAAGGAGCCTCCAACATTGTTAGCAGCCCGAATTCCTCATGCAAGCGGAATCGGAAAACAAAGAAGCGGCCCTCCCGTTTCTTAGCGGGAGGGCCGCTTGAGAAATCCACGCCCGCGGAGGCAAGCGAGGAGTGAAGCTAGAAGTTGAACTTCAAACCGAGCTGCACGATGCGCGGGTCGTGCGCCGTGAGAACCTTTCCAAAAGTGCTGCTGGAAGTGAACGTGGTTCCCAAAGAGTTGAAATTGGTGTGGTTAAAGGCGTTGAACATTTCGCCACGAAATTGCAGAGAAGTATTTTCCCAATGCATGCGGAAATCCTTCATGAAGGCAATGTCCCAGCGCTCGATGCCGGGGCCGATGACGATGCCTCGGCCGGAATTTCCAGGGGCGACGGTTCCGTTGGGGACGAGCGAAAAGACGCTGGTGTTGAAGAATTGCGCCAAAGTGTGGGGCGCGTTGCTATTGGGATTCCCGGAGACATTCGGCCGGCCACCTGCGGCGCTAGGGCCAAGGAAGCCGAGGCCCGCGGGGTCCACTCCAGAGGTGGTTACGGTGAGGGGAGCGCCGGAAGAGTAGGAGACGATGCCGGACACACTCCACCCGCCGAGGGTATGGCCTACGAAGCCATTTTGATCCCGGTACCAAGGCAAAGCATATACGTAGTCGGCGGAGAGGATGTGACGCTTGTCAAATTGAGTGGGGCCATACTCCGCAGCGATATCGTAAGTATTTTGCGGGGCGGTGGAACGGTCGCTCTGGTTGTTGGTGAGGTTGTGAGACCAGGTGTAATAGACGTTCAGGAGCGAATCCTGACGAAAGCGCTTCTGGACAGATGCCTGAAACGAATTGTAGTTGGAGTTGAAGGCGCTTTCGACCACGCTGATGGCGTTATAACCGACATACGGACGAAGGACGTTGAGCCGGCCCTCGGTGCTGGAAGTAAAGCCGGTAGTCGTGGGACTCGAGGTGAGACCGGCGGCGTAACCGGCTCCCGGCTGCACTTCGTTGATGTCCACAATGCCGAGTAGGTGGACGCCGTTGTTGCCGTAGTAGCCGACATCCACTTTGAGGGTAGGAGTGATCTGGCGCTGCACATCCAAGCTCCACTGCTGGGAATACGGGGTTTTGATGGGCAGGGGCGTTCCCCTGAGAGCGAGAACGGCAGCGGAATTCGCCGGAATGCCACCCGCAGGATTGTCGAGGGTGGTGCTGTTAATGACGATGTTAGGAGCGAAGGGGGGATTCCCGAAGATATTCTGCTCGTAAGTGCCGACGAGAGTGGAATCGTAGAAGATGCCGTAACCGGCGCGAACAGAGGTTTTGCCGTCTCCGAAGGGATCCCAAGCAATCCCGATCCGCGGAGCGAAGTTCTTGTTTGGTGTCTGGGCAATGTTGGAGCCGTAAGGAGAGTTCTGACCCGCGATGATGATGCCGTTGAGAGGATCGTAATTGGGATTGGGAGCGAGGCCGCTTGTGCATGGTGCGGCGGTGCAAATGGTCCCATCGGTGTTCATCGTCGGGGCCTTCAAAGGATCGTAAGCGGCCGGATCAAAATTGGAAAGGTAATGATTGTCGTCAATGGGTTGGGCGTAGCGGGAGTAGCGCAGGCCGAGGGAGAGGGTCAGGTTTTTGCGGAGGCGGAACTGGTCCTGGCCATAGAGTTCGAATTGCTGCTGGCGAATATCGGGGGTGAGATCCGCTTTTGCCTGGGTGAAGCTGGCGGCATTTCCGAGGAGAAAATCGGCCCAAGCCTGTTCGAACGAGGAAGTACCAGCAGGAGCCGCGGAAGAAAATGTGAAGGAGCCAGTGTTGACGCCGCCAGCGTTTTCCGACTTTTGGTAGTAGTTGTACACAAAACCGAATTTGAAGGTATGACGGCCGATGACTTTAGTCAAATTGTCGAAAGCATTGTAATTGCGATTGTAGTCGCCGTAGGGGCCAAATCCAGTAATGGAAGAGCCACCGTTGAGTGTGATCGAAGGAATGCGGGCCAAAGTGGAAGTGTAAGGCAGAGTGACATTAATGTCCGGCGAATTTGCCGTGGAGACGAGGCCCGAGATATTGCTGACGATCGCGCCATAGGAAAAAATGAAACCTCCTTCGTTGATGAGGGAGGAAGAGAAGGAGGAAGTGGCGCGAGCGAGCCAGCTGTAGCCGGGAGCATTGGTGGAGGTGGTGGAGACGCCGGGCAAAGGCGAGCCAGTAAACAAGCCGCCGGGTTCGACGGTGGGAATGGAATCGTGGATGTAGCGGACGGTCAAATTGAGGCGAGGACCGAAAACCTGGTCCACGCGGAATAGTTCCTGGCGGGCGTTATAGATGTTGCGCAGAGCGCTGACCAGGTTGAAAGTGCCGGAATTGGGAGAGGGGATTTTGGAGAAGACGTCGTTGATGTATTCCTGGGCGACGGGATCTATAGAGGAAATCTGGGTGCCGGTGGAAGTGCAAGCGCCGGTGGAGTCCCTGCTCAGGCAAACGGGGTGCAAGAAACTGCCCTGAAGCATATCCGCAGTGGGAATGGTTCCGGTGACCGTGCCATAGGTGATGACACGGCGGAATTCTTGAGAGAAGAAGAAGAAGGTCTTGCTCTTGGACTCGTTGTAGACATTAGGGATATAGAAGGGACCGCCGAAAGTATAGCCAAAATCGTTATAGCGGAGAGGGGGGCGCTTGATACCAGCGCTGTTGTTGAAAAAATTGTTGGCGGAGATGACGTCGTTACGGAAAAACTCGTAGGCCCCGCCGTGAAAAGACTTTGTGCCTGACTTGGTGATGACATTGATTTGACCCGCCGCGGCGCGGCCATACTCCGCGTCGTATTGGCCACGGAGGACAGTGAACTCGGCGATGGCATCTACGCTTGGGTATGTAAGCAGGGTGAGATCGGAGCCGCGGTCAACGTTGTCCGCGCCATCCACGGTCCAGCTGTTGGCACTGTTGCGCTGGCCGTTGACGGAGAAACTGACGGTGCTCGTGGCGCCCGAAGGACTGGATACACCGAGGTAGAGCTGGTCGGCTGAGTTATTGGAAACTCCAGGCATCAGAGCGACGAGTTGCTCATAATTGCGAGTGCCGAGAGGGATCTGCTTGATCTCGGTAGGAGTGATAAGGCCGGTCGCGGTAGCCGTCTGCGTTTCGACCTGGAGAAGGTCGGCAGCGACAGAGACAGTTTCGGTTACCGCACCCAGCTCCAAGGTAAAGTCCAGACCGATATTGTCGTTCGCATTTAGAACAACGCCGCTGCGGACGGCCTTTTTGAATCCCTGTTTTTCGACGGAAACAGAGTAACGTCCGACGGGCAAAGCGGGAGCCGCATAATGGCCGTCGGCATTGGATTGAAGCGTCCGGACAACCATGTGACGGTCCTCACTGGTGATGGTGATGGCAGCGCCGGCGACGGCGGCGCCTTGCGCATCAAGCACCAAGCCAGATATTGTGGCATTCACGCTCTGCGCTTGAAGAGTGGAAGCCGGCAAGAAAGAGAGACCCAGAAGAGAGAGAACAAACAAGCATGACAAAATCCGCATCATACACCCCCACAAAATTTGTTCCTCCGGGGCATGGCCCGGAGGAAACCACCCCAGACTGCAATCAACACCAGATGTCGAACTCTATTTCTCACTTAAACCCAACGGAATTCACGTGAAAAATACAAATCTGCCAATTCCAAACAACAAATGCGCTGAATGATCTGCAAGGCAGCCAGATGCCGCGCGCCTCGCGCCTACTGTCTAATCAATGGGAATTACATCAGACTCTCCCTTCTCCATCGAGGCCGGGCTGGCGCGTGAGGCGGTTGACAACCTTGCAGCGGTCGCCACGGTATGTGGATGTGACGAATTCGACGGGTTCCCCGGAAAGACGATAGGCCGTGCGCGTAAAGCGGAAAACCGGAGCGCCCTTGCGAATGCGTAAAAGGCGCGCTTCGGGAGCAGTGGCCAAAGAAGCCTCGGCAACTTCGTCGGCGATATCAATCTGGATGCCGTAGAGCTCCGAGAGGGCCTGATAGAGAGAAGAATCCGGTTCGAACCGCTTTTGCAATTCCGGGCAAAGGCGAACCGGGATGTGCGTGCACTCGATGCAGAGAGGAATGGAATCGGCAAGGCGCACGCGGCGCAACATAAAAACTTCTTCGCGGGGACCGAGGTGAAGCGCCCCGGTTACTTCGGAAGACGCCCGGCTTTTCTCGAAAGCGAGCACACGAGAGCGGGGGCGAGAGCCGCGAGCGCGCATTTCCTCGCAAAAAGAAAGGACCTGGCGAAAATCCTTTTCCAGCTTGAAGCGGGATACGAAGGTTCCCTTCCCGCGCTGGCTGTAGGCGAGGCCGAGACTGCAGAGGGATTTGAGGGCCTGGCGGGCGGTCATGCGGCTGACGCCCATGCTGGCGGCGATTTCCTGCTCGGAGGGAATCGGCTGGCCGACCCGTAATTTTCCGGAGCGGATTTGTTCGAGGAGGCGCTGCTGAATCTGGTAGTACAGCGGAACCACGCTCTGGCGATCGAGGAAAGAGGAGGCCAAGGTTCGCTCCAGTTGTCTAGACGACTGGACATATATAGATTCGAGCCGAAGCTGTCAAGCAAAAATGGAGAAGCTCCGCGGAATAGTGGACGAACAGCGTGGACGAACGGTAGGGATGAGGCGAGGCAGGGGGCGCGTGCTACAATCTGCGGATCGAGAAGACCATGCCTGAAGGACTGGCGAGCAACGAGGCTGTCCTGGAAGTGATCGCTCCAGACGGCACGCGGAAGTACGCGCGGATCACGCAATTTCCGTTCCTGATCGGACGCGGCGGAGAAACCGGAAACCATCTTCAACTGAACGATCGGCGAATTTCGCGGCAGTGCGCGGCGATCGTGACGGAAGCAAATGACTTCTATCTTGAGGACAAGGGACAACGGCGCGGGCTATTTGTGAACGGAGAGAAAGTGGAAAGCCGCGCCCTACAGGATGGAGACGTCATCACATTCGGGCTGGAGGATTCCTACGAAATTATTTTCCGGTCTTCGAGCAATACCGGGGAGGAGTCCATCCCGAACCTGTTGACCCGGATTGACCATTTGGCGGGAACAGACTCCTCGACGGGAACCGGAGGGTTGCAGAAGCTGAACCGTCTGCTGGAGGCGAGCAGACTGGTCCACTCGCAACTGCCGCTGGAATCGGTGCTGGGCGAGATGTTGAATCACGCGATCGCGCTGACGGATGCGGACCGGGGCTTGTTGCTGGAAGCGGACGAGGGAGGCCATCTGAAGGTGCGGTTGGCGCGGAGGAGCGGCGGGTTGCGCGTGCCGCCGGAAAGCATGTCGCCAAGCCAAACGGCGATCCAGTTGGCGCTAAGGCAAAGATCGGCGGTGATCACGGAGGATCTGGCGCAAGCGGAAATGGATCTGCAAGCGGCGCAAAGCATTGTGGCCCAGCGCCTGAAGGCGGTGGTGGTGATTCCATTGTACGGAATGACGCGGGCAAGAAGCGAAGAGTCGCTGGCGAACGTGCGGCTGGGAGATTTTTTGGGAGTGCTGTATCTGGATTCCAAGAGGCCTGCGGCCTTTTCGCGGCTTGACCGGCAAATCCTGGATGTGCTGGCGAAAGACGCGGCCAGCGTTCTGGACAACGCGCGGCTGCTGGAGAAGGAACGCGACCGCCAGCGCATGGAACAAGAGATCAACATCGCGAGAGATATCCAGCAGGCGCTGCTGCCGAGGAATATTCCGGACCAGCCGCATCTGAGCGTGACGGGCTGCAACTTTCCGTGCCTTTCGGTGGGAGGAGACTACTTCGACGTATTTCCGCTGAGCGACGGGCGTACCGCGTTTTTGATCGCGGACGTTTCCGGGAAAGGACTCGGGGCGGCGCTCTTGACGACGATGCTGCAGGGAGCGCTCTCTGGAATGACGATCGGAGTGGACCCGGCACGGGTGTTCAACCACGTGAACCGTTTCTTGTGCGACCACGCGGAAGTGGGACGATACGCGACGATGTTTTTCGGAATTTTGGACAACCAGGGGCACCTGGAGTTCATCAACGCGGGACATCCTTCGCCGATCCTGCTCCGGCAGAGCGAGGTAAAGGAAGCGTTCACGGAAGGGTCCTTTCCGGTGGGGCTTGTGCCCGAAGCGGAATATACGGCGGCGTGCGTGAAACTGGAGCCGGGAGACACACTGGTGCTGTTCAGCGACGGAGTGACGGAGGCGATGGACCCGGAAGAACAACTCTACGGAGTTCCGAGGTTGCGCGAAGCCCTGGCCAATACGGCGGAACTGCCGTTGGATCAACTAAAAAAGCGAATTTTGGAATCCGTGGAGACGTTCACAAGAGGTGCGCGGCAGGCGGACGATTTGACGCTGCTGCTGGTCAGATTCCGCGCGGCGGAAATGAAGGCCCTAACAGATACGGACGCGCCGCCGTTGTCCTCGGCATCGGCGGCCTGAAGGGCGAGCCGCGAGTTGTAACAAAACTGTAACAATCTTTTCCTTGCATTCTGCCGCGAGCGGGATTATTTATTCTTCGGCTCGCGTGGCTTCTCTTCTGTCACTTTGGAAAGGGGCACGATGCAACCCAGCTCTAATCAGGGCCTGCAAGTAGAGAGTCTGAAACCCTCCCGTAGGGACTTCCTGAAAATTGGTGCAGTTGGCGGAGCAGCCGTTACGATTTTTGGCTTCGACGTTCAGCCAGCTTATGCACAGTTGCGCGAACTGAAGATTGGACGAGCGCAAGAGACGCGTTCCACATGCCCATATTGCTCCGTGAGCTGCGGAGTGATCATTTATACGATCGGCGACGGAGCGAAGAACGTAACGCCCCAAGTGGTGCACGTGGAGGGCGATCCGGACCATCCCATCAACCGCGGGACGTTGTGCCCGAAGGGTTCCTCACTCGAGCAGGACATCTTGAATGACCGTAGGCTGCTGAAGCCGCAGGTGCGGCGGCCGGGCGGAACGGATTGGGAAGATATTTCGTGGGACGAGGCGATCAACGAGATCGCGCAGAAGGTGAAAAAGACGCGGGACGATACGTTCATCGAGAAGGACGCGCAAGGACGCACGGTGAACCGGCTGGAATCCATCGGATTCACCGGCGGGTGCACGGACACGAACGAGTTCAACTATCTCGTTGTGAAATCCATGAGGAGCCTGGGAATAGTCCACTTAGAAAACCAGGCAAGGGTTTGACACGGCCCCACGGTCTCAAGTTTGGGACCAACATTCGGACGCGGGGCGATGACCAATGGATGGGTGGACATCAAGAATACCGACATGATGTTGATCATGGGCGGAAATCCTGCCGAGAACCATCCCTGCGGATTCAAGTGGGCCGTTGAAGCGAAGCGCAACCGCAACGCAAAGATGATCGTGGTGGATCCGCGGTTTACGCGGACCGCAAGCGTGGCGGACCTTTTCTGCCAGATTCGCGCGGGAGCGGACATTGCGTTTCTGGGTGGATTGATCCGGTACGCGATCGAAAACGACCGCTACGCGAAAGAATACCTCCTTAACTATACGAATGCCGCCTTTGTGGTGAAAGACGGCTTCAAATTGCCGGACGAAGACGGCGTGTTCTCCGGGTTCGACGCGGAGAAGCAAACCTACGACAAAGCGACGTGGAATTATGCGTCGGGCGACGCCGGCGGGAAGGCTATGCACGAAGCGGTGGCTGCGAAACCGGCGAACGGGCAAGCGGCGCCACCGGCGGGGCTGCCCGAGCATCCCGCCTACGACTTCACTTTGCAGAATCCGCGGTGCGTATTTCAACTTCTGAAAAAGCACTATTCACGTTACACGACGGAAGTGGTGGAGCGGATCACGGGGATTCCGAAGGAACAGTTCTTGAAGGCGGCGGACCTCTTTACGTCCATCCGCAAAGATGGGGACACGAAGAAAGTGGCGACGGTGATTTACGCCGTGGGCTGGACGCAACACACGTTTGGGACACAGATTATTCGAACGGCCGCGATGTTGCAGCTCCTGATGGGCAACGTGGGACGCGCGGGAGGTGGAGTGAATGCATTGCGCGGGCATTCGAACATTCAGGGCGCGACCGATATGGCGGGGATTTTCGACGTGCTGCCGGGATATATCAAGGTGCCGACGCCGACGGATGGATCGTTTGAAGGATGGATGAAGCGAATTACACCGAAGCCTTCAAAGCCGGGGAGCTGGGATTCGCTCAACTACTGGGGAAACACGCCGAAGTTTGCGGTCAGCCTGCTCAAGGCCATGTATGGCGACGCGGCCACAAAGCAGAATGACTGGGCGTACGACTATTTGCCGAAAGTGGACCGGAATTTTTCGTGGGTGGAGATGTGGAACGGCATGTACGAAGGCACAGTCAAGGGACTGCTCACCTTCGGGATGAATGGCGTGGCGATCGGACCGGACTCACACAAGAACATTGACGCGCTCAAGAAGGCGGATTGGCTGGTGGTTGGAGAGATTTATCCGGATGAGACAAGCGAATTCTGGAGAGCGCCGGGGATCACCTCGGACGAAATGAAACAGATTCAAACGACGGTGTACCGGCTGCCGTGCGCGGGATTCGCGGAAAAAGACGGTTCGTTCACGAATTCGGCGCGCTGGCTGCAGTGGAAAAATGCGGCGCTGCCGCCGCCGGGGGATTGCCGGCTGGATCAGGACATCGTGGCACAGATTTTCCTGAAGATCCGGGATCTTTACAAGAAGGATGGCGGGAAGTTTCCGGATCCGATCCTGAAGCTGACGTGGAATTATACGAGGCCTACGGAACCGTCGCTGGCGGAAGTGCTGAAGGAGATCAATGGAAAGGCGCTGGCGGACCTGGAAGATCCGGCGACGAAGCAGCAGATCAAGAAAGGGCAGCAGGTGCCAAGTTTTGCATGGCTGAAGGATGACGGCACGACGGCGTGCGGAAACTGGATTTACAGTGGAGCGTATACGGAAGCCGGCAATATGACGGCACGGCGCGATCCCTCCGATCCGTCTGGGATGGGAGTTCATCAGAACTGGGCATGGTCGTGGCCAGTGAACCGGCGCGTGCTGTACAACCGCGCTTCGTGCGATCTGGAAGGTAAGCCGTGGGACGTTTCCCGGCGCCAAATATGGTGGAACGAAGCCGCAGAAAAGTGGGTGGGCAACGACGTGCCGGACTTCAAAGTGGACTCGAAGCCGAAGGAACACATGGGGCCGTTCATCATGAATCCGGAGGGCGTTGGAAGAATTTTCGGGCCGCTGGCAGCGTTCGCGGATGGGCCGTTCCCGGAATTCTATGAGCCGATCGAGAGCCCGGTTGCGAATGTGCTGCACCCGCAGCAGAACAATAATCCCGTGGTGAAACGATTGAAGACGCCAGACGATAAGTTCGGAACGCCGAGCGAAGGTTACAACATCATCTGCACGACGTACCGGCTGACGGAGCAGTATCACTACTGGACGAAAAACAACCCGATGAACGTGCAGTTGATTCCCGAGCCGTTCGTTGAAATTCCGGTGGAACTCGCGGACGAGATGGGAATCCGCGGGGCGGAAAAAATCAAGGTGACCAGCGCGCGGGGCACGTACATTGCGAAGGCGTTCGTGACCAAGCGCATCAAGCCGATGACGATTGACGGGAAAAAGATTTATCAGATCGGGTTGCCGATCCACCAGGGGTTCCGCGGCATCGTGGAAGACGAGGACAAGGACGCGAGGACGCTGGCGAATTTACTGACGCCGACGGTGATCGATCCGAACGCTTTCACGCCGGAGTTCAAAGGTTTCCTCGTGAAAGTTGAGAAGGCCTAGAGGCGCGCGATGAGCCAGGCGACACTGCGCATCCAGAAGATTTCCGGCCATGCCGGAACCGTGCCCGGAGAAAGCACGCAACGGGAATACACAGTCTGCAAACTGGTGGACACGACGACCTGTATCGGCTGCAAGGCCTGCGAAGTGGCTTGCATGGAATGGAACGACCTGCCGTTTGGCAAAACGGTGTTCGACAACAGCTACCAGACGATGCCCGAAACGCGGTGGAATTACTGGAACCTGATTCTCTTCAACGAGCACGAGCGCGAGGACGGCAGCATGATGCTGCTGATGCGGAAAAACCAGTGCATGCATTGCGCGGAGCCAGGATGCCTGGCGGCTTGCCCGGCGGATGGGGCCATCGTCCAATACGCGAACGGCATCGTGGATTTTCAGCAGGAGAATTGCATCGGTTGTGGCTATTGCGTGACCGGATGCCCGTTCAATATTCCGAAATTCAACGGCGAAACGAAGCGCATGTACAAATGCACGCTGTGCTCCGACCGGGTGACGCAAGGGCTGGAGCCAGCTTGCATCAAGGCATGCCCCACGGGCTGCCTTCATTTTGGCAGTAAGGACGACATGACGGATTTGGCGGAAAAGCGCGCCAAACAACTGCGAGAACATTCAGGGTTCGCTAATGCAGGCGTATATGATCCGGCGGGGGTGGGCGGCACAGGTGTGATCTACGTGCTGCACGACGCCACGAATCCCGAACTGTACGGCGACTTGCCGAAGAATCCGCGTGTGCCGCTGATGGTGAAGTTGTGGAAGGGACCACTGAAGTGGCTGGGGAACGTCGCGATGATTGGCGGCGCGATCGGGCTCTTTGTGCACTACCTGCGGTACGGTCCGAAGGCGCGCGAGGATGAGGACATCACGGGAGGACCAAGAGCATGACTCATCCCGATCAGATTGTTACGCATGGCCACGTTCTGCGGTATCCGTTTCGCGAACGTCTGAATCACTGGATCGCGGCGGCCTCATACATCTACCTTCTACTGACTGGGTTGGCGTTCTGGTCACCATGGTGCTTCTGGCTGGCCATTGTTCTGGGAGGCGCGGGAGTTTCGCGGATGCTGCACCCCTGGGCGGGAATCCTTTTCTCGCTGAGCGTGATGTACATGTATGTGCTTTGGTCGGGGCAGATGCGCACGACCAAGCTCGACAAAGAATGGTGGCATTCGCTTCATTATTACATCCGAAATGAAGACGATAAGATGCCGCCGGCGGGGCGCTATAATGCGGGACAAAAAGCGCTATTCTGGGGATTCTTTTGGAGCGCGGTTGTGCTGCTGCTCACTGGACTCGTGCTGTGGTTCCCGGAATCGCTGCCCTGGAGCGTGCGCTGGGTAAGGTATGTGGCGGTGATCTTGCATCCGATTGCAGCGCTGGTGACCATCGCGAATTTCCTGATCCATATTTATATGGGAGTGTTTGCGGAACGCGGAGCATTCGGATCAGTGATTCGCGGGGACGTTTCGATGGCCTTTGCCAAGCGCTATCACCCCGGTTGGTATGAGGAGATTGTGGGCAACGCACAAGCGCCGCGTAAATGAGCGCGAGTCCATACGAAGCGCGCATTCGACGTGCGGTACTGCTTGAAACGGACTATCCCTTTGCCGCCGAAGTGCTGAACTTTTACGGCCACTTGACGCGATTCCAGAGAGAGCTATATCAACAATTAGCCAAGGATGAGCGCGTGGGTGCGAGCAGGTTCGCTGGCGAAGCGCTACGGGAGCGCATTGACCCCGAAGCGCTGCTGCCGAATTTTGGAGCACTGTTGTCCCTCGTGGAAGCGCACGCGCCTGCGCCACTCGCCAGGTGCGCCAGTGAATTGAAGAACGATTCGGAACAGTCCCAGCGGGCGTTGCTCGTCGAGTACGCGGAAGAGGGCGGAAGAGGCGGTGAAGCGCTGGATGCTCGCGCGGAATTGCTCGCGCGGGCGGTCACGCAGCCGTTTGCTGAAATCCTGGCTGAACGCACCGAGCGGCCGCCGATACTTTCCCTGCACTGCGCGTGTCCACTCTGCGGCGGATTGCCGGTGGTGGGTGTATTGAGGCCCGAAGGAGACGGCGGGAAGCGGTTCCTGGTCTGCGGATTTTGTTCGAACGAATGGGAGTTCCGGCGAATCCTGTGCGCGGGATGCGCGGAAGAAAGAGAACACCAGTTGCCGGTTTTCGTTGCGGAGCAGTTACCCCACCTGCGCGTGGAAGCGTGCGATACCTGCCGGCGATACATCCGCACGGTTGATTTGACGAAGGATGGGAATGCGGTTCCGCTCGTGGATGATCTGGCGGGAATTCCATTGACACTTTGGGCGGCGGAACATGGGTACTCGCGTCTCGCGGCAAACCTTCTGGGAACTTAACTCAATTATTGCGAACGCGCTGTGATTTGCGGCAAGCTAGCGCCGCAACAAGGAGGGAATTATGCGCAGAACGTGGATTGCGTTACTTGCCGGTTTGATGTGTACATGTGGCGCAGGGGCGCAGAATTTGCCGACGCCAAATGGAGAAGAAGAGCTAACCGTCATCCGCGCGGGCATGATGATTGACGGAACGAGCGAGACACCGCGCAAGAATCAGCTGATTTTCGTAAAGGGCGACCGGATCGTGAGTGTGAAGGATGAAGGGGCCGCGATTCCTTCGGGTGCACGGCTGATTGACCTTTCTTCCGCGACAGTGCTGCCGGGGCTGATTGATTCGCACACGCACATGTTTCTGTGGGGAGAAAATCCTGAAAAGGGCGGCTACGACGCGAATATCCTGAAGGCGGGAATCGCGCTGCGTGCGGCGCGAGCGACGGTTGCGGTGCGGCGAGCGCTGGACCAGGGATTCACAACGCTGCGGGACGTGGAGACGGAGGGGGCTGGATACGGTGACGTGGAGATCAAGGAAGCGATCGCCGAGGGAACGATCCCGGGACCGCGGTTGTTTGTGGCCACGAGGGCAATTTCCACGACGGGAGGTTACAACCTGGAAGGCTATGCGCCGGAGCTCACCATGCCGAAGGGCGTGCAGATTATTGACGGGCCGGTCGAGGCACGGAAAGCAACACGTGAGCAACTCGATCATGGCGCGGACTGGATCAAGGTGTACATGACGCACCGATCGTGGCTGGACAAACGGGGTAACCTGGTCTCGCAACCGACGCTGACCGTGGAGGAACTGAAAGCGATTGTGGACGAAACGCACGGCTGGCAGAAAAAGGTGGCATGCCACGCCTACAACGGGATCGGGCTGCAACGCGCGCTCGACGGCGGATGCGATTCCATCGAGCACGGACTGGAAATCACGGACGCGCAGGTCGCCCAGATGGTGAAGCAAGGCACTTGGTATTGTCCGACGTTCGCGGTGTATTACAAGGACTGGGCGCCGGCAGACACGCCGGAAGGAAAGAGGGACCGCAAGAGAGCCGAAGTGCATCCGATTTCTTTCAGGAAGGCACTGAAGGCGGGAGTGAAGATTGTTTATGGGACGGACATGGGCGGAATCGAATGGACCGAACCCGAAGCGCAGGATTTTCCTTACATGGTGGAGTTCGGAATGACGTCGATGCAGGCGATCCAGGCGGCGACAGCACGCGCAGCCGAGATGCTCGAAATGCAAGGGGACATCGGGGTGATTGCTCCGGGCGCGTATGCAGACCTGATTGCTGTGAAGGGCGATCCGCTCTCGGACATCAAGTTACTGGAACATGTGGAATTCGTGATGCATAACGGATCGGTGTTCAAAAGCGAGATCGCGAAATAGCAAGGACCCGCGTCAAGCTTCGACTTTAACGCCTTTCCAAAAAGCGATGTGATCCTTAATTTCGCTCGCGGCAGGCTTGGGACTCGGATAATACCAGGCCGCATTGTCGTTTCGCGCGCCATCCACCTCGACGTGAAAGTAATGAGCGATTCCTTTCCAGGGGCACACGGAAGTGTGCTCGCTGGGCCTAAGAAATTCGCGGTTCACGGCATCGAGAGGGAAATACTGATTACCTTCGACAACGACGCATGCATCGCTTTCCGCGATGAGATGGCCGCCCCAATACGCTTTTGGCACGACTGGCTCCTACTGCGCGTGCGCTCCTAAGTTGCGCAGGCATATAGGAGAATGGATGCGAAAAATGGAGATTCGGTGACAGAGAAATGGGCCGGCAGGAGGCCGGCCCATTGCGATCTTCCTGAAGGGCGATTAGTGCCGAGCTGATGCGAGAGCGAGCTTCAACTCCTCGATTGCCGCGTCAATGTGCTTGATCGCAGCAACGCGATGGCCCTTGAAATCGTGGGCGCCTTCCTTTGCAAGCATCTCTCGGGTTGCGCGCAACTGGTCAAGCGCTTGATGAATGACCGGGTGCTCTTCCGGCCGGGGTGCTGCGGTGGCCGCAGAGTGTCTCGCCACAATCGGAAACGTCAGTGCCATGGCGGCCAGCAAAGCGCTGCCAAGAATCATTTTCCTGCGAATTGCCATATTCCCTTCCTCCTAGATGGTGCTGAATTGTGGTCCCAGGTCCGGACCATCTTTGCCTACAGTCTGTCTTGGACAGACTCTCGAAGATAAACCAGCTCCGGCCCGTGTCGCTTTAGAGTAAACGCGAGCGACGATGAGCTGCCGGAGCTGGGGCGGAGGGTTTTATCAGAGAAATTGAATGAGAGAAAAGCAGTCAAGCAGCTAGTGAAAAACTGGAAAGCGGACTACCTGCGAGCATAACCGGCGCTCAGAGGATGCCACTGAGGACCCCGCCTTCGGCACGGACGGCGGCCCCGTTGATCGTCGTGGCTTGGGTGCTTGCGACGAACGCGACGACCGCAGCCACTTCCTCGGGAGTTTCAAACCGCTTGAGGAGCGAGGTGGGGCGAACGGAAGCGAAAAATTGTTTTTCAATTTGTTCGGGGGTAACTCCTTGCTGCTTGGCCATGCTCTCCACAAAGGCGCCGGCACCCTCGGAGGCCGTTGGGCCTGCGAGAATCGAGTTCACGGTGACGCCGGTGCCGACGGCAGACTGGGCTACGCCGCGAGCGACAGCCAGCTGCGCAGTTTTGGTCATTCCGTAGTGAATCATCTCGACTGGGATTTGCTGCGCGGATTCGCTGGAAATGAAAATGATGCGGCCCCAATTCTTCTTCAGCATTCCCGGCAAGTACTGGCGCGTGAGGCGGACGCCGCTTAAAACGTTGACTTCGAAGAAGCGGAACCAATCGGAGTCCGGAATCTCAAGAAAAGGCTTCACCTCAAAGATTCCAAGGTTGTTGATGAGGATATCGGCTTGGGGCACTTGCCTGATGAATTCGGCAACGCCGGCCGCGGTTCCCAAATCCGCGGCGACGCCAGTGAGATCGGCATTCTTAACCTGTTGACGAATTTTATCGAGTGCGGACGTAACACGTGGCTGCGTTCTGCCATTGATGACCACGCGCGCGCCTTCAGCGGCAAGGGCCGCAGAAACCGCGTAGCCGATTCCGGCGGTCGAGCCAGTGACAATTGCCGTTTTGTCTTTGAGACCGAGATCCATTTCTATATTTCTCCCGGTCCTAGCGGCCGACCGCGAGGGCTGCCCCTTCGATTTCCGCAATTTCATCGGCGGTGAGTTTCACCTCAGCAGCCCGCACCACACCATCCACCTGGTTGGCATTGCGAGCGCCCACGATAGCGCCGGTGATGGCAGGGTGACGCAGCACCCAAGCGATTGCTGCTGCTCCGGGGATGACTCCGTGCTTCTCGCCGATCTTTTTCAGGCGCTCGACGAGAGCGAGATTGGCGGAGAGGCGCGGCTCCTTGAATTCCGGATTGCGGCTTCGGAAATCGTCGGGAGAGAGATTCGCGGCACGCTCGCGCGTCATGGCGCCAGTCAGAAGGCCAGAAGCCATGGGAGCATAGCTGATGACCCCGATCTTCTGCTCGAGGCAGTAAGGAAGTGTGTCCTCGACCTTACGGCGAATGATGGAATACGGCGGCTGGAGCGCGGTGACGGGAGCGATCTTCTGTGCTCGGCGGATTTGTGGCGTGGCAAAGTTAGAGACGCCGATCCAGCGGACTTTTCCCTCTTTTTGGAGACCCACCATCGCAGACCAGGCGTCTTCCAGGCCGGGACCATTGTCGCTGGGAGGCCAATGCATTTGATAGAGATCAATCGCGCTGGTCTGGAGGCGGCGGAGGCTGCCTTCGCATTCCTCGCGAATGGAAGCTGCGGAGAAATCCGGGTAGACCTTGCGATCCTTGTTCCACCGAAGAACGCATTTCGTGAAGATGAACGGCTTCGGTCCCTTCCATTGCTTCACTGCGCGGGCCACAACTTCCTCGGAATGACCGGTGCCGTATACTGCGGCGGTGTCAATCCAGTTCACACCAAGTTCGAGCGCACGCAAGATCGCGGCGACAGAATCACTGTCGTCCTGTTCTCCCCAGGAAAACTCCCAACCTGAGCCTCCCAAGGCCCAAGCGCCAAAGCCCACGCGGGAAATTTCCATGTCTGAATTACCGAGTTTGCGTGTCTCCATGATTCCTCTCTTATAAGTCCGGGAATGGGCAAGTTTGATGGGTTACATTCGCACGGTTAAATAGATGAGGCAACGTGGAGAAAGGTTAGAAGCAACTTCATCACTGGGAAATGAGTTGCCACGTTCCCTATTGCGCTTCAAATGCGGCATCGAGGGAGTAATTTTCGCCGCTGGGATTGGTAAGAACGATTTGCTGAGGCCCCGAGGGTAAAGCCGGGGTGACCACAGCTAGAGTGTTCATGTCCTTGGAAGTTACGGAGGCAGATTTGCCGCCGATGGTTATTTTGATTCCACTCTGAAAACCGCTGCCGCGAATTGTAAGCGTGGTGCCCCCAGACAACGGGCCAGTGGCCGGGCTCACCGTTCCGATCGAGAGAGGAACGCTGGCCAGCTGCACGACCGTCAATCCTGAGGCAGTAAGAGCGAAAATGCGTTGACCGTTCTCGTCCACAGTAAGAAAGTCGGCATGGAGGCCGTCCGAGTCAGTGGAGAGCATGGCGAGCGGCTCTGGCAG
>DATJAD010000138.1:0-49575 GCA_035516615.1 Candidatus Acidiferrum sp.
CGTGATTTGTATTTCCCCAAGTGGTCCCGCAAACGGCGACGCGGCCGGAATAACTTGGGGTATCCGGCCGCGCGCTCAAGGGGTGCTCCCGAGGTGATGTTGAAGATCACTGATTCGGGTGCGCTGTTCTTACGTTGCGTCTCTTATAGTGGGCGCCGCACAAGGGCGCAATAATGCAAATGCATTAGAACGCGTAAATAGTTTCAATGCCTTTATTTTCTGTGATTTGGAAGGCTTTTCCCGCGGCCAGATTCTTGAATTCCTCTTTTACTCCACTGGGCCATTCAACTTCCGCGCGGTCAATCTTGTCTTGTGCGCCCATTCCAAACGTAACCGGAAGTTCGGACTGTGAAAGATAGCTGGACCCGCCTCGCACCAGCCGCATCTGGCTCTCGCCGCCGTAATAAATACGTACAGTGGTTCCTATCGCGTCGCGATTCGACTTCGTTCCCTTCAGATGAAAACGTATTGAATGTGAGCGATTCGCCTGATCATTCCTGTACAAATACGCGGGGCTGTTATTGGTCGTCATCAGCAGATCCAGGTCGCCATCGCGGTCGAAGTCCCCGTACGCCAATCCTCGCCCCACTTTCACTTCCGCAAATTCTTTTCCCGCCTTCGCGGCCACGTCTTCGAATGTCCCCTCTCCGGAGTTCAGGAAGAGCAATGGCGGCTGCGCATACCCGACATTTCCACGGATGTTCCGCACGGTTTCATCAATGTGGCCGTTCGCAACCACTAGGTCCAGTGCGCCATCCAGATTCACATCCACAAAGCAGCATCCGAATCCTAGCGTGTATTTCGAAGGACCGCCAATCCCCGCCGCCATGGACACGTCGTCATAGGTTCCCGCTGCGCTTGCATGGTAGAGGCCCACCATTTCGTTGTCGAAATTCGTGATAGCCACGCTCATTCGTCCGGAATGGTCAATGTCACCGGTATCCACACCCATCCCCGCCCGGGCCTTTCCATCGGCGCTGAACGCCAGCCCCGCTTCCACCGCCACGTCCTTGAATCTTCCGTTCCGCAGATTTTTATAAAGCTTGTTCGGCTGCGTGTCGTTCGCTACCAGCAGGTCGGGCCATCCATCCTGGTCATAATCGAACATCGCTACGCCAAGCGATTTCGAACTCGTGTCGAACACCCCGCTCGTCGGCGTCACGTCCTCGAATGTTCCATTTCCCCGGTTGCGAAACAGCCAGCACGTCTCCCCTCGATACGCTTCAGGCGTGCAATACGACTTATGCTTCCCGTCCAGGCTGCAAAAAACATCGTGCTCCGGCGACCAGCTCACGTAGTTGCACACGAAGAGATCCAGCAATCCGTCGCGGTCATAGTCAATCCAAAGCGCGGAAGTGCTGAACGCTCCTCTCCCGTACAGCCCGCTCCTTCTCGTCTCGTCCACGAAATGTCCCCGGCCCGTATTCCGAAACAGCCGGTTCTGTCCCACGCAGGTCACCAGGATGTCGGGGAAGCCGTCATTGTTGTAATCCCCGACTGCCACTCCCATACCGTACATCTCGATGTCCAGCCCCGCGGTCCGCGTCACATCCGCAAACGTTCCATTCCGGTTGTTTTTGTACAGCTTCATCGTCGTTCGCTGGCGCTTGTGTCCCGGCCAATCCATCGAATTGATCAGCAGAATGTCCTGCCAGCCGTCCGCGTCGTAATCCAGAAACGCGCACCCCGATCCCAAAGTTTCCGGCAGCAGCTTGCCTCCATACGCCCCGCTGTTGTGTTGAAAGGAGATCCCCGCTTTTGACGTGACATCCGCCAGCCGAAAGCTGAGGTTTGCATTTCCTTGTGCTATAGATGCGAATGGCGAGATCGCACTTGCCAGACCCGCCCCAAACGCCCCTTGAAGGAATCCCCGGCGATTCACGGCAGATTCACCAGCCCCTTGCGGATCGCGTACACCACCAGTTCCGCCGTTTTGTGAATTCCCAGCCGGTCCATGATGTTCGCGCGGTGCACGGACACCGTGTTCACGCTCAGATTGAGTTCGACCGCAATTTCCTTGTTCGATTTTCCCGCCACAATATGCTGCAAAATCTCCAGCTCCCTCGTAGTCAGGCCCGATTCGCGCTCACCTTTCAATTGTTCTTGCTTCTCCACTTGCGGATCGAGCACCGTCTTCCCCGCTGCCACGCTCCGGATCGCCGACGCCAGGTTCAGGTCCATCGCATTTTTCAATACATAGCCTCGCGCTCCTGCTTCAAGCGCCTGCCGCACCAGCGTGTCTTCGGAGTGCATGCTCAGCATCAGGATCGCCGTCTGCGGTTTGTTTTCCAGGATTCGCCGCGTGGCTTCCAGCCCGTTCATGTTCGGCATGGCGCAATCCATCACGACCACGCTCGGCTGCAGTTCTTTCGCAAGTCTTACAGCTTCCTCGCCGTCGTTCGCTTCGCCCACTACCGCGATCGCCGCATCGTCTTCCAGGATTCGCCGGAACCCGCGCCGCACCAGAGCGTGATCGTCTACCAGCAGCACCGTGATCTTATTCGCCATGCGTCTCCAGTTTCTCGCGCGGAACTCGCAGCCGCACCCGAGTTCCGTTTTCCGCGGGTTGCGCAATCTCCAGCGTTCCTCCAAGAATCTCCGCCCGTTCTCTCATCGCCACCATGCCGATCCCGTGCTGTCCCTTGTTTTGCGTGATCCCTTTCCCGTGATCCTCGATCTCCAGCACCAGTTCGTTCGCGAGGAAGTTTACGCGAATCCACGCCTCCTTCGCGCTCGCATGCCGGCTTACATTGTTCAGCGCTTCCTGCAGCACCCTGTAAACATGGACGCCCGCGCCGCTCTCCACCGCGAATGGCACTCCCGCTTTTTCATAGTGAATCTTCAACCCACTCTGCCGTTCCACTGTCGGCACGTACCAGTCCAGCGTGCTCGCCAGACCGCCTTCCTCGAGAAGCACCGGATGCAGCGCCTGCGAAAGCGTTCGAATATTGTTCAGCGTGTTTTGCGCGATCTCTCGAACTTCCCGCAGATCCTCATGCAATCGCGAATCTTTCGGAACTCCATCTCCCGCCCGCCCCACCAGTGAACCGATCGCCGTCAACACTTGCCCGAACTCATCATGCAGCTCCCGCGAAATATGCCGCAGTGTCGCCTCCTGTGTGGCGATCAGCTTTTGTGCCAGATCGCTGCGCTGCTCGGAAAGTGTCTCGATCCTGGCGAAGAGCCTGCGGTTCGATCGGATCAAATATAAGCTCGTCGCCACGATCACCAGCAGCGCTGCGCTCAGAAAAATGTAAAGTTGCCGCTGCACCCGGTCATAGATTTTTGCAATCTGCGCCGCCGCTTCCTCCTCTCCTTCGTTGTTTTGCACCAGCAGCCGCGAAACTGCCGTGCTCAACGCCGCTTCCCGCGCTTGCAGCGTCACCCTGATCTGTTCCCGCGCTTCCGCTTCCTTTCCGCTCGCGGCCAGCGCAAACATCCGGTCCACCGCATCCCAAAATCCGCGCAATGATTGATTCAAGTATTGCCGCTGCTCCGGTGTACGCCTCGCCGTCGCATATTTGTCTTCGATGCGCAGTGCCGCGTCCAGGTCTTCTCTCATTCGTTGAAACTCGGCGGTCCACGCGGTCAATCCATAGGGCTCTCTCGAATCCAGCATGTCCCGCATCGCCAGCGCCACTGAGTTCAGGTCGTTCTGCACGCGCAGCAGTTGCAAGGAATCTTTCCGGTTCCGGTCCACCATGTTGCTCTGCAATCGCCGCAATCCTGCGAATTGCTCGCGGATGTAGTAGCCGAAGACCAGCACGGCGGTAAGCGTCAGCGCCAGGCCGATCAGCAGTCCTGTCGTGGGCGATCCCCGGACGAGGGAAGCTTTCTTCACAGCACGAGAATATACCCTAGGTCCCCGTTTCTCTGGGCCTCACCAGCTTTGCGTTTCGGACTGCGTGCGTGGATCCGGTCTGCTTTTCCGTTCCTGATCCAATTCGCCTCATGCGCGCTCTTGCCTAGAATAACGATTTTCTATACTATCCCTGGCAACGTTTGTGGACACCCCTGGGGCGCCCTGCGGCGCCCTTGTTTTTGTTAGGAGGTCTCATGAAGGTTCGTCGAGGCGCGCTTTTCTTGCTCGCTGCAGCTCTGCTTTTTCTCGCTCCGCCCGCGCCCGCCGGCGACGATATTCCCAAAGCCGCTTGGAGGCGTCCCATCGGCCAGCCGCTTGAACATCCGGGAACAAAAAAGCCGGGACTCGAACCCACTCACATTGACGACGGTTATTACCAGGGTGCTCCCGTCGGCGGCTTTGGCGCCGGTACTTTTTCTCAGACCTACCGCGGCGATTTTGCCCGCTGGCATCTTCAGCCGGGTGTCCACAGATATGAAACGATTTATTCCAATCAATTCGCCATGTTCCAGAAGTCAGAGGGTGACGCTTCTGGCGTTGCCCGTGTCCTCTTCACCGGCCATCCTCAGGGCGATCAGTTGAGCAGCTGGAAGTGGGATTATCCTGTTGGCGCCGGCGATTACGCCGCTCTCTATCCAAAATCCTGGTTCGACTATCGTCTGGAAGATTATCCTGCTCACGTCACCGTCGAACAGTTTTCTCCCATTCTTCCCGATAATTACAAAGAGACCAGTTATCCTGTTGCCGTTTATCGCTGGCACGCGGAAAATCCCACCAACAAAAAAGTCACCGTCTCCATTCTTCTCTCCTGGACGAACATGCTCGGATGGCTCCGTGGATACAACCGCAATTTTGACGCCGCCCTCAACGAGGGAAATTTCAACCGCTTCTCTTCGGAAACTCTTGCGCAAGGCACCATGAAGGGAATTATTTTCGAACGCAATCGTGCGAGCAAGATTCCCGATCCCTGGGACGGCCAGATCGCCATCGCTGCCCTTGAATCCCCTGGCGTCAAAGTCAGCTATCTCACCACCTATTCTCCGGAAGGCGATGGCAGCGACGTCTGGTCATCCTTCGCCAAGGACGGAACTCTTCCGGACACCAGCACGCCCTGGCTCAGCAGCGGCGAACGGCTGGCCGGAGCGATTGCCGTTCGCTTCACGCTCCGGCCCGGCGAAACGAAAGTCGTGCCCATCGTCATTTCCTGGGATTTTCCGGTCTTCGAATTCGGCCTGGGCCGCAAATGGTATCGGCATTACACCGATTTTTACGGCACCAGCGGCAACAATGCTTGGGCCATCGCTCGCGATGGCTTGCTCAACGCCACAAAGTGGAGCGACGCGATTGACGCATGGCAGGCACCTTACGTCAAAGACGAATCCAAACCCCTCTGGTATCGCGGAATGCTCTTCAACGAAATGTACGCCTTGGCCGATCTCGGCTCCATGTGGGGTCGGCCCGTCGGCGCGGATTCGAATACTCCGGGAACTTATGGCTTCCTGGAATGCTTCGACTATCCCTTCTACGAAACGCTCGATGTCCGTTTTTACGGTTCTTTCCCGCTCCTCAGATTCTGGCCGGACCTCGAGAAGCAAGTCATGCGCGACTTCGCCGATACTGTTCCGCGCGATTATGACGACCACATGACCTGGCTTTGGAAAACTTTGCAGGAACATAAAAACGTCTTCCGCGAACGCAAGGTCAAAGGCACTGTCCCCCACGATATGGGAGTTCCCAACGAAGATCCCTTCTTCAAGGTCAATCAATTCGGTTGGCAGGACACCAACGGCTGGAAGGATCTCAATCCCAAATTTGTCCTGATGATCTATCGTGATTTTGTTTGGACCGGTTCGAACGACATTGCTTTCCTCAACTACACTTGGCCCGCGGTTCAGGAGTCCCTTGCTTATCTGCAGAAATTTGACACCGACGGCGACGGTATCCCCGATAATGGCGGCTATCCCGACCAAACCTACGACGAGTGGGTCGTTCGCGGAGACAGCGCCTATTGCGGCAGCCTCTGGCTCGCTTCTTTGCGCGCCGCGGAGGAAATTGCGAAAAAGCTCGGCGATGCGTCCGCCGCTTCCCGCTACCACGATCTCTTTCTGAAAGGCCAGGCCAGCTATATCAGCAAACTCTGGAACGGAAAATATTTCCGCTACGACACGCAAAGCGCCTACAAAGACAGCATTCAGGCCGAACAGCTTGCGGGCCAGTGGTACGCCGATGTCACCGGCCTCGGCGATATCGTGCCTCGCGATATGCGTCGCAAGGCCCTAACAACCATCTTCGATTACAACGTGATGAAATTCGCCAGCGGCGATATGGGCGCAGTCAGCGGCATTTCTCCGGATGGCTCGCTCATCACCACCAATCAGCAAGTCCAGGAAGTCTGGGGAGGTGCCACCTTTGCTCTCGCGGGATTCATGCTTGACGAAGGTATGAAGGACCAGGCCTACCGCACCGCGTGGGGAATCTATCACGTCAGCTACGAAACGAAGGGCTATTGGTTCCGTACTCCAGAAGCTTGGGACATCACTGGCAACTATCGGGCCTCCATGTACATGCGTCCCGCGGGTATCTGGGCCATGGAAATGACTCATCCGCCTCAAACTGCAGCACGTGTCACCGCCAGTCCCGCAGCCCCGTCAATGGCGGCTCTTCGGGCGAAGTAGCGCCGTCACGGCCAGCATCGAAGCGCACCCGGCAACGGGTACCCACAACCCGATCCGCAAGCTACTCGTTTCCTTCGAAACAAATCCCACCAGCCACGGAAGCGAAGCTCCGCCCAGCGCCGCCAGCGAAAACATCACTCCTCCCATGCTTCGCGCTTTCGTTCCGAACCATTTCGCGAGCCACGCCACAAACACTGGATAAACGCCCGAGCATCCGAGCCCCGCGGCGCACACTCCTGCAAACAGCGTGGACCGCGTTTTCGCGCTGAGCGTCACCACCGTCGCCGCCCCCGCTAGAATCAGCCCGCCATACACGACCCAGATCTCTTTCACGCGGAGCAGCACCACTGAAGCCAGCGCCCGCCCCCCCAGAAGACCGAAAAAAAACAGCATCGGAGCCAGAGTCCAGCTCGGATCCCCGGGCGCCAGGACCCGTTTTGCGTGTGCCGCCGACCACTGCGAGATTCCGTTTTCCGTTCCCACATAAATAAAAAACAAAAATGCCAGCCCCGCGGCCACCCACAGCCCGGGAGCTTTCGTTTCGTCACTTCGGTTCGAATTCTGTTGCCCTCGATGATAGGGAAGAAACGGACTCCACAAGATTCCCAGCGCCAGCACCAGCGAGGCCACCCCCACCACTGTCAACATACCCACAAGATGCTGTCCGCGAATCGCATACAACGCCAGCGGCGGCCAGCCCATCGCTCCGATTCCCCATGCCAGATTCAATAAATTCAGGGCCGAAGCTCGCCGGTGTCCCGAATATTCCGCGACCCATAAATTCGTCGCCGGCACGAGCAAGCCGTATCCCACACCGTAAACAACCGTCGCCGCCAGTGCCATCTTGTAATTCGGCTGAATCAGCGCCGCAGTTCCGATCGCCGCCAGCCCGTATCCCAGCGCCAGAGTTGGTTTGTATCCTCCTCGCGAAATCACCACGCTCGAAATCAGCGTTCCCGTCAGCGATCCGATGTACATCGCCGTAAGAAAAAACCCCGCTCCGGAGTCGTTCAGCGACCATCGCGCGATATACGTCGGCAGGATCGGACCGATCAGGGTTCCGATAATTCCCGAAAGCAAAAATCCTACAAACAGAATTTCAAATACGATTCGATAACTTCGTGGAGAATACTCTTCGGTTGGAAGTGCGGTCATCAGTGCGTCCCATGATTCTGACGGAGCCCGCCCGTTCTGGCAATGCCCGTTTCCTGCATCGCTGAAGCGGATTTTCGGCTACTCTGTAGCATCCCGGGGAATGGAATGGCTTTCTCATCTGTTATTGACGTCGGCTTGATCGGTTTCGGAGTCGCCGGCCGCGCGTTCCACGCGCCGATCATCCACGCCGTTTCCGGTCTGCGTCTCGCCGCGATTCTCCAGCGCAGCGGATCTTCCGCGCAAGAAATCTATCCGCAAACGCGCGTCGTCAGAAGCCTCGATGAACTTCTCTCGATCGAATCCATTCGCCTCATCGCCATTGCGACTCCAAACACTTCGCATTTTTCCCTCGCCAAGCTGTGCCTCGAAGCTGGCCGCGACATTGTTGTGGATAAGCCCTTCACGATCACGGTCAAGGAGGCTCGCGAACTTATCGAACTCGCCGAAAAGCTCGGCCGTCTCATCACCGTCTATCACGATCGCCGCTTCGACGGCGATTTTCACACCGTCCGCCAGCTAATCGCTTCCGGCGAACTCGGCCGCATCGTTCGTTTCGAATCCCACTACGACCGTTTCCGGCCGCAGCTTCGCCCCGGCGCCTGGCGCGAACAGCCTGGCCCCGGCTCCGGCATTCTCATGGATCTCGGCCCTCATTTGATTGACCAAGCTCTGGCTCTCTTCGGCCTTCCCGAGGCCGTCACCGCCGATATCCGCCTCGAGCGCGAGGTTTCGCTCACCGATGATTCCTTCGATCTACTCCTCCAGTATCCCCTCGGCATGCGCGCTTCGCTTCATTCCACAATGCTTGCCGCTGCGCCCCGCGCCCGCTTTGTCGTTTACGGCACGCGCGGCGCATTCATCAAGCACGGGATGGATCCGCAGGAAGCTCCTCTTCGCGCCGGCCAGCCTCCCGGTGGGGAGAATTGGGGAGTGGAGCCGAAGGAAAACTGGGGCACGCTCACACTTTCCGATGGCGCATACACAAGCGAGCGCGTCGTTCCCAATTTGCGCGGGGATTATCGCGCGTTCTACGAAAATGTCCGCGACGCAATTCTCGGCGTCGCTCCGCTCATCGTCACCCCGTCCGACGCTTTCCACGTCATGCAAGTGCTGGATCTCGCGCGCCGCAGCAGCGACCAGCGCCGCACTGTTCCCTGGCCCGAGTAACCCAGCGGTGGCTCAGTGCACCGTCAGTTTCACGTCGAACACCGCCTCGCACTTGTCCCCGGGATCGTCGGTTACCGTAGACGATACGTTTCCGCTCTTGATCACAAACTCCAGCGGCTTCCGCACGCGCTCCGGCAACCCCGTAAACCGCGCTTTCCCCTCGCTGTTCGTTCCTGCCTCCAGCTGCGTCTTGCGCATGCCCATGAATCCATATTTGATCAGCACGTTGATTTTGGCGTTGTAGATCGGCTTGCCTGAGCTGTCCCTCACCGTGAAATCCGCTTTGCATGCCCCCAGCCCCCCATCCACCACCGGCACCTCGGGCTCGTTCGCCGTTTGCGCCGCTCCGCCAATTGCCCAAAACGCCGACGCGCACAAAATCCCCACCGGCAACAAATTTCGCATCCTCATGGCTCTCCTTCCTTCTCCCTCCACGCAAAACCATACGCCCTGCTTTTGGATCGCGCAATTCCGGAGTTTCGCGACCAGAAGCGCATCCGTGCAGGATGCGGCTAGGCTTTCTCTGTTCCCGCGCCTTCTACCGCCGGCGGCTTGCGCCAGAGCAACCAACCCATCGCCCCCACAAGGCTCAACAACAATCCGCCAAACCCGATCCACACCAGCTTTTCCGGATTCATCGCCACCCATCCGAGAATGCCCGGTGCTTCCACGCGTTGCATCCATTTGCCAAGCTCCGTGGCATCCCAGTCCACGCCAATGATTGTTGCCCGCCAGCGCAATGTGTGATCGAGCAGAAAAATCTGGTTCGGGTGAACGAACATCGCCCCATCGGCCATGATCGAGTAGTGAAAAAAATCGCTGAAGCGCCGGATGTCTGTTTCTTCGGCTCGTACCAGCATCCACTTTCCCGGCAGCTTTTCACGTTCGCGAAACCCGCGCAGGCTCGCTGCATCTTCTGAGGGATCGAAAGAAAAAAGCAGCACGCGGTAGCTCTGGCCGTACATCATTCGCGCTGTTTCCGCTTTCAGCTTGGCCGCCAGCACCGGACAGCTCATTGTGCATCGCGTGTATACGGGCAGGAGAATCACCGGACCATTTCCGGCTTCGCGCAGCATTTCAGGCAGCGAGTTCTGCCGGTTGGTTTCATCCCAGACGGTCAGATTGGGAATGTGTCCAGCATCGTTTTGTGCCGGCACCACAGCGCCTCTTGCGCCGCCAGGGTTCAGCGCAAGTACCAGCAAGAACGCCGCAAAAGAAACGCAATCTCTCTTTTTCAGCTTCACTTCAGCGTCTCAACCGGTATCGGGCTGTCCGGGTGGAAACCCGGCGCCGGTTTCACATTGCTCTTCAAGATGTCGTGGATCGGCGGGTAGTAGGCCAAAACGCAGAGCAAAACCGCAGCGGCGACCCAGGGCGTAAAATTTCGCACACCGGAAATCTGTTCGTCGTGGTAGACCTCGCTCACGGGGAGCAGGAAAGGTTCCCGCTCGCTGTCGGCCCCGCGTGCAGCGAACAAACAGCGGAGAAGAACAACAAAATAGGTCAGAACGGCCAATCCCATAATCAGCCCGCCCACCAGTCCCACGTGCGTCGAAATCCACCAATCCGGCCGATAGCTGGGTGACGCAGGATTCATGTACGTCAAGCCAAGATTAGTTCTTCGCGGTTCTCCCCGCAAACCTCCAATGAAGAGTCCTGCCGAGAATGTGAATGTGCCCACGGTCCACACATAGGGAACCGCAAGCGCCAGCTTTCGTGAAACCACCGGTTTCTTCAGCAGTCCGCTGATCAGATAGAGGCTTCCGCCCAGAATTCCCAGGAACACCGGCCCCGCCACCGTCAGATGAAAATGCGCGGGAATCCATGCGGTGTTGTGGATCACATTGTTCATGCTGTAGGACGCATTCACGATCCCCGTGATTCCCCCAAAGAGAAAGATCACCAGTCCGCAAAAGAGATACGGGAAGAGCCAATTCTCGCGGTCAAAATAAGGCAGCTTCTTCCACCACCCAAAAAGTCCCGTGCCGCCTCTGAGGTGCGCCGCGTACTCCAGTGAAGCGGCCATGGTGAATGCCGTGAGCAGGCTGGGAATCACGATGACCATGGTGAGAACACTCTGGATCCCTTTCCACGTCGTGGCTATTCCTGGATCGGCAAACTGGTGATGCAATCCCAGCGGACAGGAGAGCAGAATCAGCGAAAGAAACGTGAATCGTCCCGCAAAATCGCTGAAGAGCTTTCCCCCGGCAAGTTTTGGCAGCATCGTGTAATACATCACGTAAACCGGAAGCAGCCAGAAGTACACCAGCGGGTGCCCGAAAAACCAGAACAGCGTCCGGCTCAGCACCACGTTGACTCCTGCCGTCCATCCCAGCGACCACGGCACCAGCTGCACGAGCACTTCAAAAGCCACCGGCAAAGTGGCCATTTGCCACACGATAAATGTCGCGAACATGCCCACCACCGCGAGCGGCGTCTTCTTCCCGGGATTTTCCTTCCGCCAGCGCAGATAGACGGGAATCCAGGTGTAGAGCGGAACCCAGGAACCCACAATGAAGATTGCCAGTCCGATGTAGAAGATCGGGTGGGCCTTCAGCGGAGGATAGAACGTGTAGAGTACCGTGGCCTTGCCCATGTAAATCATCGCGGCGGCCATCACTGCTCCCAGGAGCATCAGCCCCAGCGTAAGCCACGCACCAAAAACCGAAAGCCGCGCTTTCAATTCCTGGCTCACCAGCACGTACCCCAGCGCAACTGCAAAAAACGTCGTCAGCACGATGGCGTTGATTACGCCGTGCGCCGTCAACCCCTCGTAATACCCGACTCCCGCAAACGAATCGGAGCGAATCACTCCCGCGCGGAACATCACCTGCAGCACGCCGTGAGTGGCGCCAAGCACCAGCAAAGCCAGCGGAACCAGCAGTTCTATCAGGACGATGGTTCGAAGATTTTTTTGAAGTTCCATGTCTATTTCAAGCCCTTCAAGTATTCTTCGATCTGCTTAATCTCTTCGTCCGTCAGTGGCAGCTTCGGCATAACCGGCGGATAGTCTTTGACCGTGTATTTGGACGGGTCCTTCACGAGTTCACGGAAGAAATCATCGTCCAGCACGTGCTCGGTTCCGTCCGTCAACTCCACCGCTTGTCCCCACGCTCCTTTGAACGTCGGTCCCACCAGCGGACTTCCGTCCACGCTGTGACAAGCGAGGCAGCCCTTCTCGTCCAGTGTCTTTTTCCCGCCCGCTCCCGGCGTCGGAATCCCTTCGGCGGAAATATCCGTCACCTGATCGCTGACCTCGATCCGCGCGCTCATGTTCTGGTGCCCGGTTCCACAATACTCATGGCACACGATGGTGTAGATTCCCGGCTTTCCGAAGTGCACTTGGGTATTCGCTACTGCGCCCGGAACCACCATCATGTTGGCGTTCGTTCCCACGATTTGCATTCCGTGCGTCACGTCTTTTGAAACGACGTATAAGTCCAGCGTCGAACCCGTCGGCACGCGCACCACGGTTGGTTCAAATGCCCACATCCGCGCGATGTAATGGATTTCGTAGTTTCTGCCTTCGTGCTTGGTGATCGAGGCCTGGTCAAATCCCTTGGACGCCGGCACGCACGAAGGCACGTTGATTCCCAGTCCCCATGTCGCGTAAGCAATCAGCGCCAGGCTCGCTCCGACAAACAGCGTCGCGCCCAGCAGCACTCGCTTTTCGGTCGCATTTACCCGGTATTCACTGCTCGCCGACTCAGTCGCCATAAGTCTGCCGTTCCTCTAAAGCCACAGCTGCCTTTGCACCAGCAGCAGGTAGATTCCCAGCCAGATCAGCCCGAATCCAGCGATCATGGTCACGAAGAAGGCAATCGCCCCTCTGGGGAAAAACTTCTCTTCGCTCGCACTCTCAGTGTGTTCTTCAATTTTGGAAGTCACGTTGGTTTTTGTCTCCCAGAGAGATCTACGCAGCCCCAGGCCACATCCAGCCGCGCTCTTTCCTTTGGGCATCCGGCCAAGGTCCGAGATTTATACGCTGCTGGCCTCTTGCCATTGCGTGACCTGCGTCACACCCCGATGTGATCCTCATCACGGCAACCACTCTTCGATCTACACACTCCACCCGTCGCCGCCTACGGCCACGATGAAGTGGGATTCTTCCACATTTATTGATCCGCTGCCACACTTGCTATATGTCGTGACTCCCCCTGCAACCGCCTCGATGTGTAAACTTTGGTGCATATGCAGATAAGGAGGGAAGTTGTGTGTCCGAGGTGTGCCCCCCTCCGTCCGACAGAAAACAGTGCGCAAGCGAAAGAAAAGAAAGGAGATGGGACTATGCCGTGGCGCAAGAGAGTGCGCAAGAGCTTGAAAATAAATAGGTTGCAAGAACAGCATTCTTGGGAGGGTGCCGGAGAGGTTCGCGTGGGGCTTGAGATTTTCGGAGAGATCAGTGCGTACATCTTTCGTTGTTTTGGCAAGTGTGCGGAACTGCTTCCAAGGAAAGGAGTTGGTTGAGACTTTGCGGACGCCGTTTGTGCAAAGTGTGCGGGAGTCGTTGAAGGTCAAAGGGCCATCTAGGGCGGCGGAATCAATGCTCTGCGGCACGGACGGGAGGGTAAGCGATTGAGACGGCGCGCAGGCGGACAGGGACCGATTTTTCATAAATGATCCTAGCATGGAACAATTACTCTGTCAATAAATTACTGTGCGGATACTATGTTCAGGCGAGATGTCCATTGGGCACAACGGGAATTGCTCGGGGCTCAGGTAGCTGGCGATTGTGTCACGTTCCGTCTACCCAGTTGCGCTCCTGGTCAAAGTCCATTGACGCAGGGCAGCCGCGCGCGTTCCTGATCAGGTCGAACTTAGGTTTCAGGATCTTTCCTGCTGCGGTTGAAAAATCAGACACTACCGTCTCGGGCAAGATAATGGTGTCCTGCTCGATTTGGTAGAAGAGTCGAATCCCATACTCTCCACTCCCATGAGGAGCCCTCGCGTTTTGATGAGCGTCAGTCCAAGGGCGACTGAGGCATTGGCCCCTGGAGCCAAGAGCCACGGTGGCCCGGCGCCAAAAAATGGCGATATGAAATCGCCACTACGAAAACCAAGGAGCAGGGGGAACGCTGAGCGCCTAGATCTGGAGTGGCGCCCCCGTTTGCGACGCACCGCGCTGGTTGGTATTCCGCGTATAATCGAGGAGTGGAAGGGGAAGGGAGCTGAGCTTGGCGAATCGGATTGAGTTGGCGCCTTCGATTTTGTCGGCGGATTTTGCGGGGCTGGGGGAGCAGGCCAAGGCAGCGCTGGAGGGCGGCGGAACGGTCCTGCATCTCGATGTGATGGACGGGCACTTCGTGCCGAACCTGACGATCGGGCCGCCGGTGGTCGCATCGCTGCGTAAAACCATCAAGGATGTTCCGTTCGATTGCCACCTGATGATCGAGAATCCAGACGACTTCATTTCCGCGTTCGCCGAAGCGGGCGCCAACTGGATTTCCGTGCATCAGGAAGCGTGCGTGCATCTGGACCGGGTGCTGCATCACATCATGGATCACGGGTGCAAAGCGGGAGTGGTGATCAATCCGGCGACGCCGGTGAGCACGCTGAGCGAGGTGCTTGATCTTGTGCATCACGTTCTGGTGATGAGCGTAAACCCGGGATTCGGGGCGCAGAAATTCATTCCGAATTCACTGAGGAAGATCGAAGAGCTGGCGCGGATTCGCGAAGCGAGGCATCTGGATTTCCGGATCGAAGTGGATGGCGGAATCGCAGCGGACACTATCGCCGACGTGGTGCGCGCGGGAGCGGAATTGCTGGTTGCCGGGAACGCCGTGTTCGGCCACGGCGATATTCGGGAGAACGCGCGGGCTCTACTGCAGGCTGCGCGCGGCGCGAAGATGGCGAGGGCGTGAATACGACAAGGTCCAGGGCGGAAGGTTTCAGAGGGATTCTTCGTCCCGGTAAAAAGCGCCGGGACTCAGAATGACGGTCGGTCGAGTATTGCGATCGTTCAGCTGAGCCTTCCGTTCAAATTCCGGCCGCTTTACTGCTCCTGGTAATTCCAGGTGAGGCCGCCATCAACGAAGTAGGTAGTTCCCGTCACATAGTCTGATTCGGAGCAGGCGAGGAACGCGGCGAGCGAGGCAACGTCTTCAGGCTTGCCGAGGCGCTTCAATGGAATTTTGGAAAGAAGCGCGTTTAATTCCGAGGGATTATTGAGGAGGTTTTTGTTGATGGGAGTTTCGATGGCGCCGGGCGCGATGGAATTGATGGTGACGCCGAGCGGAGCGAGTTCAATGGAAAGATCGCGGGTGAGCATCTTCACGCCGCCCTTGCTGGCGCAGTAGGAAGCGAAATGCGGAAAGGGAAGTTCCTCGTGGACGGAGCTGATGTTGATGATTTTTCCTCCGGCTTTCGCATCCATGCGGTGGCGGACGAAAGCCTGGGTGACGAAGAACAATCCTTTCAGGTTCACATTGAGGACGAGATCGAAATCGGATTCCAGAACTTCCCAGAAGGGCGCGCGGCGCTCGACACCCGCGTTGTTCACCAGGATGTCAATCTTGCCGAGCTGCGAGACGGAATACGAAATGAATTTCTGGCAATCAGCGATCTTGCTGATGTCGCATTCCATGGCGGCGAATTTGCGGCCATATTTGCGGATGTCGGCGGTGACCGCATCGGCTTCGGGCTGATTGGAGACGTAGCAGAAAGTCACGTCGGCGCCTTCGCTGGCGAGACGTTCGACGATGGCGCGCCCGATTCCCTGATTGCCTCCCGTGACCGCCACGACTTTTCCTTCCAGCCTGTTTGGCACAATGGTTCTCCTTTGATTTGTAAAATCGAGCAGAGACAAAAAGGCCGCGGAAGGGCACACTTCGACTTTCTCCGGAAGTGCAATCCGCGGCGCGGTTTATTTCTCGGCGGCCGCCGCCAACTTCAGGCGACGGTGACTTCCGGGCTCAGATAGACATCCTGAATGGTGTTGAGCAGGCGCACGCCTTCGCTCATGGGCCGCTGGAACGCTTTGCGGCCGGAGATGAGGCCGGTGCCGCCAGCGCGCTTGTTGATGACCGCGGTGGCTACGGCTTCCTCGAAATCGTTGGCTCCGGAAGCGCCACCGCTGTTGATCAGGCCGGCGCGGCCCATGTAGCAGTTGGCCACCTGGTAGCGACAGAGGTCAATGGGGTGGTCACTGGAAAGTTCGGTGTAAATGCGCTTGTCGAACTTTCCGTAGCTGGAATCCCCCATGTTGAGGGCCTGATAGCCGCCATTATTTTCGGGAAGCTTCTGCTTGATGATGTCGGCCTTAATGGTAACGCCAAGATGATTGGCTTGCCCCGTGAGATCGGCGGAAACGTGATAATCCTTGTCCTTCTTGAAGGCGCTGTTGCGGAGGTAGCACCAGAGAACTGTAGCCATACCGAGTTCGTGGGCGTGGGCGAAAGCCTGGCTGACTTCGATGATCTGGCGGTCGCTCTGTTCCGAGCCGAAATAGATGGTGGCACCGACAGCGGCGGCGCCCATGTCGTAGGCTTCCTTCACGGTGCCGAAAAGCACCTGATCGAATTTGTTCGGATAAGTGAGCAATTCGTTGTGATTGATTTTCACGATGAAGGGGATCTTGTGCGCGTATTTGCGCGCGACGGAGCCTAGGACGCCGAAAGTGGAAGCGACGGCGTTGCAGCCGCCTTCGATGGCGAGCTTGACGATATTTTCTCCGTCGAAATAATCGGGATTCTTGGCGAAGCTGGCGCCGCCGGAATGCTCGATGCCCTGATCCACGGGGAGAATCGAGACGTAGCCGGTGCCGCTCAGTCGGCCGTTGCGGAAGAGGCGATGAATATTGGTGAGGGTTCGAATGTTGCGATCAGAATGCGCCCAGACGCGATCCACGAAATCGGGTCCGGGAAGATGGAGGCGGTCCTTGGAGATCTTCGGAGAGCTGAAGCCGAGCAAGTAGTCGGCTTTTGCGCCAAGAAGATTCTGAATGGGACTGACGGTCGTTGTTGCCATGATGTGTATTTCTCCTCGTTCACTCGCGAATTCCGGTGGTGAGCATTGCGCCCGCGGAGCGATCCACCAGCCAAAAAAGTTTTCCGTTCAGGGGCCGGATCATTTGCGAAGGGAGCTGATCGGGTTCGCACGGCCCTTCGAGAACGGCCTTGAGCGCCGGCGCTTTGTCCGCGCCGGCGATCATGAACATGACCGCGGAAGCGTTGTTCGCTGCGGGCGCGGTCAGGGTGATACGATCGGTGAAGAACTTGCCGACCCAATTTCGAGTCACAACGCGCTGCGATTCGTGCAGGGCTTTCGTGCCCGGAAAGAGCGAGAGGGTATGGCCATCATTGCCCATGCCCAGAAGGATCAGGTCAAAACGGGGAAATTCACCGTCGCGCAAACGAAAATACTCCCGAATGTCCTGTTCGTATTCCCGCGCTGCTTTGTCCGTGTCCTCGTACTCGCCCTTGATACGCTTCACTTGCTCCGGCTTGATCGGGGCCTTCGACAAGAAAGTATCGGAAGCCATCTGAAAATTGCTTTCCGGGTGACCGGGACCAACGTGACGCTCGTCACCGAAGAACACTCCCATTTTATCCCAAGGGAGGCGATTGCGCAGCGCGGGATCCTCGACGAGCGAATGATAGAGAGGTTTGGGCGTAGAGCCGCCGGCGAGGGCCACGGAGAAGCGGCCATGACCGGCGACGGCGGCGGCGGCGATCTGGACGAAGTGCTCGGCAGCGCGTCCTGCAATGGCCGCGACATCCGGGAGGATTCGAACTTCGTCTTGAGCCATTCTGGGATCCTTCAAGCCTTCGCTGCGTGCCCGGAAGTGGCCGTAGCGCATTTTGCTCCGGGCTCGCCATCCTCAACGTCGTGCCATTCGCGGCCATCGCGGGCCAAAAGTTCATCGGCTTCGGGAGGGCCCCAGGAGCCAGCGGCGTAGTTGGGAAAGCCGCGCGCGGGGAGAGCCTTCCAGACATCAAGCACGGGTTGAATCACGCTCCAGCCGGCTTCGACCATGTCCGCGCGCTGGAAGAGAGTGGCGTCGCCCATCATGCAGTCATAGAGAAGGCGCTCATAGCCGGTGCTGTGCGAAGTGCCGAAATCGCGAGCGTAGTCAAAGTCCATGTTCACAAGGCCGAGCTTCATGACGGAGCCTGGAATTTTGGCGCCAAATCGGAGGGTGATGCCTTCATCGGGCTGGATGTGAATTACAAGACGATTGGTGCGGGGATCTTTGACTTTGGTTTTTCGAAAAAGCATGAAAGGGGCGCGGCGGAACTGGATGGCGATTTCCGTGACGCGCTTGCAGAGGCGCTTTCCGGTGCGCAGATAAAAGGGAACATCGGCCCAGCGCCAGTTCTCAATTTTGAGCTTGAGGGCGACGAAGGTCTCGGTGTTGGAATCGGGTGCAACGTGGGGTTCGCTGCGATAGGCGGGGACATGCTCGCCGTCAATTTCGCCGGCGCCATATTGGCCACGGACCATGTTCTGAAGAACTTCCTCAGGAGCGGGAGGCTGGATGGCATGGAGGATTTCGGCCTGCTTGTCGCGGACCGCGTCGGGTTCGAAAGAGATGGGAGGTTCCATGGCGGTAAGGGTGAGCAATTGGAAGAGATGATTGGGGACCATATCGCGGAGGGCGCCGGCGGTTTCGTAGAACGCGCCACGATGCTCGACGCCGACGGATTCGGCGGCGGTGATCTGAACATAATCAATGTAGCGCCGGTTCCAGAGGGGCTCAAAGATGCTGTTGGCGAAGCGGAAGACCATGAGGTTCTGGACGGTTTCCTTGCCGAGGTAATGGTCAATGCGATAGATCTGCTTTTCGGTGAGAATCTCCTTGAGCTCTGTGTTCAGCTGAATCGCAGAATCAACGTCATGGCCGAAAGGCTTTTCGACGATGACGCGGGTCCAATGGCCGTTCTCTTCCTTGGTAAGGCCGAAGTGGCCGAGTTTACGGGCGATCGGCGAAAAGAATTGGGGGGCAACGGCGAGGTAATGGAAGAGATTGCCTCCGGTGGAATGCTCTTTTTGCGCTCCAGCGATCTGATCCTTGAGACGCTGGAAAGCGGTGTCGTCGCCGAAATCGCCCTGAACGTAGTAAATGCGCTCGAGGAACCATTGCCAGACTTTCTTATCGAGAGGATGGGAAGTGAAGGCGTTGATCTCCTCGCTCAAAAGATTGCGGAAGGAGTCCGTGGTCAATTGATCGAAAGCGAAGCCGACGATGGCAAACTGCTGAGAGAGGAGGCCCTCCTGGGCGAGATTGCAGAGAGCAGGAACGAGCTTGCGCTTGGTGAGATCACCGCTCGCGCCGAAGATGACCATGAGGCAAGGAGGACCGACCTGCGGGGCGTCATTTTGGATGTCGTTATTCATCACACCTTCTCATTCCACGTGAAAAATGCGAACAGACCATAGCGCTATTTTGCCGCTTTCTTCTCGAGATGGCCGCCAAACTGGAATCGCAAAGCGGAAAGAACCTTGGAAGCGAAGTCACTTTCGCCGCGCGACGTGAAACGCTCATACAGCGCTTCGGTCAAGACCGGGACGGGGGCGCCGGATTCAATGGCTGCGAGAATGGTCCATCGGCCTTCGCCAGAATCGGAAACGCGGCCGGAGTAGCGCTCGAGAGAGGGCTGCTCAAGAAGAGAAATGGCCGCGAGGTCGAGGAGCCAGGAAGCGATGACGCTGCCGCGGCGCCAGACTTCGGTGACGTCCGCGAGGTTGAGATCGTATTGATAATGTTCGGGATCGCGAAGCGGGGTGGTTTCTGCGTCCACTTCGTGAGTGGCCTTGCCGACGTTGGCATGCTTGAGGATGTTGAGGCCCTCGGCGTAGGCGGCCATCAAGCCGTATTCAATGCCATTATGCACCATTTTGACAAAATGGCCGGCACCAGAAGGGCCGCAGTGCAAATAGCCTTCTTCGGCGGTGCCGCCGATTTTTTCGCGGCCGGGCGTGCGAGGGATGTCGCCGCGGCCGGGAGCGAGGGTTTTGAAAATTGGATCGAGGTGTTTGACGGTGGAGGTTTCGCCGCCGATCATCTGGCAGTAGCCGCGTTCAAGGCCCCAAACGCCGCCGCTGGTGCCGACGTCCACGTAGTGGAGACCCTTGGGAGCAAGTTCCTTGGCGCGGCGGATGTCGTCAATGTAATAGGAGTTGCCGCCGTCAATCACGATGTCGCCGGATTCAAGCTTTGTGCCGAGATCGTGAAGCGTGGAGTCAACTGCCGCGGCGGGGACCATGAGCCAGACGGCCCGAGGCTTCTGAAGCTTCTTGACGAAATCGTCGAGCGAAGAAGCGCCGGTGGCGCCTTCGGCGGCGAGTTGCTGTACCGAATCGGCGCTGCGATCGTAGACGACGCAGGTATGGCCGTTTTTTTGCAAGCGGCGCACCATGTTGGCGCCCATTCTGCCCAGACCGATCATTCCGAGTTGCATGCTGTGCTCCTCCAGGAAGAAAAATCAGACCGCGCTGTGAAGGCGAGAGATTAAGAGAGATTCCTCACTCCGCAGACTTCGTTCGGAATGACGAGACCGCGCTTGTGAACCTAAGCCATCAATATGGCCGAAAAAAGTTGATACCAGAGCCACGCTAGGAAAGAGCATGCTGAATCTCTTTCGAAATGGTGTTGAGGCCGGACTTCAGATTTTTTCCGAGATGGACGCGCAAAGCGCGGCGGCCGCGTTCGGCGAGAACGGCGAAGTCACCGCGAGCCTGTGCCGCTTTGACGACTCCGAACGTATATTTTTGGCCCGGAACGGCCAGGTCCGAGGCGTCGTCGCAGGTAATTTGCAGGAAGACCCCGATGTTCGGGCCGCCTTTGTAGGCTTGGCCGGTGGAATGAAGAAAACGCGGGCCAAAGCCGAGGCAAGTGGCGACTTTCTTTTTGTCGCGCACCGCGTGACGGAATGTTTGCAGGATTTTTTCGTTTTCCGGGTTCATGGGGATGTAGCCAAGCACCGCGAAGTAGTCACCAGCGCCGAGGCGGGAAAGATGAGCGCGGAGAACGTCCACGAGCTTTGCGCCGCCGCGAAGGGCCGAAGCGTTTTTCTCGTCGGCGTAGAGTTTCACGGCATTGCCCTCGAAGAAGGGCGATTCAGGCGGCAGCTTACCGGCGGCTTCGTATTCCTCGGTCAATTTGCGCGTTTCGATCTTGCTGGCTTCGACATCGGGCTGATTGAAGGCATCAATGCCGATGAGGGAACCAGCGACGGCAGTGGCGATTTCCCAGCGGAAAAACTCCTGGCCGAGAGCATAAACATTCGGGAGCGTGATGCGGACGACGGGATGGCCGGCCTTCTCGAGAGCGGCGACGGCAGCGTCCTGCTTTTTGTCATGCTTGGAGGCCAGCCGAAGATAGGCGAAGACGCGATCGTTCCCGTAGACGGCAGGCTTGCCGGGCTTTTCGCGGTCCACGGGGATGATGCCCTTGCCGATTTTTCCGGTGGATTCGGCGATCAACTGCTCAAGCCAGGCGCCAAGATCGTAAATTCCCGGAGAAGCGATAATGGTGATTTTGTCGCGGCCCTGATTGGCAGCAACTCCCAGGATGGCGCCAAGAATGACGCCGGGATTGGCATCCGCCGGGAAAGAAGGCCCACAGGCATCCACCATCTGCTGGGTGGTTTTCAGGAATTTAGCGAGATCGAGGCCCATGGCGGCGCCGGGAGCCATGCCGAAATTCGAAAGGGCGGAGTAGCGGCCGCCGATGCTGGGCACGCCGAAGAAGATCTTGCGAAAGCCGTCCGATTCGGCGACCTGCTGCATTTTCGAGCCGGGATCGGTGACGGCGACGAAGCGGCTGCCGACTTCTTTTGGACCGACTTTCGCTTTGACGCGCTCGAAGAAATATTGCTTGAAGATATTGGGTTCGAGGGTGCTGCCGGATTTGCTGGAGACGATGCAGAGCGTGTTCGCAAGGTCGAGTTTCTTCTCGATGGATTTAATCTGCAAGGGATCGGTGGAATCGAGGACGTGAAGCTCGGGGAAACCCGCGATTTTTCCAAATGTCTTTCGCAAGACTTCGGGACAGAGGCTGGAGCCGCCCATACCGAGAAGGAGGACGTGCTTGAATTTGGCTTTCTTGACGTCCGCCGCAAATTGCTGGAGTTCGGCGAGATGCGCCAATTGTTCGCCGGTGATGGTGAGCCAGCCGAGCCAGCTGTTCTCGTCCGTGCCGGTCCAGAGCGCGGCGTCTTTCTGCCAGAGGCGGGCAACTTTGTTGCCGCGCTTCCAATCGTCGAGAGCGGCGGCGACGGCTGCGCCCAAATCTTTTGGCAGCTTGAAGGTCAGGCGATTGAGGCTCACGCGGCGACTCCTGTACGTTTTTTGATGGCGGCGAGAAGCTGGAAGAAGGCGTCTTCAAAGAGCTTTACGCCATCCACGACGAGCTTTTCGGTCACTTCCTTCATCGAGATGCCCGCCTTGGCGAGATTATTCATGGTGGTTTGCGCACCGGGAAGATCATCGGTGAGGCTGTTGCGGAGTTTGCCGTGGTCGCGGAAGGCGTCGAAGGTAGCGGGAGGGATGGTGTCCACGGTGTCCGCGCCGATGAGTTCTTCGACGTAGAGAACGTCGCGATATTTGGGATTCTTCGTGCTGGTGCTGGCCCAGAGGAGACGCTGGGTCTGCGCGCCTTTGGCGGCAAGCGCCTTCCAGCGAGGACTACCAAAGAGTTCGCCATACTTTGCGTATGTGAGGCGGGCGTTGGCGATGGCCACTTTGCCTTCAATAGTGCCGAGGAGATCTTTTTGTTTGGCGTCGGCGCCGGATTTGAGCTTGGCTTCAATCTGGTTGTCCACGAGCGTGTCAATGCGGCTGACGAAAAAGCTGGCGACGCTGGCGATGCGGGAAAGATCCTGGCCTTTGGCGGCGCGGGCCTCGAGCGCGTTGAGGTAGGCTTCGGCGACCTGTTCATAGACGGACTGGGCGAAGAGCAGGGTGATGTTAATGTTGACGCCTTCCTCGAGCAACTGGCGGATGGCGGGAAGGCCTTCGTTGGTGCCGGGAACCTTGATCATGACGTTGGGACGCGCGACGGCTTTCCAGAGTCGGCGGGCTTCATCAATCGTCGCTTTGGTGTCGTAGGCAAGGGTGGGAGCGACTTCGAGGCTGACGTAGCCGTCGCGGGCTTTAGATTCGTCGTAGACGGTGCGAAAAATATCGGCAGCATCTTGAACGTCGCGAATGGCGATTTTTTCGTAGATCGATTTCAAATCGAGGGATTTCGTGGCGGGAGCGTTGATGATGTCCGAGTAGTCGTCACTGCCGGCGATGGCCTTTTCGAAAATGGCGGGGTTGGAGGTCATGCCGCGGAGGCCATCATCCCGAATCATTTTTTTCAGATCGCCATTGAGAAGTATGTTGCGGCGAATGAAATCGAGCCAGGGAGACTGGCCGTAGGAGAGAAGGCCTTTCAGGGGATTCGCGCCTTTCGGAATCGTGACATTGGGGACGGTGGTCGTTGTAGTCATCAGAAATCTCCTAACCTTTATTTTTTCTCTATCTATTGTACGCCAGCATACGCAGCGCGCGAGGCACCGCACGAAATCGCGCGATGGCGCGAATCAGTGCGCGCCGCTGACCATGTACTTTTCCTCGAGCGCATGGACTTTGGCGAGGCGGCGCCGGTGGCGCTCCTCGTTGGTGAACTGCGCACCCAAGAACGTTTTCACCAGGTCTTCGGCGAGCTTGACGCCGATGATACGCGAGCCGAGTACGAGGACGTTCATGTCGTCATGCTCGACGCCCTGGTGAGCAGAATAACTGTCGTGGCAAACCGCAGCGCGAATGCCGATGAGTTTGTTGCAGGCGACGCTGGCGCCGACACCGCTGCCGCAGATGAGCACGCCGCGTTCAGCTTTGCCATCGAGGACGGCGCGGCCAACGGCCTCCGAGAAATCGGGATAGTCGGAGGGATTTTCGTTGAAGGCGCCTACATCAAGAACCGTGTGGCCGAGAGAGCGAAGCAGATCGCCCATGGCGTTTTTGAGAGCAAAGCCAGCGTGATCGGAGCCAATCACTATTTTCATCGAAAGCTCACTTTCCCAAGGCTTGCTTGACCGTAGCAGCGACGTTGCCGGGTTCGAAACCGAATTTCTTCAAGAGATCCTTGATCGGAGCGGAGGCACCGAAGCTGCGCATGCCGACCATTTTGCCTTTGAGGCCGACGTAGCGTTCCCAGCCGAAGGTGGAACCCATTTCCACGGAGACGCGCGCGGTGACGGAGGAAGGCAGGACGCTTTCTTTGTACGCAGCGTCCTGGCGTTCGAAAAGTTCCCAGGAAGGCATGCTGACGACGCGGGTCTGGATGCCTTCGGCGGCGAGTTGCTGCTGGGCGGCGAGGCAGAGCGAAACTTCGCTGCCGGAGCCGATGAGGATGGCGTCGGGCTTGCCATCTGGGGCGTCGGAAAGAATGTATCCGCCCTTCGCGGTGCCGGAAGCGGGAGCAAATTTTGTGCGGTCGACCGTAGGCATGGCCTGCCGTGTGAGAACGAGCGCCGTCGGGCCGTGCGTGTTTTGCACAGCGAGCTTCCAAGCTTCGGTGACTTCGTTGGCGTCCCCGGGGCGAAGCACAAGGAGGTTAGGAACGGCGCGGAGGGAAGCGAGCTGCTCGATGGGCTGATGCGTGGGGCCGTCCTCGCCGAGGCCAATGGAATCGTGAGTGAAAACATAGATGACGGGAATTTCCATGAGAGCGGCGAGGCGAATGGTGGGACGCATGTAATCGCTGAAGTTGAAAAATGTGCCGCCGAAAGGACGAAGTTTCGAGAGCGCCATGCCGCTCATGGCGGCGCCCATAGCGTGTTCGCGGACGCCGAAGTGGAGATTGCGGCCGGCGTATTCGTGGGGGAAATACTCGCCGGCGCCTGGGAAAACGAGATTGGTCTTGTTGGATTTGGCGAGATCGGCGGAGCCACCAACAAGCCAGGGAATATTTTTGGCGAGCACGTTGAGGACCTTGCCGGAACTTTCGCGCGAAGCCATGCCTTTGGGATCGGCGGGAAACTGTGGAAGATCCTTGTCCCAGTTGGCGGGAAGTTCGCGGCGTTGCATTTTCTCGAGATTGGCCGCCTCTTCGGGGAATTGCCTGGCGTAATCGGCGAAGAGTTTGGTCCACTGCGCGCGGAAATCGGCGCCGCGCTTGGCGACACCTTCGCGGAAATGGGCGATCACTCCTTCAGGAACGAGGAATTTGGCGTCCACGGGCCAGCCGTAGTTTTCCTTGACGAGCTTGACCTCGGCTTCGCCGAGAGGTTCGCCATGGGCTTCGTAGGAATCCTGCTTGTGAGGAGAGCCGTAGCCGATATGGCTGTCCACGACGATGAGTGTGGGCTTATCGTTTGTTTTGAGGAAGCTGTCGTAGGCGCGGGCGAGCCAATGCAGATCATTAGCGTCAGCGACGCGCGTGACGTTCCAGCCATAGCCGACGAAGCGGGTCATCACGTCTTCACTGAAAGACCAGGCGGCGGGGCCGTCGAGGGTTACGTGATTGTTGTCGTAGATCCAGCAGAGATTGGCGAGCTGCAGGTGCCCGGAGAGCGACGCGGCTTCGCCTGCGACGCCTTCCATGAGGTCGCCGTCTCCGCATACCGCATAAACATTGAAATTGAAGAGATCGAAGCCGGGACGATTGAAATGGGCGGCGAGCCATTTTCCTGCGATGGCCATGCCCACGCTGTTTCCAGCGCCCTGGCCGAGAGGGCCCGTAGTGGTTTCTACGCCTGTCGTCAAGTGGGATTCGGGATGGCCGGGTGTGCGGCTATCGAGCTGGCGGAAACGCTTGATCTGGTCCATAGAGGCTGCAAGCTGATCGGTGACATTCCCCTGCGCATCCAACTGGCGGACGCCCGCGAGGTAAAGAGTGGAGTACAGGAGCATGGAAGCGTGGCCGGCGGAGAGGACGAAGCGGTCGCGATTGGGCCAGGCGGGAGCTTCGGGATCGTAGCGGAGGAATTTGTTCCAGAGTTCGTAGACAACGGGAGCGAGACCCATGGGAGCGCCGGGATGGCCGGAGTTGGCCTGCTGCACTGCGTCAATGGAAAGCGTGCGGATGGTATTGATGCAAAGCTGGTCAAGATCAACGGCGGTGCTTGGCTGGCTCACGTTCTCTCCCTTGCGGCCGGGGAAGTGTCCCTCAGGTACCGACAAATTATAGATGCACCTTATTACAGATCGGCTAAAGCAATTTTAGGCTAATCCAGGGGATAGGGGCAGAGCAAGGATTGTCCTGGGAGAGGAATGCCGATGGTTGGCTGGTGACTTTGGTCGAAGGACGGGAGGAAGCAAACTGAAAACCCCACTGGCCGCAAAGGTTCTGATTCGCAAGGGATTGCTGGCGGAGTTCCGCATTGGGACAATACAAGGAGGCGCAGCATGATGCTGCGCCTCCGCACCGCTCGTGTTGCCTGGAACTCACGCGGCCTTGACGTCTACCTTCACCTTTTTTACTGGCTCAAGCTTCGGCAGCGTGACCTCCAGAACGCCATTCTTGAGAATGGCCTTCACGTGCTCCGGCTTGACTTCGATGGGCAGAGTCAGGGTGCGATAGATCTTGTTCATCCCCTTCTCGGTGTAGATAGGGGTGAGTTCTTTCTTTTCGACCCTGGTCTGCTTCTCTTCGTATTCCTTCTTGCCGGTAATGGTCACCCTCAATGGCTCAACGTTGATTTCCAGCTCTCTCTCCGTGAAGCCAGGGACTTCCGCGCGAAGGATAAACGCCTCGGGAGTCTCAAAGAGCTTCAGGTAGACGGGATGGAAATACTCAAGATCCGGACGAAGCAGATTCTCGAATTCACGGCCGAAGAAGCGGGGCTTCCAATCCAGAAGCTCGAAAGGCCGCCGCGCAATCGTCTCGAAGAAATCATTGAGACGAACCGGGAATTCTTCGAACTCTTCATAGGGAACCGGAACTTTTTTCTCTGGCCTGGTCTCAACCAAAGTTTCTAGCATAACGATCTCCTTCCTCACGGGGACTGCAACGAGCGGAGAGGGCAAGCAGAAATTGGCCGCGTCGAGTGCGGCGAGGATGAAATTCACCGGGATGGCCGAGCTGGCACTCAGCCACGAGCCTGCCCGAGTCCCAAAACATTCCCCCGAGGAATCAGGGGCATTTCGCGTGCCGCAAGTTGTAGACGAAATTGATGCTCATAGGAAAGGAATTACGCGATGGGCGGTGAAATTGGTCGCGCGAGATGCGCACAATTACGCGAGATGCTGTGAGAAAACGCGCAAAGCTGGGGCTTTAGTGGGAAAAGGCACGGAAGGACGCAGTGACGTCAAGCACACTGTTCGATCAAAAACCGGGGAGGCGATTCCTAAGGAACGGAAAGGCGGTATTGCAGTGGAAGATGGTGTCCGCTAGATTTGTAGAGCCAGTTGCCCGGGTGGCGGAATGGCAGACGCTGAGGACTTAAAATCCTCCGGGGATTTTTCCTCATGTGGGTTCGACTCCCACCCCGGGCACCATACTTTTCTTTTTAATTTCAATCCGTTGACGACTTCGGATTCGCGATGTAGCGGCTGCGTGACTTGCGACTCATGGACGGGGAATCGCAAGTCCAGGCGCTTTCGGGATCGCCTTTAATGGCCTGCGGGGGAGCGCGCTCAGGTGTTGTACTTCTTCTCGGTCGCTCTTGTGCTTTGATGGCCTGGCAGAATGGAAACACATTCCATTGGGACGAGCGCATAAAGCAGATCAACAACAGAAGCAGCCTTCAGGCGATGAGCGTGACCTCCCGCTACCTTGGCAATCGCAAACGGCTTGCGGAGTCGCGTCTGCCAACTATGAACGGCACTGTCCAGTTTTCTGGTTCCGGTCCAGAAGAAATGCTTCGCGTTTGGGCGATCGGTTAACTTAAGCGCGCGAAGCACGAATTCAGGAGCGCGACCGACACGCCGACGCCAAAGCCTGCTGGAAACCGCAAAGCGACAGGCCCATCCCGGCTTTTGCTAGTTCTCAAATACTCGCCGGACACGCTCGAACGCCCAGTCAATTTCCTCCCGTCGAATGACCAGAGGCGGTGCGATCCGGATGACAGTGTGATGCGTTTCCTTGCAAAGGACTCCTTTGTTCATCAATTCTTCGCAGTACGGCCGGGCCGCGGTATGCAACTCAATGCCGATCCACAAGCCCTTGCCGCGCACCTCCTTTATATCTTGACTAGGCAGCGTGCGCAGCAGCCCGAGGAAATAAGCCCCGAGTTCCGCAGAGCGTTCCGCTAGGCTCTCCTCGACGACGACACGCAGGGCCGCGCGGGCAACGGCACAGGCCAGAGGATTGCCGCCAAACGTGCTGCCATGGTCTCCAGGCTTGAACACGTTCAGAATCTCTCTCGCAGCCAGTACGGCAGACACAGGATAAAAACCGCCGCCAAGCGCTTTGCCAATGATCAGCACGTCGGGCCGGACTTCTTCGTGCATATAAGCAAAAAGCTTACCGGTACGGCCCAGCCCCGATTGAATTTCGTCGGCCACCAGGAGCACACGATTCTGCCGGCAAATCTCGGCAGCTTCCTTTAGAAAGCCGGAAGGAGGAATACGAATTCCGGCTTCGCCTTGAATCGGTTCCACAAGAAACGCGCAGGTATTCGGGCCGACCGCGTCCTTCAGCGCGCCTGCATCCCCGAACGGTATGGCCTTAAATCCGGGCGTGAAGGGCCCAAAGCCTTCGCGGTACTGCGCCTCGGTGGAAAATCCGACAATGGTCACCGTGCGTCCGTGAAAATTGTTCGCGCATACGATAATTTCCGCTCGATGCTCCGGGATTCCCTTTACTTTGTAGCCCCACTTGCGGGCCGCTTTGATGGCGGTCTCCACGGCCTCTGCGCCCGTGTTCATCGGCAGAGCCATCTCGAAACCCGTCATCTCGTGGAGTTCCTGATAGAGCAACGGAAGCTGGTCATTTCGGAAGGCTCGCGAAGTAAGCGTGAGTTTGCCTGCCTGCTCCATGAGCGCATGCAGAATTTTTGGATGGCAGTGGCCTTGGTTCACCGCCGAGTAAGCAGCAAGGCAATCGAGATAGCGCTTTCCCCCGGTGTCGTAGACCCAGACTCCTTCGCCGCGTTCGATGACCACGTCCAACGGATGATAATTGTGGGCGCCATATAGGTTTTCCAGGTCAATCAGATCCTGTGCGTTCAGTTTTTCTTCGCTTACGAAGGCATTTTGCATGACTCACACTCGTTTTCTGCTTTCATCACTGCCCACCTAATTTCAGTGTCCTCGAGCGGCATTCTCCAATTGACCTGTCACTTGCTGCGAAAGGTTGTCCGAGGCCGGAAGGATATGCGTGCCAGCGGAACCTGCAACAGCCGCCCAGAGTTCGTCTACGGATGCGATGACCGCTTTCTTTCCTCCGCGGCGCAAAAACTGGAGGACGGATTCAACCTTTGGGCCCATGCTCCCTGGCGGGAATTGCCCAGCGCGCGCGTATTTCTCGAGCTGATCCGCATCGATCCGGCGCAGAGGCTGCTGCGAGGGTTTTTTGTAATCCAGATAAACGCAATCCGCCTCCATCCCGATGACGAACATATCCACATCCAATTCCGATGCCAGCAGACTGGAGGCAAGATCCTTGTCAATCACCGCCTCCACGCCAATCAGACTGCCATTCACCCACGCGACAGGTATTCCCCCTCCACCGCAGGAAATCACCAGCGCGCCGAAATTCATGAGGTTCCGAATGGCTTCGAGCTCAATGATTTCCAGCGGGTGAGGAGATGGAACGAGGCGGCGATAGCCGCGGCCGGCATCCATCAGGATGGTCCAGCCATACTGGCGTCTGCGTTCTTCAGCTTCCTCACGACTATAAAACCGGCCAACGGGCTTGCTCGGATTTTTCATGGCAGGATCGTCGAGCGATACGATGCACTGTGTGACCACAGTCACAACCGGAACACGCAGGCCTACCCGATTCATCTCGCTTTGAAGCGCCAACTGGAGCAGATGACCCATTTCCCCTTGCGTCGAAGCATCACAAACGTCGAGAGGATGACCGGGAACCACCCCCGTAGCCCCTTCGGAGAGAAGGAGTTCAGCACCGACTTGGGGCCCATTTCCGTGCGTGAGGAGAATCCGATAGCCGCAGCGGATCAAACGCACGATTTGAGCTGCTACGCGGCGCGAGTTCGCGAGCTGCTCGCTGACGGTGCCCCTTTCGCCGGAGTGAATCAGGGCGTTCCCACCGATGGCAAGAACCATTGTCTTCATGACCGCACCTGGTTATACAGTCACCAACTCCTCAGCCTGCGCTGGGCGGAGCCCCTCGAGCTGCATGTGTTTCATCAGCTCGATCAGAATGGCCTTTTGGACATGAAGCCGATTTTCAGCCTGCTGGAACACCACAGAATGCGCGGAATCAATGATATCTGGCATGACCTCTTCGCCGCGATGAGCTGGCAGGCAATGCATGAACACCGCGTCCGGTTTTGCCAGAGCGAACAATTCCGCATTCACTTGATAGGGGCGGAATACCTGCCGCCGTTCGGGTGCTTCGGACTCTTGCCCCATGCTGGTCCAAACATCGGTGTAAACGATGTCCGCACCCGCAACCGCTGCCCTGGGGTCATTCGTGACATCCACGATGCCCCCGGTCTGCGAAGCGCGCTGAAGAGCCCACGCAATGGCCTGCGGTCTCGGTTCGTAGCTGGGGGGCGAAGCAATACGAATCTCCGCGCCAAGCTGTGCACTGCCGAAGAGCAGAGAGTGGGCCACGTTATTACTGTCTCCCACAAACGCGATCTTGATCCCCTTCACGCGCCCCTTGATTTCGCAGATGGTCAGGTAATCGGCCATGGCCTGGCAGGGGTGACTGCAATCGGTCAGCCCATTAATCACCGGAATATCGCAGCAGGCTGCCATCTCCTCCACGATTTCATGGGAAAACGTGCGGAGGACAATGCCCTGGACCATGCGTTCCAAATTCCTGGCAACGTCGTGGATTGACTCGCGTTTCCCGAGGTTGATCTCGGCAGGTGCGAGATTAATGCAAAATCCGCCCAATTGGTGGATGCCGACGTCGAAGCTCACACGAGTCCTGAGCGACGGCTTCTCGAAGATCAGTGCGAGGGTCTTGCCTTGCAACGCATCGCGATAAGCTGAGGGATGAGCCTTGATCTGACGACTCAGGAAGAGCAAATACTCAATCTCTTCGGGAGAAAAATCCCGGATCGAAACAAGGTCTTTCATTTCCATGGCTACACCTTAGCTGCAGCATGATCTTGCGCGAACTGTGCCAGCCGTTCGGCCAAACCGGGGTGCGTGAGTTCCTGCACTTCATAGGTGACTCGTAGGAAAGGCTTGGTCATGTTGATGACACGAGCCAAGTCGATGGGCGTAGCGACAAGCACAAGATCACACGGCACACGATTGATGGTCTCTTCGAGCTCATGCCTCTGCATGGCGCTATAGCCCATGGCGGGCAGCAGATTGGTAAGCTGCCGAAACTGATCGAAGCTGCTTCGGATGGAACCGACCGCGTATGGTCGCGGATCTACCAGCTCCGAAGCGCCAAACTCCCTGGCTGCAACCACTCCGGCGCCGTAAGGCATCTCGCCGTGCGTAAGGGTGGGCCCATCTTCCACCACCAACACGCGGCGTCCCTTGACCAGCTCTGGTGCCGAAACAGAGACTCTGCTGGCAGTCTCGAATATCGCCGCTTTGGGATTATTGGCTCGGACGTTCTCTCTGACTATTTGCACATTTAGTGGGGACGCGGTGTTCACTTTGTTGATGACTACCACATCGGCTCGGCGAAGATTTACCTCACCCGGAAAATGAGACAATTCATGACCCGCACGATGGGGATCGGCAACAACGATTTCCAGGTCGGAAGCGAAGAATGGCGTGTCGTTGTTCCCTCCATCCCAAAGGATTACCTCGGCTTCTTTCTCGGCCCGGCGCAAAATCCTTTCATAGTCCACGCCAGCGTACACGATCGTCCCTACGGAAAGATGAGGCTCGTATTCTTCGCGCTCTTCAATGGTGCACTGCTGTATATCCAGATCGTGCATGGTCGCGAACCGTTGAACCGCTTCTGCGTCCAACTCTCCATATGGCATCGGATGGCGTACGACCACGGGTCTCAGGCCGTTGCGGAGCAGTTCGGAAGTGACCAGTCGCGCCACCGGGCTCTTGCCGCACCCGGTTCGTACGGCGCAAACTGAAATGACCGGGACGGTGGATTTGAGCTGGGTGTGCTCGGTGCCCAATAACCAGAAATCCGATCCCGCAGCTACGGCGCGCGAAGCCAGATGCATCAAATTTTGGTGCGAGATATCGCTGTAGGAAAAGACCACCGCATCAACGTTGAATTGAGCGATCAATTGCTCCAGTCTGTCTTCCGGAAAGATCGGGATGCCATCCGGATAGGCCGATCCAGCCAGCGCGGGCGGGTAGCGACGTTTGGCGATGCCCGGAATCTGCGTCGCAGTAAAGCCAACTACGTGGAAGTGCGGCTGGTTACGGAAAGCTACGTTGAAGTTATGAAAATCCCTCCCTGCAGCACCTAAGATGAGGATGTTCTTCATGGCGGCTCACCAAGAAAAGATCACACGGGCAAGTCTGGCGTTTAAGGCGAGACAATGCGGTGAGCCACATCACACCGGCGGGTGACTCAGACGACAGAACTAAGCTCCGACGCGGGGCCGCGCTCTGGAACCGGCGCCAGCCGCGCTAGCCCTTGATTACGGCAATTGGCTCAAGCCGCGCGATTCTTGTACTGATTCCCAGCTTGTGGACTACCTCAACCACGCGCGACACGTCTTTGTATGCCTGCGGAGCCTCTTCCGCCAGCCCGCTCATTGATTCTGCGCAGATTAGAATCCCCCGGGATCTCAACTGATCGCGCAATTCAGTCCCGCGAATGAGCTTCCTGGCTTTGGCGCGGCTCATCAGCCGGCCTGCTCCATGACAGGTGGAACCGAAGGTCTGTCGCATGGCTTCTCGGGTGCCCATCAGGACATACGAGGCTGTGCCCATAGAACCGGGAATAAGCACGGGTTGTCCCAGGTCGCGAAGATCGTTCGGCAGAACCGAAGATCCAGGCCCAAACGCGCGAGTCGAACCCTTGCGGTGCACACACACGCGGACTGTCCGGCCTTCAATTTCGTGCTCCTCAATCTTCGCCATATTGTGCGCGATGTCGTACACCTGGCGCAGTTCCTGGCCCTTGATCTTTCCGGCCAAAACATGGTCGAAACTTTGCCGGATCAAGTGCGCCAGTAACTGGCGATTGGCGAAGGCGAAATTCGCAGCGCACGCCATAGCATGGAAGTACTCCTGTCCCTCTCTGGAATCGAATGGCGCACAAACCAATTCGCGATCCGGCAGCGAAATCCCATAGTCTCGCACTGTCTTCTGGTACCGGCTCACGAAGTCCTGACATATCTGGTGGCCAAGCCCCCGTGAGCCGCAGTGAATTTGCACGGCAACATTGCCAGCGAAGATACCCAGGCGGCTGGCAACGGCCTGCTCATACACTTCAGCGACTTTGTCGACCTCGATGAAGTGGTTTCCGGCGCCCAGAGTCCCGAGTTGGTTCTGCCCCCGCTCATGGGCGCGCTCAGAGACAAAAGCAGCATCAGCCCCGGAAATCCGGCCGAACTCCTCCGTGCGCTCCAAGTCGTCGGGCGAGGCGCGTCCGTTCTCCAGCATCCAGCGCGATCCTTGATGCAGGACTCTATCCAGTTCGGTGTTGCTGAAGCGCAGATGACCGTGGCTGCCGACTCCGCTGGGGCAATTCGCATAAATCGTCGAGGCGATCGTTTCAAGATAAGGACGAATCTCATCAACCTGCGCTGTTGATGCCAGGAGCCGCACGCCGCAATTAATGTCGTACCCGACTCCCCCCGGTGAGATTACTCCTCCGGGCAAGCGCGTGGCCACGACTCCGCCGATCGGGAAACCATATCCCTGGTGAATGTCGGGCATCGCGATTGCATGTCCGATTACCCCGGGCAGCGTTGCTGTGTTGACGAGTTGCGGCAGCGAATTATCCGTCAGGGCTGCGTCCAGCAGCTCTTCATCGGCATAGAGGCGCGCGGGAACACGCATATCGCGGCGAAATGTCTGCGGGATCTCCCAGACATACTCGCTCGCCCGGATGAAATTCTGTTTGCTGAGCATGAATGCCACGTGCCCATGCAAAAACTGGCTACACGTCGACCACGACTTCCGCTTCAAGACCTTCCGGAGTCTTATGTATCTTCAAATTGTGAAAGGTCACGGCTTTGATGTCTGCCTGATAGTTGCTGCGCTGGTGGGTTTGCACTCGTGCGCGGACACGATAACCGCTAAGCTCATAACTTTGAAAATTCCCGCAGACTAGCTGATGCTTCTGCTCGAGATACAAGATCTCATTCAGCCAGTTGACCAGCAATGACTCCGCATCAATGCCGTCTACCTCCAGATCCAACGTCCCAGATTTCCCCTCTGCGAAGCGAACTCCCTCCAGTGCGTGCATCGCCCGGGCAGCATTCACCAACAGGTCTCCAAGGTCACGGCCCTTGACGCGAAAGGCCCGGTCTGCCGTGTGTTCGATTTCCTCAAAACTCATAACGCACCCGCGCGAGTCCTGTCCAAACGGGAGTTCAATCAACCAACTACCTGCTGTATTGGCGCTTCGCGCAAGCGGGTCAAGACGGTCTCAATCAGCTTCTCATCCTCACGCAAAGCTGCCTTGAATTCGCGGTGATGTGTGTGCCAAATTTCTTTCAAGATCCTTTGATGCTGTTGCTCAAGGATACTCAATAGAAGGTCCTTTTCCTCGGGGGTGAGTGTCAGTTCCATTGCCCACCTCCGTGAGCGGCTTTCGCACTCACGATTTGCCCAGACTGCCCTTTTCATTGTAAGCAGCGCACATAGTCAGGCCCCACTGGCGTCCCGCGCAAAGCCTTTCCACAGACCACGGGACTTGCCAACGCCACCTACCCTACGCTTCAAGGAAAATCTCCTGCCATCGCGGTTCCCTGTCTGTGCGCCCGATCACACCCGGTTAATGACAAATGACCGGCGGTTTGCGGAGTGCTTGAACCCAGCTTGCTGAATGCAAAAGCAGAGGGCAAAGGAGACGCGTGCAGAGCTCCGACGGGAAGTCGGCAATGGGAAGAGAAAAGGGCCTAGAAATTTTCTGAAATTCGTTCCATTCCGGACGATGCCGTCAACCGCGATTGACTTGAGCTTCGCATGAGACTAGGCTTCGTTTTAGAGGATGATCGGCAAGGGGTTCTTCCATGCCGGTCCCGCGGTTTTAGAAGGACTTCTCGCCCAATCTTCCCAAAACATTCGAGATCTGCGCTTTGGAAGGAGGGTTTCCTGCTTCCGAGCCAAGCTTAGATTGGGCTAAAGCGCTTGCGGGACGGCAGTCCAATCGCCAGAAGAGACCTTGTGCGGAGAGGAGACTAGAGTTCTTCAATTTCGCTGATGCAGGAGGGAGGATTTATGAAATCAAACGTCAACTGGAAACCGCAAGGACACTCTGCCAAAAGATGGCAAGGAGTGAGGGTAAAGAAAGAGCCAACGAGGCTACGCCAGGGTCAGTCATCGAGAAAAAGAGAATCGTCTCAATCGTCAATGTGGAGATAAGTTGAATTATTTGTGTGTAGAGATTCTTCGAGAAAGAATAAAGATCCAACAGACGGTCGAAGTAGATGCCGCTGAACGGCTCCATCCAATTGTCCGGCGAGACAACGATTGAGGCACAAACTACCGGCGGGATACTCGCCTGTACCCACGGGGCCGAACAGAAACAGGTTGATTCCCTGTCTTTGCATGCGCAATCCAAATTCCACAGCTTCAATCGCCCGTTCCTGCCCCAGAATCTCGCCGAGATCTTCCAACTCAGCAGTCGTTGGAAAGGGCAGATGTGCAGGGTCGCACAGGTTGTACAAAACCTCGGGAGCCAAACCTCCCTTTTGCGTCATACCCGCCATCCCATTGCACAATCTAATTGCCTTCACGAGCCGGACGGCGGCAGGATGGAACTTGCAATTCTGGCCAGCCGTCTACCCATGTGTCCAGGAAACCGGTGCGGTCCGAACCTCATTCACCAGGCATTTTCCCGCCATCCACTACCGCTTGTAGCCAATCTTACGCAAGAGATCGTGACGCCAGGCAATATCTGGCTCTGCTTCGACGCCCTTGGGAGAATTGCCGTCAATCACTCCCAGCACGCCGCGGCCCTGCTCGCTTTGAGCTACGACGATTTCCACAGGATTGGCCGTCGCGCAGAAAATCGAACACACTTCGGGAACGTTGCGAATGGCGTTTAGTATGTTGATGGGATAAGCGTTCTGCAGCACGAGCACGAACGTGTGGCCGCACGCCAATACCTGGGCATTGCGCGCGGCAAACTCACGAAGCGCCAGGTCGTTTCCTTCAGACCGAGTCAAGCATGCTCCCGAGCTTTCGTTGAACGCCAGACCAAACTTGGCTTGGGGTGCGGTCGTGGAAACTGCTTCGTACAAATCTTCCACGGTCTTGATGAAGTGGGATTGGCCGACGATGATGTTCGCATCTCCAGGAAATTCCATGCGTACGGCTTTGATTTCCAGCATGGTTCCTCCAGTCCTTAACTCGTGTGGCGCGACTTCTACGCGCCTCGCTTGCGTTCGCCCCGCACTCGTTCCAGGTAATGACCTGTCTTCACATCAACACGCACGACTTCGCCGGGGCCGACAAACATAGGTATTTGAAGGTTTAGCCCGTTCTCAAGCTTGGCATCTTTCCAGGCGGTGTCCTGCTGTGCGTGCTCGGGCGGGGCTGTTTCGGCCACTCGAACCTCGATCACGTCAGGAAAGGCCACCCGGAGTGGCTCACCCTCAAAAAAATCGACGTGCAATTGCATCCCAGGTTCCAAGAATTTTTCCTCTGGGCCTAGCACACTTTTGGGCACCGCAACTTGCTCGAACGTGTCCGAACGCATAAAAATACAGTTCTCTTCTTCAAAATAGAGAAACTCCATCAAACGCCGGTCAAGTTCCAACTCTTCAAGCCGCTCGTGGGGGCGGAAGTGCGGTGACCATGCATGGCCCGTTCGCACATTGATCAGCTTCGTTTTCACCACGCCGCCCATCTTGGCGGCTCCCGCCTTCGCCTCCACTTCGATGACTTTGTAAATTTGTCCTTCGATGCGGAGGACCATCCCCTCGAACAATTCGGATGCAGCTATCATGGCTAAGTATCCTCGGAAAGGAGTCTCGTGATCTCTAAGCCCTTGCTATTAACCTGAAGCGCCCTAATACTTGGCCCGTTGCAATTCTCATTTTTGTTCTTCCCTCTCCGCAGTGATTGACATCACTGTGGGCACCGGATAGCGAGGCAAGATGCGCCAGAAATGGCCCAGTGCGTCATTATCGAAACTGGAAGGCACCTCATAAATGACCTTGTGGCAGGAAAGCCAAGGAGTCTTTGTGCTGGCGACCCTCGAAATCTAATGATTTGGCTAGGTTTCCAGGCTCTCATTCTGCGTGTACTTTCGTTTAGAAGACATCCGGGTACTTATGAGATGGCTTCCGATGACCGCGAATGGCTGCCTGTAGACACTTGCCGCATTACAGGGGCGCGCAGGAGTGCCTCGGATCACAAATCCGTGCGACACAGATCACTGCATACCCTCGCAAGTTATGAGCCTCTGAAGCACAGGGAGATTGTATGGAGTCTTGCTGCCCAGGCATTCGATCGCGGGTCTTCGACTTCTGCGCTCCCCCAAGGCCGTGACCTAGTCGCCTCGCATCTGAACGGATTTGCTGCTTGCGGCTCGACTCAAATCGTGGCCGGCGAGAGATGAGAAGGATATGGCTGGAAGAAACCGTCACAGAGAGGAAGAATTCGGAGAGGTGCCGTACCGACTGCTCGAGGCTCGACCGCTATGGCAACTCGATGTCGAGGAGCTTACCGGGCATAACCTGGAGGTTCGCGGTCGCGAGGAGGTGAACCGCTTCCTCCTGGACGGCTGGCGTTTGCTTCATATATACACCTTGAAGTATCACGAAGATGGTGTATGGCGAGAACGTCCCATGGCCATACTCGGTAGATCGAGAAAAGCTCAGCAGCAGGAAATTCCTCAAGGCAACTTGGTCGTCCTGAGAGGAGAAACTTGGCTGAATAGGGAGGTCAATATGCCACTCACAAGTTTAAGAGAGTATCTGGACAAACACAGCGTCAAGTACATTGTGATTTCTCACTCGCTGGCTTACACAGCTCAGGGAATTGCCAAGCTCGCTCATATTCCGGGGAAGGACCTCGCGAAAACGCTTATCGTCAAAATTGACGGCAAATTGGCCATGGCCGTGCTTCCTGCTTCGTTTCACGCGGATCTCAGGTTGCTTAAGAAGGCCACCAAGGCAGAGACCGTGGAGCTCGCCTTCGAATCGGAGTTCAACGACCGGTTTCCCGAGTGTGAACCCGGTGCGATGCCTCCCTTTGGAAATCTCTACGGCATGGACGTCTATGCCGACGAAAGCCTGGAGCAGGACAGAGAAATTGCCTTCAACGCGGGCTCCCACCGCGAACTGATCCAGTTGGCATGGGAAGATTATAAAAAGCTCGCAGAACCTATGGTCACCCGGTTTGCCGCAAGAAGAGTTGCGGAAGCAGCGTGAGGGATTTAGATGGCAAACCGACGTAAGACGCTCTCGGGTCGTCTCCCGGAGGGCTCTCTGCAACCCGCAGCATCCACCGACGAAACTTAGAACGTGAAGGGGATTTCTCCTGGTGTGAGTTCGACTGTGACCCCGGGCACCACTTTGGTCTTGAACAATGAACGTCTTCCTGAGTGGAAGCTAAGAGGAATTCTCCTGCTGCCAGCCGGAAATTTCCCTGTGATCTCCGCGCATGCCAAATAGCCTGACTTCTCCTCTTTGTTCGAACGCCACTTTCAGAGAAAAGACACTTAGCAGGGTTCAGCCTACGCGGAGGATCGCGCGAAGCGTCGAGAAACTGCACACACAATGTTGCGAAAACCAACGGCGCGGAAGTCGTTGAAATGGTGGGGCCTCAGTTGATTTGACGAAAAACCTAACGACAGGGCGTGGTGAATTCCTACGAGGGATGAACGAGGTTTACCTTTGACAGATTCGTAGAGGTTCGCAAGTTCCTTGATTTCAAGCTCTTGTGCGCGACCGCTGCGCGCGCCTGTTTGACGAAGTGTGGCGTCTGTCTTGCCTTAATAGAGTGTGGAGCTTGTGAGAGAGCGAAGAAAGGAGAACCACCATGAGCGTCCTCCTTGTGCTTTTGATGTTCGCGATTTTTGTGACGATTGATTACGTGCGCACGCGGCAACGCGGCGAAGAACCGGTCGTTGCGCCAGCAATGGGGAAAGAGGCCATTCCCGCAATGGCGGCGGAAGAACCGCAACATGTTGGCGGATTCCGCATCCCGAAAAATTTGCGCTATCACCCCGGGCATGGGTGGGTAATGAGCGAGCGGCGAAACCTCGCGCGCGTGGGCGTGGATGACATTGCAGCCACGGTGCTTGGCCCGGTGGACAAGATTCAGCTTCCGACGCCCGGCCGCTGGATCCGCCAAGGGCAACGTGTGATGTCCTTCTTCCGCGACGGACAAAAAGTGGAGATGAATTCTCCCGTCGAAGGGGAAGTCCTAGAAGTCAACCAAGAGCTGCTGGCGAATCCCAAGAAGCTGCACAACGATCCTTATGGCGAGGGCTGGCTGATGACAGTCCACGTGCCCGACGAAGAAAGTGTGCAGCGCAATTTCATGCCGAAGAAGATAGTGCGGGCGTGGATCCAGGAAGCGGTGGACCGGCTGTATATGCGGCAGCCGCAACTGGCAGGGGCGGTGATGGCAGAGGGTGGGGAGCCTGTGAGAGACCTGACGGCGGCATTGCCTGCGGCAACCTGGAAAGAGCTGGCGGAAGAAATCCTGCAGACCGAGTAAACAGGGAAGAAAAAGCGGCAGAGAGGGGCCGGAGAAATCCGGCCCTTCTTGTCGTATTCCTCGACGTTTGCGCAAAGAGCGTTAGTTGGAAAATCCCACAGAGAGTGAAAAAACGCGCATTTATGAGAAACGGTTGAGAAGCCGCCTGTTCAAAACAAACCACTTGGGGGCAAAACCGGAGCTCGGCGCTGGCTGAGGAATTGCCCCTCAAGAGGGGCAAGACGAATCGGGAATCGTGTGCTTACCGAAAAGGCCCGGCTGAGAAAGGCAGGACCACACCATGAGCAAGGCGCTTCTCTACGACAGTACGATGTGCATCGGCTGCAGGATGTGCGAAGAGGCCTGCGCGAAGTACAACGGCCTTCCCTACAACGACGCCATTGCAAAGGAAGAGAAGCTTTCGGCGCATAAAGTGACGGCGATCACAACGCATGGAGACAAATTCATGCGAAGAATTTGCATGAACTGTCTTTCGCCGTCATGCGTATCCGCATGTCCCGTGGCGGCGCTGCAAAAAAGTGCCGACGGACCGGTAACGTACGACGCGGACAAATGCATCGGTTGCCGCTACTGCATGATGGCATGCCCGTTCCAAGTACCGGCGTATGAATGGAATAAGCGGCTGCCGACCGTGAAGAAATGCACGATGTGCGCGACCCGGCTGGCTGCGGGTTTGCCTACGGCATGCGCGGAAGTTTGCCCCACTGGCGCGACGAAATTCGGCGAGCGGGATGCCCTGATTGCAGAGGCGAAGCAGCGGATCAGCGCGAATCCAAACCAGTATTACCAGCACATTTTTGGAATCGAGGAGGTCGGCGGCACTTCCGTGCTGATGCTCGCGGCGATTCAGTTCCCTCAATTGGGAGTGCGTGAGGATTTGCCCAGGGCCCCATTGCCAATGCTCACCTGGGGCGTGCTTTCAGAAATTCCGGGGCTGGTGACGACGATGGGAGTGCTGCTCGGTGGAATCTGGTGGTTAAGTCATCGGCGGCAGGAAGTGGCCGCAGCGGAACGCGCGGAGAAGGAGGAGAAATGGCCGAAAAACGGCAATGGGCGCGGCTGACATTCTGGCGGGTAGTGTTTTACGCGGTAGTAGCGGCGGGGATCGTCGCGACATACCTGCGTTACACGAAGGGACTGGGCGGCTCGACGAATCTGAGTGACCAGTTTCCGTGGGGATTGTGGATCGGATTTGACGTGCTCTGCGGAGTGGGGCTTGCCGCGGGAGGATTTACGCTGGCAGCCGCCGTTTACATTTTCAATATCGAGCGCTACAAACCGATCTTGCGGGCGACGATTCTGACGGCGTTCCTTGGGTACGGACTGGTCATCCTGGCGCTGCTGCTGGACCTGGGACGGCCTTACCGCATTTGGCATCCGCTGGTGATGTGGAATCCGCACTCCGTGATGTTCGAAGTGGCGTGGTGCGTGACGTTATACACAACCGTGCTGGCCCTGGAATTTGCGCCTGTGGTGCTGGAGCGGTTCGGATTGACGAGGCTACTGCGCGTTCTGAAAGCGGTTTCCATTCCACTCGTCATTCTCGGTGTGATTCTTTCCACCCTGCACCAATCCTCGCTTGGCAGCTTGTACCTGATCGTACCGGAAAAGTTGTATCCGCTGTGGTACACGCCACTGCTGCCACTGTTCTTCTTTGTGTCAGCGTTATGCGCTGGGCTGGCCATGACGATTTTTGAGTCCTGGCAAAGTAGCAAGGCGTTCGGGAAACATTTGGAACTCCCCTTGCTGGGCAGCATGGGGAGAGTACTGGCTGTCTTGTTGGCAACGTTCCTGACGATGAGATTCTTGGATTTATTGCATCGCGGTGCACTCCCACTGCTGCTCCGGGCGCGGACCGAGACGTATCTTTTCCTGTTGGAAATGGCGTTGTTTGTGGTGCCAATGGTATTGCTCTTCCGAAAGCGCGTGTATGAGAGCGCGTCGGCGCTGTACGGATGTTCTGTGCTCGTGCTGTTCGGATTTGTGGCTAACCGCTTGAACGTGAGCATCACGGGAATCGAGGCGGCCTCGGGAACTTCGTACATTCCAAAATGGACCGAAATCAGCGTCACGCTGATGATTGTGGCGCTCGGGTTCGCGATCTTCCGTTTTGCCGCGAAAAACCTGCCGATCTTTTCCGAGGAGACAACGAGGCGTCCGCGAACAGGAAACGTGCTCGCGCCGGCGCCGGGAGACTAAGCCATGATCGAGGAGCCAGGGCGCCTCAAAAGGCTCCGCGTGGGCCTGGCACCGAAGCTGGCCGTGCTTTTGGTGGCTGGCATCGTTGGTCTGTTTTCGATATTTGGCTACCTTAGTCTTCGGTTGCAGCGGCGCAACTCGGAACAGGTCATCCTGCAGAGCGCGGACCGCATTGGGGACGTCATTCAGCGCAGCACGCGCTACCAAATGCTGCGGAACGACCGCGAAGCGCTCTATCACATGATTACCGAGATTGGGACCCAGCCGGGGATTCGTGGCGTGCGCATCTTCAATCAGGAAGGGCGCATCAGTTTTTCCACCAAGCCTGAAGAGACACATACGCTGGTAAACAAGCGGGCCGAAGCGTGCTACGGCTGCCACGCGCAGGGCGAACCTCTGCGCAAATTGCAAAGGCCGGATCGCGCTCGGATTTTCACGGACGGCAAAGGGCAGCGTGTGCTGGGCGTGATCCGGCCCATCGAAAACGAACCAGCTTGTTCGAACGCGGCCTGCCACGCGCATCCCGCCGACCGCACGATTCTCGGAGTGATTGACACGGATCTTTCTCTTTCGCCCGTGGACGAACAGTTGGCGGAACAGCAGGCGGAAATGGCGGAGTTCACAGGAGTGGCCATCGTCATCCTTTCGTTGATCAGCGCGGTGTTCGTGTGGACGGTCGTGGGCCGGCCATTGAGGGAAGTGATGGGAGGAATTCACAAGGTGGCGCAGGGAGATTTGGCGCACCGCTTGCCGGTACGTTCGAGAGATGAATTAGGCGAAATGGCGGAGTCATTCAACACCATGGCGGAGTCGCTCGCGTCGGCGCGAAGAGAGATTACCGACTGGGGGCGCACGCTCGAAGCGCGCGTCCAGGAAGAGACGATGAAGGTGGAGCGGGCGCAAGCCGTCCTTGTGACGCGCGAGAAGATGGCTTCGCTCGGCAAGCTCGCGGCGGCGGTGGCGCATGAGGTAAACAATCCTCTGGCCGGAATTCTCATGTACGCGCGGTTGACGCAAAAAAACCTGGAGAAGTGCGCGGCAAGCGGCGCAAACAAGGAAGAGATGAACGAAAACCTGCGGATCATCGAGCGCGAGAGCCAGCGCTGTGGAAATCTGATGCGGAGCCTGCTGACGTTTGCGCGGCAGAATTCACCGAACCGAAAGCCGGCCGATCTCCGCGTTCTGGTTTCAGATGCACTTTCACTGATCCAGCATCGCGCAAGTTTGCAGGGTGTCGCCGTGGATCTGAATTTCGAGAAGCCGCTCCCTTCCTTGCGTTGCGATCCCGATCAGATCCGGCAGGTGATTTTGGCGTTGCTGGTAAACGCGGTGGAAGCAATGCCTTCCGGAGGCCGGTTGAAAATCGAAGCGTGCGAAGTTGGTGGAGGGGTGGAGCTTCGCGTGAAGGACACGGGCGAAGGAATCGCGGCGGAAGCGCAAGAACATATTTTTGAGCCGTTCTTCACCACCAAGCAGGACCGTCAAGGCACGGGGCTTGGCCTGGCAGTAGCGCACAGCATTCTCGAACAGCACGGGGGTGCAATTTTGGTGGAGTCCACCGGGAGCAGCGGAACAACGTTTCTGGTGAAGCTGCCGGTGGAATCGCACGATGTGGCGCAAGCGGAGACGCCGGTGGGTGGAAGGAGAGCCACATGAACCAGGGCGTGGCAGTGAGGGCTGGGCGAATCTTGATCGTGGACGATGAGACCGTGGTCCGAGATTCTCTCGCCAAATGGTTTTCCAACGAAGGCTACCAGATCAAGAGCTACGCGAATGCAAACGAAACGTTGGCGGCCGTTCGGCCGGGCGAATGGGATGTGGCTCTACTGGACATCAAGATGCCGGGAATGGATGGGATGGAACTGCAGCGGCATTTGAAAGAAATTGATCCCGATCTGATCGTGATCGTGATGACGGGCTATGCGTCCGTGGAAACGGCCGTGCAGGCCCTGAAGGCGGGAGCGTATGACTACATTACCAAGCCTTTTGACCCGGACGACCTGCTAAATACGGTGTCGCATGCGATCGAACATCACCGGGCGCAGCGCGAAGTTGTGCGCTTGCAGGAACAATTGCGCGATGTCTCTCCCAAAGCGGAGCTGATCGGGGAGAGCCCGGCGATGAGGCGAGTTTGGGAGATGATCGAGGTGGTGGCGCCGAGCGACTCGACAGTTCTCATCACTGGAGAGAGCGGCACGGGAAAAGAAGTCGTCGCGCGGGCAATTCACGCGGCAAGCCCGCGGAGAAACATGCCTCTAGTAGCGATTCACTGCGGAGCGCTTTCCGAATCGCTCCTAGAAAGCGAATTGTTTGGCCACGAGCGAGGCGCGTTTACCGGCGCACAGGCGCGCCGCAAAGGGAAATTTGAAGTTGCGGAAGGCGGCACTGTTTTCCTGGACGAGATCGGTGACATCAGCTTGAAGACGCAGACGGATCTTCTGCGAGTCCTTCAGGAGAAAGAAATCACTCGGGTAGGCGGAACGCAGCCGATCAAGCTGGATTTTCGATGTATTACGGCCACCAACCGCAACTTGGAAGCCATGGTCAAGGAAGGAGCTTTTCGATTGGACTTGTATTACCGGCTGAATGTGGTGCAAATACACCTGCCGGCATTGCGCGAGCGGCGGGAGGATATTCCCCTGCTGGCGATTCACTTTGCGGAAAAATACGGGGCGGCTATGAATCGGCCGGCGCCTCGCATTTCCGAGGAGGCCATGCGCGTTCTAGCCGGCTACCAATGGCCGGGAAATGTTCGCGAACTGGAGAATGCCATCGAGCGCGCCATGGTGATGAACAGCGGTGCGACGATTGAGGCGGGAAATCTTCCGATCGCGGTGGCCTCTCCGGCAGCTTCGGCGGAAGGCGAAAGGCTCGAGGACATCGAGCGCAAGTACATTATAAAAATCCTGGAGGAAACGGGCGGAAATCTTTCCCGGGCGGCGCGCATTCTGGATATTGACCGCACAACTCTCTACGGCAAGCTCAAGCATTACGGCCTGAAGCGCCAATCCGCGGCAGACGAATGAACGCGATCTCCCTGATCCGGGTTAATGTGTCCCGGGCAGCGCCGCGCCAGGGGAATGGCCTCGTGCGGGTGGAAGAACTCGATGAACTAGCAGCGGGATTGGCTGGCATTTTCCACATATCATGCCGGGTTGAGCGGGACTCACTGGAGGGGGAATTCGCCTACAACGCCGCGCGAGGGCAGTACTACTCGACCGCGTTATTGCAGCAACTCGCAACGCGAAATCCCGAGGCCAACAGACATCTTGTGGGAATCAGTGAAGCGGACCTTTTTGTTCCCATTCTTACATTCGTCTTTGGAGAGGCGCAGCTTTCTGGGCACTGCGCAATTGTTTCCCTGCATCGTTTGAGAGAAGAGTTTTACGGACTTCCGCCGAACCTGGCGCTGGAGAGGGAAAGGCTGTTGAAAGTCGCAGCGCATGAGCTGGGGCACACCCTGGGACTTCGACACTGCCCTGATTGGCGCTGCGTGATGGCATCCACTCACAGCGTCGAGCGCATGGACCTGAAAAGCCTCGAGTTCTGTCCAAACTGCAATCGGCACCTGCCAACCAACGAAACGATTTCAGGCGATCCGTCACGACCTCTCCAGAAGCGGCCCGGCCTTTAGGTTTTGGATCTCCTGGCCGCGGATTCTGGCCGATCCAGGGCACACGAAAGCTCAGGGCCAGATTTTGTGCAGGCAAGCTCAAGAGTGTGTAGCCCGCGAGTTGAATTGGGGCTGCATGCAGGAACGCATGAACGATTTTGTGGTGGCCTCAGCGGGAATGGTCGGGATCCGGCGACGGAAGCAGCACCCAAGAATTTCCTTTACTCGAAAGAGGTTGCGGCTATCTGCTGATCGTCGAAAACCTCGAAGAGGCTGAGCACGCGGACGAGCTTGAGTGTCTGCAGGGCGAATTTGGAGGGATTCAGCAGCTTGAGCGAGCCTCCTCGCTGCTTGGAAGTTGTCAGGTAACGGACCAGAAGGCCGATGCCACTCGAGTCAATCATGGGAACATCCTGCAGATCAAGAACGAACCGGGTTTCACCGGCATCCAGCAAATCCGTCAGAGTGGCGCTGGTGCGATCCAGAGCCGCTCCTAGAACGAGCTTCCCCTGCAGCTTCACGATCTTGACGTTCGACTGCGTGCGGACTTCGATATCCACCGGTGGGTCCTCCCTGAAGGCGCCGCAGGGCATGCGAATACTTGCGGGTTGCCGCTCCGTCTGCTACAGTGCGCGCTCAACTTAGAAGAACCGCGGCAATTTTGCAAGAGATGAGGGATTCCTCGGCGCACGAGCCTTGGGTATGACCGAGTTCTTCTCACCATGACTGATCCGGAGTCAATGCCGGCAAGCGCCCTGAGCGAGTTTTCTGCTCGTCTGCTCTCTGAGCAGGAACTCATTCCTCGAGCGCGGATGATCTCACGCGAAGTTGCCCAGCCTCTGCCCGGCTCTGCGGTCAATACCTATATTCTCTCTGTTTCAAATGGCGTTGAAGAATGGATCCCCAAGGGAAGTCACGGCGAAGTTTCCGTAAATTCGAGAGGGATTCCGGCAAGCTCAGGCACGCTGGGGGAATTGCGATCGGGGAAGAAAGCCTTCATTTATTCAGGAACAGGGCTGCAACGCGAGAAATACGCTCATCTGGATATCCGCCGCACGCTGCTATCGCTTGCCTACTTGCCCCTGGTTGCGGGCGAAGCTCTTGCGGGTGCAATCGAGATTCTGTCCTTTGAGAAGCCCATCAGCGGGGAACAGCTTGAGGCGCTATTGCCTGTCGCGAATATCGCTACCGCGGCGCTGGCCGGGGCGGAAAAATACGAAAAGGAACGACACGAAGGTCTGAGCTCGATCAGCCGCCTCACGCAACTCTACGATCTGGAAAAAGTCTTTGCGTCAACTTTGGAAATGGATCAGCTGCTGCCGCTCATCGGCTCGAAGTTTCGCGAAATCATGGAATGCGAGGCCATCAATGTCTGGCTAGTGAATCCCGACGAGAGCATCCAGCTGATGCACCAATCCGGCTACGACGCCACCTGTGCTGAGGGAGCAACGCAGCTGCCGGGCGGTGGCGTAGCCGGCGACGTTTCAAATAACGGCGAAGCCGTGCTGATTGACGACGAGAACGACGAACGATTGCGCGCGCGGAATTCGGGACATGAGGGAGGCGCGGTAGTATCGCTGCTCACGGTTCCGATCATAGACCGAGAATCGTTGGTAGGAGTGATCGAGGCAGTGAACAAGAAGGATGGCACGCCGTTCGATGAGGATGACCTGTTCGCGCTGACGAGCGTAACGGAAACGGCATCCACCGCGCTGCACAACGCGAGCTTGCTTCTGGCGGAGCGCAAAGTCGAAATTCTGGAGACGCTGGTTACCGTAAGCCATGAAATCACCTCCACGCTCAATCTGGAACGCATGCTCCAAACCATCGTAAATGCGCCGCAGGCGGTAATTCCCTACGAACGGGCGGCGATTGTCCTCGAGCAGCGCGGCAAATTCAAGCTGAGCGCGGTGAGCGGCGTTACTCAACTGAACTTGGATGCGCCGGAGATCGCGCCCCTGAATGAAATCCTTCAGTGGGCGGCCCTATCCGAAGAAATCGTGCATGTGCGTCAGCACGGAGACGAGATTGATTCTTCCCGGGAAGAAACGCGCGCGAAGTTCCGCAGGTACTTTGAGGAAACGGGAGTCCGGGGATTTTACGCCATGCCGCTCAATGACGATACGGGGCGGGTCGGCCTTTTAGGGATGGAGAGCTGCGACCCGGATTTTCTGGGTCCCGCGCATATCGAGATTCTGCAAGTGCTGGCTGGGCAAGCCACTGTAGCGCTGCGCAACGCGCAAATGTACAAGGAAGTTCCTTTCATCAGCGTGCTGGAGCCGGTGCTTGCGCGCAAACGCAAGTTCATGGCCATGGAAAAGAAGCGCAGGGCGGTGATTTTGTCGCTGGTGGCGGCCTTCGTCCTATTTCTAGTGATCTTTCCGCTGCCCATGCGAGTGGAAGGTGACGCGGTGGTGGCGCCGCTGCGGCGCGTCCAGGTGCAGCCGGAATTCGAAGGAGTTGTGGGAAAGGTATTTGTACATGAGGGAGAGAGAGTCGCGGGCGGACAGGTTCTGGCGGAAATGGAGGCGTGGGACTATACCTCGGCCCTGGCGGAAGCCGAAGCCAAGTATCAGTCTGCCCTTCTGAAAATGAATCGATCTCTGGCGTCGAGCGACGGCAGCGAAGCGGGAATGCAGCGGGTACAAGCCGACTACTGGAAAGCCGAAGTGGCACGGGCAAAGGAGATGTTGAGCAAAACCGAGCTACGCTCTCCGATTGACGGCGTGGTGGCCACGCCCCACGTGGAAAATTTTGCAGGACGCCACCTGGAGGATGGCCAGAGCTTTGCCGAAGTCGTGGACACTTCCAGCGCCTTTGTGGACGTCGCGGTGGATGAAGCCGATGCGGGGCTCCTGCGAACGGGATCGCAGGCGGCTGTAAAGCTGAACAGCTACGCGATGCGCACCTTTCACGGAGAAGTCGCCGTGGTAAGCCCCAAGGCTGTGGCGGAGGGTGATTCCATTGTTCTTTTCGCGCGCGTGCTGGTACCAAATCCCGACGGAGCGTTGCGCACGGGAATGGAGGGGCGTGGGAAGGTCTCAGCGGGCTGGCGCCCGGCGGGTTACGTGCTCTTCCGGCGGCCCGTCGTGTGGCTTTATTCCCGGTTGTGGAATTGGTTCGGATGGTGAGGACGAAACACATGGAACTCCAAACGAAACACCTCCTCATGGCTTGTTTGAGCGCAGCGTTGCTTGTGATCGGCTGCAGCGAAGACAGAACGGAGACTGCCGCAGCGGATGCTCCCGTGCACACCGAGGCCAGAGTCGCTTCACCGGCGCTACCGAAGCCCAGGCGATTCTTCACCGTTTCCGGGCCGCTCATCGTTGAACATCAAGTGGACGTAACCGCGCAGCGCGACGGAATCATTGTGAACATCAGCGCGGATGCGGGAACTCGCGTGCACGCAGGCATGCTGCTCGCGCAGCTGGACGACCGTCAGCTTGCTGCGAATCTGGAAGCGGCGCAGGCCAAAACACGCAGTATTGCGGCGGATCTGAAGAATTGGGAGGCGGAGGCCAAAGTCCTGGAAGCGGATTACGGCCGCGCGCAGAGGCTGTGGAAAGAGAAGCTCATCTCGGAGGAGCAGCTGCAGCACGCCCAATACAAAGCCGAATCCGACAAGTGGGACATCCTCAGAGTCCAGGAACTGCTGAACAACTCGAAAGACGAGGAACAATCGCTCGAACTGGAACTCGAGAAAACCCGTGTTGTTGCTCCCTTCGATGGCCTGGTGGCGCGGCGTTACGTGCGCGCAGGGCAGTCCGTCGCGAAGGGAGACCGTATGTTTTGGGTAACTGCCGAAGCTCCTTTGCGCATACGCTTTACGCTCCCGGAACGCTTCGTGGGACAGGTGAAATATGGCCAGGAATTTACATTGAGTTCGCCGGATGTTCCGGCCGAGAAGCACACCGTCCGCGTGATCGAGGTCAGCCCCGTAGTCGATCCGGCCAGCGGCACGATTGAAGTACTCGCCGAAATCACGGGGGCCCACGGCGGGTTGCGTCCGGGAATGAACGCGAGCGTAAGCATAGACGACTTTCAATGAA
>DATJAD010000139.1:0-14011 GCA_035516615.1 Candidatus Acidiferrum sp.
GGTCCGCACACCAGGTATCGAAATCATCGTCAGGGGGAAGGCTGCCGGTATTTTCCGCGATCTGATCCGTACCTGTGAAGGCGTCGGACTCTCCCGCTTGAAGCGAATACGTAGTTCCGCCGCCCGTGACCTCGCCCTGCCCATCGCGAACATCAATCGTCGTGACATCGCCGTTCTCATTTACGTTGAGGGTGTACGAGCCGGGATGCTGGATGGTAAATGCAAGGTTGGGGGTGTCCACTTCAAAGATCTCGTTCTCTCCCAGATCCTTCACACGCACGTTGATGGTGCCTTCGGTGATGCGGATTTGCGTCGTCTGATCGTCGAGATTCAGGAAGGAAAATCCTGTTTGGCTGTCGAGCCGGATGAAAGCGTTGCCGAGCCCCAGTTCAGCTCGCGAGTCCTTGTCGGTCCAAAGCTTGTCCCCGATGGTGATCGGCCGATTGAGTTCGGGCGTAACCCAATCGTCTGTCCCCGCCGGGCTGAATGAGACTGCTCCGCTTGTATAACTGAGCCTGGCGACACGAGAAGGTGGATCGGCGTCGTCGGCGGACGCGATTTGCGGGCCAATGAGCGCCAGAATCCCCAGCGCACTCAACAAAGTCGCCCAACGAAATCTATTGGTCTTCATCGCCGCTCTCCTGAAATTCTTCCCCGGCCTATCCGTTCACGGAATCCGCTCTTCGCAAGTTCCCGAATCTTGCAGGAATCCTCGTTACGCGCCTTGGCGGGCAACCTTGGGTGGCTTGCAAATTCTGCGGGTCTGACCCCGGAGCGCGTCTGCTACTACTCGTATAACACGCCGCAAGCGGCAGAGTTGTACTCCCCTGGGGAACGTGTGTCCATTTCGAGAGGACCCCGCCCATCGTCGCCGCATGCAGTGGAATCGTTAAGCCTGCGCAGAGGAGAGCAAGCTCGGTGGAAAAACGACGAAGGCCCGTTCCACGATAGGAACGGACCTTCGGAAGGCAGAGTCAACGATAATTAGTGGCGTCCGTGCGAACCGCCACCGCCATGAGAGCCGCCACCACTGTGCGAGCCGCCGCCTCCGCCGCCGTGAGAGCCGCCACCACCGCCTCCACCATGGAAGCCGCCACCGGAATAGCCCCGGCTAGGCGCAGAGTAGCTTCTGCTGGGCGCCGAATAGCTACGACCTGGGGCGGAATAGCTCCGGCTGGGCTGAGAGTAGTTATAGCTGCGCGGAGCGGAGTACGACCGGGAAGGATAAGATCGCCCCGGCGAGCTGTACGACCGCGGTGCAGGGTAATTGCGGCCGCCATAGTAGCCGGATGAACCCCGATTACTATAATTGCGCTGCGAAGGCTGGTAAGAACGCTCTCCACCGCGAACGTTGTTATATGGCTGCGACCTGCCACCATTGTACGAAGCGCTCGATCTCGAATTGACGCCGCCCGATGCTTCACCACGAGCCCATGGCGGACGATCCGATTGCATCATGCGGCTTGACTGCGCGGGCGCGTTCCGCAATCCGGATGCTGGCGAATCATTACGCCCGAAACCGGAAGGAGCGCGGCCCCGATCTGTGGTGTTGCCCTGTGCAGCCCATACACGACTGCTGCTTCTCGATCCCCCAGAGTCTGAATAAAAGGATGAACGGCCTCTGGCGGAAGAGCCGCCACGCATTGCGGATTGAGGCTTGTCCGCAGCGAGCTCGCGCTGACGAGAAGTCATGGCAGATGAATTGTGCTCTTGATTGAACCGGCCGATATTTGCAGCGTTGGCCGTCTCTGCCGCCCTGCCTATGGCGGGCCGCGACGCCGCTTGCCCGCTATACCCGCGCTCCGCGGAGCGCACGTTTGACGACGCCATGGTACGAACAGGCATCCGCGAAGCGGCGCTTGCGGGCCGGTTCATTGCCACCACGGAGCGATTGTGAATGCTCGCAGGCGGCTTGGCGATATTCCCGCGCATGCTTCGCGCACCAAGATAGCTCTCGCGCCCCGGCCTGAAGTTAGTCCGGTTTGTGACTTGTGCTCCGCGCAGGGAGGCATCCGTCACGTGATACGCTCCGCGATTGATGGCCCTCCCGCCGACAAACGTCGAGCGAGAAGCCACAGTGACTGCGCGGGCATTGTGAGCGTATGCGTAATTAAAATTGCGGAAGCCGGAAGTGTTTACAAATCCACGTCCGCCGCGGAACCGCGTGTTGTGGATGTTGATGATGTTGATGTAGCCGCGGCTGCAACGCCACCAGGGATGGAAGGGTTCACCCCATCCGAGTGGGAACCATCCGATGCCACCTCCCCAGCCGAATCCAAAGCCCACGCCCCAGCCGCCGCCACCCAGGAATCCGACAAATGCCGGGCCGTAAACGGGGTAAGAATAATAGGGTCCAGGGCACCAACCCCATCGGCCACCGATATACGACCAGCGGCCATAGTGGAATGGCGCGAAGCCCCACGGTTCGTAGTCAACCCAAGTCCATCCCCAAGGGCTTACCCAGTTCCAATATCCGTCGCTGTAAGGGGCCCAGTCCGCCGAAACATCCGAGGGATACCAAACCGCACCGTAGTCAGGCTGCTCGCTCCAGGTTCCGTAGTTGTCCAAATCGTCGTAGCCAGGAACATCTCTCGAAACGTATTGTGCGGAAGTGGAATTGTCCTCGCGTAGATCGCGGTCCATGGCCCATTGATCGAAATCATCAGGCGCTGGCGCCGGACCGACCTGGTATTGAGGATTATCCGCTCCCGTGAAAATAGCTCGTCGGCCTGCCTGAATGTCGTAGGTCTGGCCGTTTGCGCTGGCGACTCCTTCGCCGCGAATTACGGTGATTTGAGTGACGTCACCGTTTTCATTCACATCAATCCGGAACGCCCCGGCCTGCTTCACCGTGAAAGCCAAATTCGGCACATCCACTTCATCAACGTCATCGGCACGCAATTCGCGCACGCGAAAGTTGATGACGCCCTCGGCAAGCCGCATTTGGGTGGTGTTCTGATCGAGATTCAAGAAGGAGAGCGAGGTCATACTATCGAGGCGGATTGTTACTTGCCCTGCCTGCAGTTCAGCCCGGGAATCCTTGTCCACCCAAATCTTATCGCCGATGGTCATGGGGCGATTCAGTTCAGCATTCCCCCAATCCGTGGTGCCAGTCGGCTCGAAGGATACAGAGCCGTTCAGATAGCTGATGCGAGCGACGCGGGTGGGAGGGTCTCCCTCATCCGCACGCGCCAAGGGAGAGAAAACAGCCAAAAGGCATCCCAGTGATAAGACTACTGTCGCTTTGCGAACCCATGAAGACCAGTTATTCATCATGACCCCCGTTTCCCGGACCAGTCCCGCCGGGCGGGTACCGGCCGAAGGGAGCATATTACAATTCCCAACACTACAAACACTTAGATGGCCGGGAAGTTGCTTGCGTTTCGCCAAGCGCTGACTGAAAAGTACCAGAACTTTCCAGGTTAGTACTATTACTGTGAGTAACTTGCCCGAAATCTGGACGTTGGGACAGGCGACCTCCCTTCGTCATACCCCTAAACTCGTTCCCTGCGGGCGCTTCTGCGCTCTGGGAGACAAGCATGCTGATCCGTGGCAAATCGTTTGGGGCTATGGTTTTGGTGTTGGCTTCAGGAGCGCTGACCTGCGCTCAAACCTGGCGGCAAGTCGGGCCTCCAGGGGGCGATGTAATCTCCCTTGGGGCAGACTCTCACAATCCTCAGAAGCTCTACTTGGGTACTTCTGATGGTCATGTCTTCACCTCTAACGATGAAGGCGGGCATTGGCAGCTCCTGAGCAGGATTGGAACCGGCCACGACGACGTGGTCACCCACGTCCTCGTGGATTCGCGCAATCCAAACCGTCTCTTTGCCAGCACTTGGACCCTCTATTCCGGCGGCGGAGGCGTGTATGAGAGCACGGACACCGGCCGGACCTGGCACCTGATCGGGCTGAGTAAGGAGACCGTTCGCGCGCTGGCGCAAGCCCCGACGAACCCCAGTACTCTCGTGGCGGGCACGCTGACTGGCGTTTACCGCTCTAAAGACAGCGGAAAGACGTGGGAGCGCATTACTCCGACGAGTAACGATGACCTGCGCAACTTTGATTCTGTGGCGTTTGACCCGCACGATGAAAACGTGATTTATGCGGGGACGTATCACCTTCCCTGGAAAACCACCGACGGCGGCAAAAATTGGGTTTCGATTAAGGCGGGGATGATTGACGATTCGGACGTGATGAACATCATCGTGGATCCCGCGAATCCTGCCAATGTGCATGCCACGGCCTGCTCCGGGATTTACCACAGCGTGGATTCGGGATTGAATTGGAAACGCTACGGAGGAATTCCTTTCGTTTACCGCCGCACGCAGATGATCCGGCAGGATCCCGCGGACCCGAATACACTCTATGCTGCCACAACGAATGGGCTCTGGAAGACGACCAATGAAGGGGCTGAATGGAAGCGCGTGACACCCGTGGACTGGGTCGTGAATGCGCTAATCATTGATCCGAAGAATCCCCAGAAAGTGATCATCGGCACGCAACGCGAAGGCGTGCAGATCAGCGAGAACGCTGGAGCGACATTCGCAGCTTCCAACAACGGCTTCCATCACCAGCACATTCTTGATATTGCCGTGGACCGCGAGCATCCGGAGCGCACGCTTGTGGTCCTCAGCTACGACACAAACGCCTTCCTTGCTACCAAAGACGGAGGCGCTACCTGGACGACCCTCGGACCTGGCTTACGGCGCGCCGAGATCCTGCACGTGTTTGCTACTCCAACCGGCTGGTGGGCTTCGGTCAACAAAGGCGGCCTTGAAAAATACGAAGAGGCTGAGGGCAAATGGGTCAAGACAGGGCTGCTGGATTCGGAGGGTTCCTCATCTCTGACCAGAGCATCAAGAAACAGGAAGCCGGCAACTTCGCGCCTGCTTGCCTATCAGGTGAACGACCTCGCCTTCAGTGGAAATGCGTGGTTCGCTGCAACAAGCGGCGGCCTGCTCGTTTCCCACGATAAAGGCGCGGCATGGAAGCCAGCAGGCAAAGAGAGCTACCTCAAACAGCCGGCGCAATCCATGGAAGCTTCGACAGACAGTTCACAGATCTGGGCGGTTTCCGGGAAGAACCTTCTCTACTCGCCGGACGCGGGCGTTCATTGGGAAGCCCGCCCGATCGCCTTCGCGGCCGCAGGGAACCTCCGGCTCTATGACGTGGACGATACGAATCTTTTCATGGCCACGAACATGGGGCTCTATGTTTCCCATGACGCGGGACGCAATTGGAATCGTGAAGAAATCCGCGATCTGCAGTTTCAATCCGTCGCGGGGACCGGCAAAACCTTGATCGTTGCGCTGCAACGGCAGGGTCTGCTGGAGTCAACGGACGCCGGAAAAACCTGGAACCGGCTGAGCGATCCACCTGCTGACGGGTATTTTCCGGTTCTGCGAACGGAGCGCAATGGCGCTGTGATTGCCGCTTCGGCAACGGAAGGCATTCTGGCAATCGAGCCGGGTGCTCGCTCCGCGGAGACCGGTGGCGGCTCTGCTCTTTTGCCATCCAACAGCGTCCAAAAACCTCATTAAGCTTTAGCTTCCTTCAGAAAAAGGCGTTCCGGTCCTGCCGGGATGCCTTTTCTTTGAATGCGGATGCTATGCCGGAGCCAAACACAGCTGATATTTCGCGCTATGGCCTAATGCGTCACGTGGTTGCCGCCAATTTGATACCCGGTGCCTCGAATCGTGCGGATGAGGCAGCGGTCGTAACCCGCGTCCACTTTTCTGCGCAAATAGTTGATGTACACGTCCACCACGTTGGTCATGGTGTCGAAATTCAGTTTCCAGACCTGCTCGACGATCATGGCCCTCGAGACGGGACTCCCCGCATTGCGCATGAGGAATTCGAGCAGCGCGTATTCCTTTGGGCTGAGATCGATTGCATGGCCGGAGCGCGTTACGCAATGCGAAACGCGGTCAAGCTCCAAATCCTCCACCTTCAACAAGGATCTCGCTGGCCGATTGCCTCTACGCAACACGGCCTTGATGCGTGCCAACAGCTCTGAGAAGGCAAACGGCTTGGCCACGTAATCATCGGCGCCCTCTTCGAGGCCGCGCACGCGCTCTTCCACCAATGCGGAGCCGGTAATAATAATCACTGGAAGGTCCAACTGATGCGACCGGATGCTGCGCAGGACGGAATGGCCATCGGCGCCAGGCAGTTTCAAGTCCAGGAGCAAGAGATCGAATTTCTCTTCCTCTGCCAGGCGCTGCGCGTCATTCCCGTTTGGAACCACTTGAACGGCAAACTGCTCCTGCTGCAACCGCTGCTCAAGAAATTGAGCGAGCGGCGCGTCGTCTTCGGCGACAAGTATGCGCATCGGCCCACACTTAGGACACAGATTTGGAAGGGGGTAAAACCATTCTCGGCTCGACGCGGGGAGCTGTCAAGAATCCCGGGTAGCGTGTTGTCCATCTTGCACCTCTGCGTGATCGCGACATTCCGATCACGGAGAGGATTGGGGGACTGGAGAGCCGGGGTTCGGCTGCTGTGGCGTCAGGTCGAGGCGCGGCGGATTCAAGACTACGATGTCCACGCGGCGGTTTCGGGCTCGGCCTTCCGGAGTGTCGTTGGAAGCGACAGGATGGTATTCGCCATATCCCGCAGCCGAGAGCCGGGCAGGATCGAAATGATATCGCTCCACGAACAGCTTGATAAGTTCCGAGGCGCGCGCCGTGGAGAGTTCCCAGTTGGATTCGTACCGCGAATTGTGAATCGGGACATTGTCGGTATGGCCCTCAATACGCAAGGACTCCGTACGGGAGCTCAGGATGGCCGCGAGGCGGTCAACTGCACCTCTCGATGACGGCCGCATGACGGCCGATGCGCTCTCGAAGAAACCGATTTCCCGCAAACTCACGACCAGCCCTTCCCGAGTAGGTTTAATTTCCACAACGTGGCGCTGAATCTCCGGGGCAAGCGCCTTCTCCAGCTCCGCCTGGATGTCTTTCATTGGCGCGTTGGTAATCGGGGTGAGCACGCCTTTCATCGGCTGAACAAAGCGCTCCAGGTCCGCGGTGCGCTCCGAGTTCTCTACTGCTTGAATTTTTGAAAAAGGAATTGCTTCCGAATCGCTTAAGGGAATCTGCGTATTGGAAGTGTCGAAGACGCCCAATTGCTGAAACGCCACCTGAATGGCCAGCGCCAGCTTGCCGACCTTGCGTTTGTCCACCTGGGAAGAAGCGTAGAGAACCACAAAAAAGGCGAAGAGCAAGGTGATCAAATCGGCGTAAGAAACCAGCCAGCGTTCGCGGCTGCTGTGTCCAGCTCCTCTTCGTCTGCGACTCATGCCGCTTTCTTACCCACTTCCTGCTGGTTCGCTTGCACGAAGAAACCCCGCAATTTCGTTTCGATCATGCGGGGATTCATGCCTTCGAGGATGGAAATCACTCCTTCGAGCATCATCTCCCGCCGAACCTGTTCCTGGCGGATTCGCATTTTGATTTTTCCGGCTGCAGGAAGAAAAAACAGATTGGCTGTGCCAACGCCATAAATGGTCGCCACAAAGGCCACGGCAATTCCCCGCCCCACTTCGGCAATATTATCGAGATGCTGCATCACCTGGATTAGCCCGAGCACAGCCCCGATGATTCCGATGGTCGGCGAAAAGCCTCCCGCAGACTCAAAGACGGAAGGAATGTGTTCCTCGTGTTCGGCCTGGTTGTCGAGTTCGAGCTCCATCATCTTGCGAATTTCCTGGGGCTCGGTGCCGTCCACGGCAAGCATGAGGGACTTTTTCAAGAAGGGATCCTTGACTTTCTCGAGATCGCTATCCAGGGAAACGATTCCGTCCTTGCGCGCTTTATGCGCATAGCTGACGATTTCCGCGATCATGCTCTGGGGATCGCGTGAGGGATCAATGAACAGCTGGCCGAGGCTGCGGAACGCCACCAGAACAACGCGCAGGGGAAACTGCAACATGATAGCGCCTAGCGTGCCGCCAAAAACGATCATGGCCGCCGTAGGCTGGAGAATTTGAGCGATCTTCCCGCCCTCCAGGAAGAGCCCCAGCAGAATGCCTCCAAGTGCAAGAATGATGCCGCCAAAGCTGCTCTTGTCCATCGGGGCCCTCAGCTCTCTCCTTCCGCGGCCTCCGGTTCGAGGACCAGCCGTGGACCAGTGAGTGACGCTCCGGTCCTGGTGATTTTCAGGCCTTCGAGGATGCTCCTCCGAAATTCGACGATCCTTTCGAGAACTTGCTCGGTGGTCTCGCGAATGACAATTTTTTCGCCGGTGACCAGCGTCAGGACAGTATCGGGAGCTCTCTCTACAAACTTGATCAGGTCGGAATTGACCACGAGCGGTTGGTTGTTAAGCCGAGTGAGCTGGATCATAGGTTGTGAGAACCGGGCGCACCCCTCCGCAGGAAAACTGCGTAGTTCTCCCTCTGTTCTAATATCGGCAGGTTTTCGCCGTAGTTGAGTCTTCTTGTCGGAATGATTTCTCTCCGCATTAGGAAATTCTCATTGGCAAGTTTCGTGCACTTTTACACCCGGCACCTGTAGAAGCAGGCTGCGGATCTACATTGCAAGGGCGCAACTCGTTCATTTGTGCGGCTGGGCGAAGCGAAGATTTGTGATTTATAAGAAACGGACAAAGCAGGCGCATCTGCGAAAGCCCGCTTCGGAACACCGGGTGCAATTTGAGAATCTTCGCGCTTGGGGGAGCGTCAGCTGACATCCGGGAGTTTGGTAAGGAAGTCAAACCGGAATTCGGTGGCAATCCATGAATGTGCTGGAGACGCAAGTTCGGGAAGACACGGCAGAGCAAGCACCGGATCACCTGCTGACTGGAGCCTTCCGCAAATGGCGAATGGCCACAGCTGAACTATCCAATGACCTTCGGGGTCTCGCCCAACGTTATCCCAAAGATCGTGACGTTCGCTTCTTGCTGGCAGAGATTTTGCATGGCGCAGGCCAGCACGACCTGGCCCTCGCAGAATTCTCGACTCTCGCGGAAGACTGCCCCTCCAACGAGTGTCAGAGGGTTCGGCAAGGCACCTCGCAATGCCTGGCTGACCGCGGCTATTACCCTGCTGCTTTCACGCAGCGCCTCTCCAGCGGCGAATTCGCGAATGGTTCCAATGCCTCGGTTTGGCGGGACTATGCCTGGCGCGAAATTCAGCGCGGCCGTGAGATTGTACGGATCATCCGGCAGGTGGCTCCTCTGCGAGGAAAGCGAGTTCTGGATGTGGGCTCGGGTTACGGCGGAACGCTTCTCTCCATGGCCGAACAGGGCGCCGCCGTCGAAGGGATCGAGATTGATCCCGAACGCGCACACCTGGGCCAGCAAAGAATCGCGGATCTGGGAATGGAGATTCCCTACAGGGAAGGGGACATCTGCGATGCTTCCACTTGCGAACAACTTGGTACGTTTGATGTGGTCGTTTGCCAGGACGTGCTTGAGCATGTCCTCGATCCCACCGCGGTGATCGAGTCCCTATGCCGCATGATGAGACCTGGCGCCATCATCTATATACAGATTCCCAACAAATACGGCATTGACCAGCTATTGAGCGATCACCACTACGCGCTGACGGGAATCACCGCGCTTTCCCGCCCACAGGCGATCGAGTACTGGCAACACGCCACAGGCGAAGCGGCGGAGCATTACGGCGTGGGTTACGAGCGTGCCGAAAAGTTCTATATGTCCGCCTTCCGGCGCTCAGGGGTGACGTTGAATCCCGTGGAGCGTTATCCAAGCGTGGATCATGTCACCTGGTTCGCGCCTCTGGTATCCCAAATGTGTACTCGCCTTCAGAGTGAAATTCATCCGGGTCTGCGCCCGGCGCTCCAGAAGCGCATCCGGCTCCGCATGACTCGCGTGGCTCAACTGTACGCGCACGCCAGCGAACAGATCATCGCCCTTCAGAACCGGCCCGATCTTCTCGAAGTGGCCTGCGATGCTGTCGTGCGGAGGCTATGCCTCGGTTTGTGGCGCTTCATTGGCATCAAGAACCAAGGAAAAACCCCAGCGTGAGCTCCGCGGAGAACCATCACGCTGAGGGAGTTCTCCACTTTCAAGCAGGAAGGCTGGAAAGCGCTGCGAAGTGTCTGCGTGATGCACTTTGGCAGGAAGAGTCGGCTGAACTCTGGAACGACTGGGCCGCAGTCGAGTTTGCATCGGGGCGCGTGGAAGAGGCGGAAACAGGCTTCCGCCTCGCTCTGGAGATCGAACCTGCAAACGGTGACGCGGCTCTGAATCTTGCCGCCCTCTTCATTGCGCAATCCCGTCATCAAGAAGCGACCGCTCTGCTGAAGCCGCGGCTGGATGCTCTGTCGCCAGAGTCCAGGCAGCTCGCCGAGCAGTTGCTCGAAAAAATCCGGCAAAAATACTCCCTGCCGATGGCTTCCGTGTCCGAATTACAACGGTATCTGCGAGGGTTCGTGTCCGGCGATGCAAATGAGCAGTCCTACTTCGAAACGCATCTCCGCCGCTACCTGAAAACGCTGGAGCTTCTTCCGCAGGGAAAGCCTGGGATGCGCCTGCTGGAGCTCGGCGCGGCGTTTCATCACGTCACGCCAGCGTTGATTCGTTTCAAAGGCTATGAAGAAGTGCGGTGCAATGACATCTGGCAAGGCGAAGCGCAAGAGACCCGCCGGATTGCCTCCCGCACCGGTCAAGAATCGTTTTCCTTCACGGTGGACAATTTCGACGTGCAAATGTCGCCCTGGCCGTATCCGGACCAGGCTTTCGCTGCCGTTCTCTGCTGCGAAATGCTCGAACACCTGCACACCGATCCGATGGGCGTGCTCACAGAAGTGAACCGGGTCCTGAAAGACAAGGGTTTTCTCCTGCTCACTACCCCGAACCTGGCAGCCGGCCACAGCGTCGAATTCGTACTGAAAAATGAGAGCCCCTACGTTTATGGCAAGTTCGAAGCCGGGGGCGGGCCGACGGACCGGCATAATCGTGAGTACACGGCAGGCGAAGTCGGGCGGCTCGCCGAGGCCGCCGGTTTCGGGATCGAAGTGCTCCGCACGGAAAATAGCTGGTGGGATTCCTCGCGCGAAATTCTGCGGCTGCTTGCCGCCCGTGGTTTCCCCATCGCTCGCCGTGGCGACAATACTTTTCTCCTGGCGCGCAAAAGCGGCCCTGTGCGCGATCGCCATCCGGAAGAGTTTTATCTCACGCTCGGAACGCAGGCGAAACGCCGCGCCGTTCGGTCAGCGGAACCTTCGCCAGCGCGCGAAGATAGCAACGCCGCCACATCGCCTCACAACATTCTGGTCATTCACGAGCTTGTCCCCCAGTTCGATCGCAGCGGTTCCGACCTCCGCCTGAGCGAGGTTTTGCAGGAACTCCGTGCGCAGGGGCACTGGGTTACGTTGCTCGCTCGCGATGGACGCGACGCAGAGCGGTATTCGATCCCTCTCGAAGAACTCGGCATCGAGGTCATTGCAGGCGATGCGGACCGGATGCGCCATGTGGGAATTGACGCCAAAACGCCGTGGACCCTGCGGGAAAAACTGCAACAGGGTAAATTCCATGTCGCAATCCTCTGCCACTGGTTCTGGTCCGGCATTTCCATTCCCGAAAACTACCTTGAGGAGATCCGCTCGCTTTCCCCAGGCACTCGCATTGCGATCCTCACGGATGATTGCCACGGCCAGCGCGAGTGCCGATCGGCCGCCTTGACAGGCCAGCTTTCCGACCTCGAGCGCGGCAATAATTTCGAGTCGCGCGAGCTGGAAATGTATCGCCGCGCTGATCTGTTGCTATACATCTCGGAAGCGGATCGCCGCCGGTTTGCGGACCGGCTGCCGGACTTGCCGATGGAGTATCTTCCCGTAGTCGCGCAGGAGGCAATTCCTCAAGCGGGATTCGAAAAACGCGAAGGTGTTCTTTTTCTGGGCAACTTCGAAAATCTGGCAAATCGAGACGCGCTGGACTGGATGCTGCAAAAAGTGTGGCCTCAAGTGCGGAAGAATCGGCCGAACCTCAACCTCTACGTTGCCGGGCATGGCGCACCAGAAGGTGTAGAGAAGGACCACGCAGGCGTGATCCAAGTGGGGCACGCCGCCGACCTTGCTGCTCTGTTTGAGAAGCGGCTGGTTTTTGCGGCGCCAGTTCGATTTGGAACCGGGATCAATACTAAGAACCTGCAGGCCTTGAGCCGAGGCGTGCCCGTCGTTACGACTTTGGTCGGCGCGGAAGGTCTCGGATTGCGCCACGAAGAACACGCTTTAATCGCGGACTCTCCCCAAGACTTCGCGAAATGCATTTTGCGCCTCGTCTCCGACGAAATTCTTTGGAAGAGTCTCGCCTCGCGCGCGCGCGATTTTGTTCACTCGCGGTTTTCCCACGATCAATTGAAGAAGCAGATTCGCATCATCCTTCGTCGGCTGGATCGGGCGGTTCCGAAAGATCACGATCCGGAATTTATTCCGTCCTATCGGGCCGTCGAGCGCCTGTCTCCGGAGGTGCTCACTGCTGTGCCAGCGCGCTACCGGATGGTTCTCCGCCCGCTGGCGTATTGGCGACTCGGCGTCGAACATCTGAGTGCGGGGCGGTTCGCAGAAGCCTTAGCCCAGCTCCGCCACGTGTTTGCCGGGTTACGCGGACCAATTCCTGCAACCGCCTTTCACGCTCGTTTACTCTCAGATATGGCGGAAGTTTATCGGAAGACCGGAGATCGCGCCGCCGCTGCCCGGTGCGCATCGGAGAGTCAGCGACTGATCTCCTCGGGGCTTCGCTCTCTGCTCCCCGATCCACCTCCAAAACGCGTTTCTGGGCGCAAGCAAAATCGGCGGCCCGACATCTCCGTGGTTCTCCCAACTTACAACCGCAAAGAAGTGCTCCGCTTGTGTCTCAGCGCGCTCGCTCTCCAGACTCTGCCGGCCGAGCAGTGGGAAGTCATCGTCGTGGACGACGGCTCGACAGATGGCACGAAACAATTTTACGAAGAGACTACTTTTCCCTTCTCGCTCCGCTGTCTGCGGCAGGAAAACCAGGGAGCGGGCGCGGCGCGCCGTGCCGGAGTGGAAACCGCGCGAGGCGAGTACGTATTGCTCATCAATGACGATACCATCGTCTCCTCGAATCTCCTGACAGAGCACCTGAATATGCACCGCAGGAATCCGCGCGAAAAATGGGCGGTACTGGGCAACTTTCTGCCTTCCGACCTCTGCGCCGAGCGGGCTCTTTCTTTGTGGGTGAATCTGTCTCCATTTTTTTTTCCGCAACAAAATCTCAAACCTGGGCAACTTTGCGGCGCTGCGTTTTTTGTCACTTGCAATCTCAGCATCCGCCGGGACGCGCTTATGGCGGCGGGCAACTTTAATCCGCACTTTAGAGTTGCCGAGGATACCGAAATGGGCGCGCGGCTTGCCAAGCGCGGATATCGCGTTCGCTATCACCCGGAGGCACGGGCCATCCACGAGCACGGCCGCTTCATCCTGGAAGATCTTCTCAAACGCGCACAAAGCTACGGGGCGGCGGATTGTCTGCTCTTCGCATTGCATCCCGAACTGCTTGGTTCCGGTGATGGCCCGTTCGGAAAGCTGGAGGAGCCGGATTTGCGTCGCATCGCCTTTCACATCATAGAGAAACGCGAAGCGGTTACCGCGGCTCTTCCGGCCTTGCAGGCTTTAGAGAATCTCGATCTACGGCCCTTCTGGGCCTCCAAGAGCGGGCAGGAAATGACCATTGATCCAATTCTCAAGCAGCTCGCCACGCTCGTGCCGTTGGTCTACTGGTACCATCTGTTTGAGAGTTTTCTGTCGGAATCGCGTAAGTCGCCACGCTTCGCCGTTGCATCTCCTGCGCCAACCATTCAAACGGCGGAAACTTCATGAGCAGCCTGGCCCTTTCCATGATCGTTCGGGACGCCGCCGAAACCCTGGAGGCGTGTCTCGCGAGCGTGCGGGGAGTGGTGAACGAAATGGTGCTGGCTGACACAGGTTCCGCTGACGGCACGATCGCGCTGGCGCAACGCCTCGGCGCGCGCGTGGTCTCCATCCCATGGACAAATGACTTCGCCGAGGCGCGTAATCGCGCG
>DATJAD010000140.1:0-10308 GCA_035516615.1 Candidatus Acidiferrum sp.
GACTTTTACAAACTGACCTTCAAAAAAGGGAGAATGTGTGTGAATCCATTGCGCCAAAGCTTCTTTTCCCGAGCCACCCGGTCCGCAGATCAGAACGGGCACGTTCATTCGGCAGATTTTCTCGACTCGATGACGAATTTCTGCCATGGTGGGAGAAGTCCCAAACAGGATGTGGTCAGGGGGCAGCGGAGCCAGCGTCTCTGCTTTCCCCTTCTTTGTGGCACGCGATGGAATCATCCGCTGTCGGCACCCTTCTGGCTTCAAAGAGGAGAAGCACACAGTTGGCCAAGCTGCCCTTCGCCTCGCTCTGGAACAAAGAGGGATCATCCCAGTCTAATCTACTGAAACATAAGGACATAATGAACGGTAAACAATCCTGGTACTAGTATGAAGGGTGCGAATGTCCTCTCTTTGCGGATGAGAAAGTGAAATGTTCTGCCCAGTCCAAAGGAGGTTTTTTTCTCTTAGGTTTGAATTTAGGTGGCTTCGATGGGCCAATTTCGACGCACTGCTGAAAGCTATGCCTCTAAGCCCTCGCGCTCTCTCCCCGAATGATGTCGTACCGCTCAATCACTGCGGCAACGCCCAGTCTGCTCGTGCCGTCTTCCATCTTGGGTTCGACGCGAACCACCTTGCCGGCGGCTCTCACAAATACTTCGGTCCCGTTCGTAATTTCAGCGGGTAGTGTCAATGTGATGTCCAGTTGGGATCCCGCTTCGAGATTTTGGTCAATAACAAAATAAAGTCCTCGGGTGGAAATGTCGCGCGTCTTTCCGTTCTGCGTGGCCAATACCCGCTCCGCGGGCATTCTTACAACGATGGGTAAAGTCAAATCATAACGCCGCGTGCCGCGTCTCTCGCTCATTAATCCCATCCTCCGCCCGCACCTTTCCGCGGAAATTCGTTACCCGCGCCCCTCCCTGATGTTTTCTAACTTTCCGGCACGCACACTCTGCTTCAACTGTCCTGCACACTTCAATTCACCCAGACTTCCTCATGGTAGCTTGCAAGACCCACAAGCCACTTTCCCGTCTGGCTGACTTGGAATGCCCTTCTCCGCGCCGTAGAAGATACCCTGACTGGCCCTGACACAAAAGAAATTTTTCAGCCGGGATCCCCCCAAAACCCAGTAACTACGGGTACCACGCCTTCTAGTCGTTCTTTCCTGCGGGCACAGCAGCCGTCTCAGCGGATGGTTGCGCAGCTGCGCTCGATCTCCGGCCTCTCGGGGAATCCAGGTTGAACTGCCGCATTTTGTAAAGCAGCGCCTTGTAACTGATGCCCAGCATCTTCGCCGCGTCCTTCCGGCACCACCTTGTTTTTTCCAGCGCGTCGGCGATGGCCTCCATCTCCGCCTCGTCCTTCAACCCTCGGACCAGCGCTTTAAGACCCTGCTCCCGTGGCGGAGTTGGTTCCTCCCGTGGCGCGAGTCGCTGCCGCGTGGAAGACATCTCCACGAGCTCTCTTAGGCTTCCTTCGTCATCTTCGAGAATCACGTACCGTTTCACGAAATTCTCGAGCTCCCGCAAATTCCCTGGCCACGGATAGTTCACGGCCGCGTCCAGCAAATACTTTGACGGTTCGACTGCGGGCTTCCCGAATTTCTCGCTGTACTTGTCCAGGAAATGCCGGAACAGCAAGGGAATCTCGGTGGTCCGCTCGCGTAGCGGCGGCACAATGATGGACAACACGTTCAGCCGGTAATAGAGGTCCTCGCGGAATTTCCCCGTCTTCATCGCTTCGTGTACGTCCACGTTTGTCGCCGCCAGAACACGTACGTCCGTTTCGATCAAATGCCTGCCGCCAAGCCGCGAATACTGGTGATCTTGCAGCACATGCAGTAATTTCGCCTGCAGATGCGTGCTCATTTCCGCAATTTCGTCCAGGAAAATCGTGCCCTTATTGGCCATCTCGAATTTTCCCGGTTTTGCCCGCACCGCCCCGGTGAAAGCCCCTTGTTCGAAACCGAACAGCTCCGATTCCAGTAATTCTCCGGGAAGCGCTGCGCAATTCACCTTGACGAATGGCTGCGTTCGCCGCTTCGATCGCAGATGGATCATTCGCGCGACCACTTCCTTCCCCACTCCGCTCTCCCCGCTGATGAAGATCGGTACATCCACAGGCGCGATCTGCAAAATCTGCTGGCGAATCCTCACCATCTGCGGGCTGGCCGCAAGAAAGCTCAGGTCTTCCGTCACTTGGTCGCAATAATCCCGCAGGGCTTGATTTTCCGTCGCCAGTTGTTTCTTCTGGCGCGACTTCAGCATGGCCGCATCCAGCTCCGACTTTTCGAATGGCTTCGTCAGATAGTCGTGCGCGCCCAGCCGGATCGCCTCCACCACCGTTCCAACCTCGTTTGAACACGAAAGCATGATGACATTCAAACTCCGGTCAATTTGCAGAAGTTCCTTAAGCGTTTCAATCCCGTTCATCTCCGACATCAATACATCCAGAATGATGAAATCGGGCCGCTCGCCCTCGTTTACCTTTGCAATCGCCTCTTTACCGGAGCTCACCGTCTCCACTTCGAATCCATCCACCTCCAGCAGCGTCTGCAGGTATTTACGGATGCTCGGTTCGTCGTCAACCACCAGGATCTTTTCGCGCTCAGCCATGAATATCACCCCTCTCTTGCTTGTTATGTTCGCTGCTCAGCCCTGTTCCATGGGAAGCAAAAACGCAAATGTGCTTCCCCGCTTTGCTTCGCTTTCTACCCAGATTTTCCCGCGATGTGCCTGAACCAACCGCTTCGTAATCGCCAACCCAAGGCCCATCCCGGACGTATTTCGGTCCACGCGGACAAAATCCTCGAAGATCTCTTGATGATGTTCTGGCGCAATTCCGGGCCCCGAATCGCTCACGCTGACTTCCACGCTGTTCGGCCGCGGCAGCCGGAATCTTCTTCGCTCTTGCGCGGGGGCGACCTCCGCCACGCGCCTCTCCCAAAAGTGCGGCTTCGCTTGAAATATCACGCCTCCTCCGCTGGGAGTGTGCTTTAACGCGTTGTCCAGCAAGTTCGCCGCAGCCTGTTGGACCTTCTGGTAATCAAACCGGAACGTAGGAATCGAAGGATCAAGCTGCACCTCCAGCTTCACGCCCTTCCTTTGAAATGCCTCGGACCACCGTTTTCCCACTTCATCAAGGCAATCTCGTAAGTCATTCTCTCTAAGTTGCAGCACCAGTTTTCCGCTTTCCAGCGCCGAGTAGTTCAGGAACATTGACACCAGGCGCACCAGCCGTTCGCAACTCTCTTTGGATTCTTCAAGAATTTCCCGCTGCTTATCGCTCAACTTTCCGAGAGACCCTGCTAGCATCAGGTCGTAATATCCTTTGATCACGGCGAGCGGAGTCTTCAATTCGTGTGCCGCCGATGCCAGAAACACCGTTTTTTGCCGGTTCACTTCCTGTAATTTCAGATAGGCGGCCAGCAAATTCCGATAAGTAATCTCGCGCTCTTGCAAGAGCTCCTGCACCGTCAATTGCGTCGCCGGATCCTGGCTCGCCCGAACTTCCGCAATGGAGTGGAATTGTGCGACGAGCCACTCTGGTCCGCGGACCCATTGGATACTTACCTGGACTTTCGTGTCACCCTGAGCCACCTCAATGCGAGCTTGTTGCGAGCCTGCTTCAATCTCACTGTAAACACGTGTCCGCGAAACGTTCAGCACATCTTCAAAGAGGTTGATTCCATCAGGGCGACTTGCCTTGATTGGTTCGAGAAGTTGTCTCGCCAGCAGGTTCGCCAGAAGAATTCGCCCCGTCTTTTCCGCTATGATCAGCGGCTTTTCGACAGAATCTAAAAGGCTTACGACTAGCTCATAGGGCAATGTATCCGGAGCTTGACCTTCCGGAGCAGTGGGTCTCGCAATGCTACCTCCCATGGCTTCTCAGCCTCTCCGGAAGAATGGCAAAAATTTTCCCATTGAAGCTTCATCCTCCCAAAGGCCCCATCGCCCTGTCAATGGTAAAAGCGTTCCATTTGCACAATTCGGGAAGGCACGGGGAATTCTATTCACATTCCTTATGTATCTCCTTCGTCTGACCGTATTGATACCTTTTAATGTGAACAAAATGCACTGGTTATCCGTTTCAGTCCTTCGATTGACTGGCATCCAAGGTGCTCTGTCCCGTACTAGTTCGCGGGTACTAACCAGGGTAATTGTGTCCACTCAAGTTGAGAAGAAAAGGCGCCCTATGGAGTCCTCCCAGCAACGGCGCTCGCCTAGAATTAAACTGCAAATACCCGTCTTTATGCGGGGTTCGGATAACTCTGGAATGGAGTTCATCGAGTTGACGAAGACTCTGAACATAAGCGCGACCGGTGCCTGCATCGCCTCCACGCATGCCATGCGGCGCGATCAAATCGTGCAGCTGACCATTCCCACGCCCTCTCCCACCTCTTCTGGCCTCGTTCCCAGCGAGACACCTCCCATTTCCGCACGAGTTCTTCGCGCGGAGAATGTTGGCGATTTACGGCTTTTGGGTGTTGAGTTTCTTAGGGCGCTTGAGTAATTCTCTTGTCTGCGTCGCATCCCTCCGGGCATAATCGAGCCATTTCGGGAGCGATGCTAGGCAGTTCCCCGCGCCGCATTGCCGTGACTTTTGAAAACTTTTTTCGTGTCAGTTCAGGTCTGGCGAAATGTCACGATCTGAGACTCGAATCCGAGAGCACTCGCGGACTCAACCTTCGGTTGGTTCCGTGCTTGCCCCGGGTTTTTATGAAAGCGCAATGAGCTTTCCCCAAACCCCGCGGGGATAGGCAGAGGTCAGGTGTAATCCGATTATGCCCAGCCCCGGCGCTTCTGCGCCCCCGCGTATGCCCATCGAGGATTCCTACCTCGAGCTGCTTGCCGATACGCTCGAGAACCTTGATTTGCCTGCGCGCGGCCAGTTTCTGCAGCGCTACTTCCGCACGATCACCCGTCTCGATCTGCGCGAAGGCCAGTGCCTCCAGCTTTGGGACGACATGCTCGCACGCAGGCGCGAGTTTTCCGAGCATCTCGGTCGCCCCGTTTCGCTCAAAACAGCTTTGATGGATGCATTCTCGAGCGCGGGCCTGTTTCGCGTTCCTGTTCTCATCGAATATGACGAATTCAAGAAACTGCAATTGAACGCGGTCACTGATCCTCTGACCGGCTTATACAACCGCCGTCTATTCGGCGAAAATTTTGAAAAAGAGCTGAATCGCGCCCGCCGCTACGGCCATCCGCTCGCCCTCGTCATCCTGGATATGCATCGCTTCAAGGAGGTCAACGACAAGCACGGCCATCCTCGCGGCGACGATGTCCTCCGCGTTGCCGCCGCCACTTTGCGCAAGACGCTTCGCACTTCCGATTCCGCATTTCGCATCGGCGGAGACGAGTTCGCATTGCTTCTTCCCCAAACGGATTCGGCTCAGGCCGTTGCTCTCAGCCGGCGCGTGGGGGCCGTGTTTTCGGAGGCTTTGCAGCCCTTGCAGCTCACCATCAGCGTAAGCATGGACCACGGCGTTGCCACGTTTCCGCAGGATGGAGATCAGGCCGACGATCTGATCCGCGTCGCCGACGAGCGGCTGTATCATCTAAAGCATGGCGCTCACCCCGAACCACCGGTTGCTCCGGGCCAGCAGGCTTCCACCGTCCCTCCGCTCCCTCAAAAGGCTGCAACTCCCCCTCCCGATCGCACTCTGCCTCAGAAACCCATTCCCATCGAATCAAAGCGCCCCCCGGAGAAGCCTCAAATGTCCTTCGAAGCAGCTGCTTCCTCCGCCGCCACTGGGCTCTCTTCTGCCCCGGCTACTCCGGATTCACCGCGTTCCTATGCTGTTCAAAGAAAGGCCGAACGTGTCTCCATGACCGGCACGAATGCCTATGCCGTCCTCGGTGACGCCGGCAACCGGCGTGCCCGCGTTCTCGATCTTGGGTTCGGGGGCGTGGCCTTGGAATTGGATACCCCAGAGGATCTACCTGAAAGCGTGCTCGCCGTCCTCCATGTGCCCATACTGCCTCCCGTCCGCGTCAACCTCAAGCCCGTCTGGACCCGCAAAATGGGCGAGAGCAGCTTCCGTGTCGGCTGCTGCTTTGCCTCCTAGTATGCCCATTCAACATCCGCCGCGAAGGCTTGTGTTTCGTAGGAAATAGGTCCACCCAATCCGCCAATCCTTGCTGTATGCCCCCTGGTACAGGTCAACATGCTGTCCTAAATCTGTCCGTCAGTGGCATTGTTGGGAAACCCTTCTCCTTCTATCGTAGCTTCCATGAGTGCCCGGTGCGTGGCTGTCCGCGAAATTCCAGGAGCGTTATCCAGGTTGGAAGTTCCGTTCTTCGGCCTGCTGCTCGTAGCTCTGGTTGCCCTATGTCTTTCCGGCTGCTCCGGCGTCGTCAATGGTAGCTCTACGAACGGCAACAGCAGCGGGGGCAACACTTCGACACCACAGCTCACCATGGTTCCCTCTAGTGTTAATTTCGGCGCCGTTGTTGTCGGCCAGAAAAACACGCAAACCTTGCAGCTCTCGAATTCAGGCTCGGCATCGCTCTCCATTCAAACGATCCAAGCTTCGGGAGCGGGATTCAGCGTGACGCCGCCCACCCTTCCGCTTTCCTTGGCCGTAGGCGCTAGCCAGAATGTGACTGTAGCCTTCGCTCCGGCTTCCGCTGCCGCAGCCACGGGTACGCTGACGATTACAAGTAATGACCCGAATTCCCCTGCTTCCGTTCCTCTTCAGGGAACGGGGCAAGCTTCCACGGCCCAGTTGCAATTCAGCCCCACATCCCTCAGCTTCGGTACTGTCACCGTTTCCACAAATAATTCCAAGTCCGCAACCCTCAAGAACACTGGTAATGTTTCCATCACTTTGAGCAAAGTCACTGTCACTGGCTCTGGCTTCGGAGTCACAAATCTTGCCTCCGGTCTGGCCCTTTCGCCTCAGCAACAGGCTTCGTTTCAGGTTTCCTTTGATCCGGCTTCAGCGGGTGCCGTCACCGGCTCGCTGAGTGTTACGGGAAATGGCTTGTCCGCCCCATTAAGCATGTCCCTAACCGGGACTGGTCAGGCTGCTACTTCCAATTCACACTCCGTGGCACTTTCATGGGGCGCGAGCACCAGTTCTGTCGCCGGATATTACGTCTTCCGCGGCAGCGTTTCCGGCGGACCCTATAGTCAAGTAAATCCTTCCACCGTGACCTCGCTGGGATATACCGACTCGTCTGTCTCAGCTGGCGCCACCTATTATTATGTCGTGACCTCTGTGGACTCTTCCGGGGTGCAGAGTGTATATTCCAACCAAGTCTCTGCCACGATTCCCACTCCCTAAACACTTTTGCACCTGCGTTCATCCCTCGCATTTTGCCGATTAAGCGATCTCGCGTATAATTACAGTTTGTCTTGCGACCTAGCGACGCGGCTGTAGTCCTACACGGGGTTCACCGCGCAGACCGGTCGTGACGAAATGGAGAATCATGAAGCCCGGTATTCACCCCGATTATCATCCCGTAACGGTTCACTGCGCCTGCGGCCACACATTTCAAACGCGCTCGACCATCAAAGGCGAGATGCTGCGCGTCGAAATCTGCTCGAGCTGCCATCCCTTCTTCACCGGTAAGCAGAAGCTTGTGGACACCGCCGGCCGCGTCGAGCGCTTCCAGAAGAAGTATGCCAACGCGCAGGCCGCTCAGGCCAAAAAATAACCCCGATGCAGGAGTTGCGTTCGCTTGATCGCTCTACGTCCGAAGTGACAGGAGCCAGAATTCTCAGGCGGCAGGATTTCTGAATTCATCCGGGCTCGGTACTCTAGGCATCTCTAACCGAACGGATTTTCCACGGGGATTTGAAAGTATCTTTGTCCGGGGTTCAGATCCTCGGAGAGAATTCTTCCGCATCCTCCGCGCTCCGCTGCGGCCACGATCATTCCATCGTAAAGGTGTATTCCATAAGACGCGCGGGCTTCGACCGCACGGCGCACGCTTCCAAAATCCAATGGAATAAGCCGAATTGGACTAAGGGCGTCCAGAAGAACTGTAAGCTGCTCTGGTCGCGCGGGCGGCGAAAGCTTATGCAGAAGCGTCGCTGCAAACTCCGAAAGCACTTGTGTCGAGGCGACCACCTCGCCGACCAAGGCTCTCCTCACGATCTTACGAGCGATCTCCTGCTTTCTCGGATCACTCGGATCGTAGGCATAAACGAGCACGGTTGTGTCTAGAAAATCAGTTCCGTACATGAAGGTCGGCTCGCTTCCATGTTCGTTTCCCTACCGGGAATTTGAATTCCTCAAAGCTTCGCTCCAGCGCTTCTCTCTCGCGCCTCCTTCGTCCGGATTTTGCGCTCTCCGCGGCGATCTGCTCAAGGTACGCCCGCACTAATCCGGTCAAGGTCGTGTCGCGCTCAACCGCTATCTTGCGCACCTCTTTGACCAGTTCCGGGTCCAGACTCAGCGTGATATTCATATACCCATAATAAGGGAAACCCTTATTCCCTGCAATGCTTTCCTTTAGACCCTCGGATGTACAACCTCCCTGCCAATTCTGCTGGCTCTTGTTCGCTGACCTCTCCTGGGCGGCCTTTCCCGGCCCTCTTTTTCCTTCCCCGCCTCTCCTTCCTGTAGAATAAGCTCCCGAAGTGGCCACCCAATCACGCATGTTCGATGGCGCGCGGCCTGACGATCTCGTGGAGACCGCCCCTCCTCGCGTCACTCTGCGCAACTCCTTCGCTCATCCCTTTGACTCAGCCATCGCCGCCGCCCGCACCTGCTATTCCCCCACCCTTATCGCCCCCGCTGAAATCACCGAAAAGCAGCGCATCAACATCGGCGCTGCCACCTTCTACAGCGGTCATCACACCGTTTTCCAGCACGCCCACTTTGAATTCGGCCTCGAAAACGTCAGCCGCCAGTTCGTCTGGTCCTTTCTTCACGCTCATCCTTTCTACAATTCCGAGCAGCAAAGCCAGCGCTACGTTCGCATGGACCGCGTCCAGGCTTACGTTCCTCCTCTCTCGCTCTTCTTTGACGAATTCAGCTGCTCCACCTATGAACAAGCGATCGCCCGCGCCTGGTCTTACTATCGCGAACTCTCCGCGCTCCTCGTTCCGGAAGCCCGCGCCATTCTCCAGGACTTCTGGCACATCGGTCCCATGTCCCATCCGAAGCGCATCCAGAAAATCGAGCGCGCCGCCGAAAAGCGCGCCATCGAAATCGCTCGCTATGTTCTCCCCGTCGCCGCCTTCACGGCCATGGTCCACACCCTTTCCGGCATCGTCCTGCACCGCCTCTGGCGTATGTGCGCCGCTTCCGATACCCCAAGCGAAGCCCGCGCCGTGATCGGCCAAATGGTCGCGCTCGTGAATCAGATTGACCCCCAATTCTTCGGACGTTTCTCCATGGAACCTCTCGAGGATCTGCCAGAATGGAAATCTGTTTCCTCCCCTCTTCCTGATGGCGCCGCTTTCGCTCTCGAATTTGATTCCAAGCTGGCCGGCCGCACGTCCCGCCTCGTGGATTATTCCCCGAACTCTCCGCGCATCATCGCCGAAGCATATCGCGCCATTGTCGGACGCACCGAGGCCCAATGCTCCGATTCCGAAGCCCTCGATCTGCTCTTGAATCCCGCGCGAAATTCTTATCGGTTGGAAACTCTCAATGTCGGCGTCCACGCGCCGATGATGCGCGCTCTCCAGCACGCCAATTACACTTTCGCCAAGAAGATCAGTCACACCGCCGACAGCCAGGACCAGCGCCATCGCATGGTTCCCGGTTCACGTCCTCTGCTCACCTTCGCCGATACCCGCGAGCCCGACTACATCACTCCCATGCTCCTGGAAAATAATCCTCGCGCCCGCGAAGTTTTCGACCGCGCCATGAAAGACGCTTGGTCCGCAAAGAATCAACTCCTTGACCGCGGTGTTCCCCCGGAAATTGCTCTCTACCTTCTCCCCAACGCCAAAGCCATTCGCCTCACGGAAACCGGCTCTCTCCTCCATCTGCTCCACAAATGGACCATGCGGACCTGCTTTAACGCTCAGGAAGAAATCTATCAATCCTCGATGGACGAAATTGCCCAGCTCCGCGCGGTCCATCCCGAACTCTCCCGCTATCTTGGCCCCCCCTGCCATCTCCGCGCTGGCGTCACCACTCCCATCTGCACCGAGGGCTCTCACTTCTGCGGCGTCAAAGTCTGGCTAGACTTCCCCAATGTCCAACGCCGCATCTAAATCCAGCTCGCAAAGAAACGTTATGCGTTCTACGGGATTTGCCCTCCCGACCGGAACTGCAGATTCTTCGCGTTCCTCTCCGCCGCCTTCTGAAACTCCCCGTCCTCCAAGTCCGTCCTATAATTC
>DATJAD010000141.1:0-23617 GCA_035516615.1 Candidatus Acidiferrum sp.
CGCGGATTCCGCTTCGTGGGTTCCACGATCTGCTACGCCTTCATGCAGGCCACCGGCATGGTCAACGACCATCTCGTCACCTGTTTCCGCTATGACCAATTGGTGCGCCGGAGCTGAGCGTCTGCGCGCTCTCCTTGCTGCTGGACAGCCTCCGTTCGCTCTCCTTGCGTTGACGTTGCAGCCAGCGTACGATTCTCGTTCTGCTGGTTTTTGGCCGATTCCCGCCTGAAATGTTTCTCTGAAGAATCACGGGGGGAACGGTGTGGAAAGGGAGACGTTCGCCGGATGAAATCCGTCGTTGTGGTTGGCGCGCAATGGGGTGACGAGGGCAAGGGCAAGGTCGTGGACTATCTTGCCGGCTCGTTCGATTTCATCGCCCGCGTTGCTGGCGGCCATAATGCCGGTCATACCGTCATCATCGATGACCACAAGTACATTCTCCAGCTCATTCCCTGCGGCATTCTTCGCCCGGACCGCCATGCCGTCATCGGCTCCGGCGTCGTCGTGGATCCTGCCGCTCTCGTCAAGGAAATCGAAATGCTCGGAAAGGCAGGCATCGAGGTCAAAGGCCGCCTTCACGTCAGCAACCGCGCCCACTTGATTTTTCCTTACCATCGCGAGCTGGACAAAGCCGCGGAAGGCGCCCGCGGCGCCAATAAAATCGGCACCACCTCTCGCGGCATCGGCCCGGCCTATGAAGACAAGATGGCCCGCCGTGGCCTGCGAATGTGCGATCTTCTCGAGCCGGAACTGTTTCGCGAAAAAGCCGCGCGCGTCGTCGCCGAAAAGAATCGCCTCGCCAAGGGTGCTTATGGCGCGGATATTGATTTCTCCCATGAAGTGGACCAAACGCTCAACCTCGGCGAGAAAATTCGCGAATACATTTGCGACACCGCCGAACTCGTGAATCGCTCTCTCGATGAGGGCAAGTCCGTTCTCTTCGAAGGCGCGCAGGGAACCATGCTCGATATTGACCACGGCACGTATCCCTATGTCACCAGTTCCAGCGCCATCTCCGGTGGCGCAACCACAGGAGTTGGCGTCCCGCCCACGAAGATCAAAAATGTTTTGGGCATCTCCAAGGCCTACACCACGCGTGTCGGCGCCGGACCGTTTCCCACGGAAATGCCCGATCTGGAAGCCAAGGAAGTCCGCGAACGTGGCAAGGAATTTGGCGCCGTGACCGGCAGACCGCGCCGCTGCGGCTGGCTTGATCTTGCTGTCCTTCGCTACGCCAAAATGATCAATGGCATTGACTCCCTGGTCGTCACCAAGCTCGATGTATTCGATACCCAGCGCGAAATTCAGGTTTGCACCGGTTACCGCTATAAAGGCAAACCTCTTCACGAAATGCCCGCTCTCGCCGAGATTTACGAGCACGTCACGCCGGAATACAAACCGCTGCCGGGCTGGTGCCAGGCCACCTATGGCTTGCGCGAGAGCAACCGTCTTCCCAAAGCTGCGGTGGACTATCTGCGCTTCATCTCGGACTTTCTGCAATTGGAAATTGGAATGATCTCGACCGGGCCCGAACGCGAAGCGTCCATCGTGCCGGAAGGTACCTTGTTTTCCAGATGGCTTTAGTGCGCTGATCTCAATTTTCTGCGGCGGCTCGCCTTCTTCGCAGCAACGAATCGGCTCCGGAAAAATGCTTACCTACATTCAAGCTCGCCAGAAAGTGATTGAGACCGTAAAGGCGGGCTTGCCGCCCTTGTCGGCAGCATCCACCCCTCTTGAAACTGCCCTCGGCCGCGTTCTCGCCCAGGAGATTTCGGCCGACCGCGATTATCCCCCCTTCGATCGCGCCATTCGCGATGGCTATGCCGTTCGCGCCGCCGAAGCACAACCGGGCGCACATCTCGCTTGTGTGCGTGAGATCAAGGCGGGTGATCCGGCGGGCAATCCTCTCGCGTCGGGCGCCTGCGCGCAAATCATGACCGGAGCGGCTGTTCCGTCCGGCGCAGACGCGGTGGTCATGATCGAACACACGCGCCGCGAAGGTGACATCGTCTCGTTCGAACGCCCGATTGCCTCGGGCCAGCACATCGTCCCGCGGGGCAGCGAAGCTCGTTCCGGCCAAACCCTCCTCTATCCCGGGACCCGCCTCGGCTATGCTGAACTCGCCCTTGCCGCTCAAGTCGGTGCGCTTCAGCCGCGCGTCATAAGCAAGCCTCGCGTCGGGATCTTGTCCACCGGCGATGAAATTGTCTCCGCTGCGGATATTCCAGGTCCCTTCCAGATTCGCAACAGCAATGCGTACTCCCTCCGTGCGCAAGTTGCGCTGGCTGGAGGCGAACCGGTCGTCCTCGGCAACGCCCGCGATGATAAAGATGACCAGCGGTCATATATGACCGCTGGTCATAAATTTGCAAGCCTCCTCCTTTCCGGCGGCGTTTCCGCCGGCAAGTACGATTTAGTGGAACTAGTACTCAAAGACCTTGGCGCGGAATTCCACTTCGATTCTGTCTCCATTCGTCCCGGAAAGCCTGTCGTTTTCGCAACTTACGGAAAAACCTTCGTCTTCGGCCTCCCCGGCAACCCGGTCTCAACCATGGTCACCTTCGAACTCTTCGTCGTTCCCGCCCTGGATTTTCTCTCTGGTGCTCCCCCACGCCCCCTAGCGTTCTTGCAGGCGCAACTGGCCGAGCCTCTACGCGAGAAGCCCGGGCTCGACCATTTCCTTCCTGCTCGCCTGGACTGGCCGCACGGCGTTCCCGAAGTTCGCCCCATCCGCTGGCATGGCTCGGGAGACATCGTAGCTGTGGCACAATCGAATTGCCTGCTCCACATACCGGCCGACAGAGACAAGATTGCGGCGGGCGAAATGGTCAGCGTACTGCCGCGGCGGGACTTGATTTAGCCGATGCCCAAACTTTCTCATTACAGCAAACGCGGCGAAATCCAAATGGTGGATGTTTCCGCCAAGGCCATCACTTCGCGCACCGCCACCGCTCATGCCTTCGTAAAGATGAAGCCGGCTGTGCTCCGCGCGGTCCGACGGCTCAAGAATCCCAAGGGGGATCCTCTCGAAATCGCACGGATTGCCGGAATTGCCGCCGCCAAGCGCACCGCCGAGTGGATACCTCTTTGTCATCCGCTCCCTCTCACGCACATTGATGTGACCCCCCGCCTGTGCAAGAATGGCGTGGAGATTCGCTCTCGAGTGGCGGCTACCGCCCAGACGGGCGTCGAGATGGAAGCCCTGGTCGCCGTCACGGCCGCAGCCCTCACGGTCTACGACATGTGTAAGGCCCTCGATAAGGGAATCGGGATTGCCGGCATCTTCCTCGTCGAAAAGACCGGCGGGAAGAGCGGCGATTACCGCAGAAAAGGGAAAAGGCCCATCAGCCGGAATAAATGAGCGCAGCCGCTGGAAAAAGCGTCAAGCTGTTGCTCGCGGACGATAATGCTCTCGTGCGCGATCTTGTCGCCAAAGGCCTGGAGCCTTATTGCGAAGTCGTGATCGCCGCCGACGGCGCTGACGCTCTTCTCAAAGTCATTGACGAACCTCCCGACGCAATTTTGTGCGATTACAAAATGCCGGGCCTCGATGGCCGCCAGCTTTTTGAAAAACTTCGCGGCCGCGAAAAAACGCGCCACATTCCCTTCCTGTTCATGGCCAGCCGCGCAGATATTGAGGAACGTCTCCGCCCGCTTGTGGACGGCGTCGAGGACTTCATTGCCAAACCTTTTCTCGTGAAGGATCTGGTGCGCATCACCAAAAAAGTCGTGGACCGTTTGCATCTCGAAAAACTGCAGAAGCGCGCTTCCCGCCCGGGCGTCATCCAGGGCCGCCTGGAAGAGATGAGCATGATTGACCTCATGCAGTCGCTCGAAATGGGGCAGAAATCCTGCCGGTTATATGTGCAGCAGGGCGGCGAACACTGTGAATTGTTCTTTGCCGGCGGCCAGTGCCGCCATGCAAAAATCGGAAACGTTGAAGGCGATGACGCGGTTTACAAAGTTCTGCTCTGGACGGCGGGCGAATTCGAGATTGATTTCAATGCCGCCAATGCTTCGAACCGCACGACCACAACGCGAAACACCACGGGCCTGCTCATGGAAGCCATGCGGTTGATGGACGAAGCAAACCGCGACACCGTACAGACCTGACCCATTTTTCCATGAGAGTTGCCGTCATCACCATCAGTGATTCTGCCGCTAGAGGCGAGCGCGAAGACAAATCCGGTCCCGCCGTCATTGCGCGTTGCCGGGAACTCGGCTACGAAATCGTTTCTGAAAGGCTGATTCCCGACGAATCCGAGGAAATCCGGAAGTTGCTATCCGAGATCTGTGACAGCAACAGAGCGGACCTGATCCTCACTACGGGCGGCACCGGCCTGGGCCCCCGCGATGTAACTCCGGAAGCAACGCAAGCCATCGCCGACAAAATGATTCCTGGTTTCGCCGAGGAGATGCGCCGCAAAGGCATGGAACACACTTCCAAAGCGATTCTTTCGCGAGGCGCTGCTGCCGTGCGCGGCATGACCATCATCCTCAATTTTCCCGGCAGCCCAAAAGGCGCGGTCGAATCTCTCGACGCCGTCGCTCATCTTTTGCATCACGCCGTGCAGATCGTCCACGGCGCTCGCCACGATTGATTTCGACTGAAAAAGCCCCGCGGGCCGAAGCACAGATCTAGCTCTGTCTTGCCGCATAATTCCCTGATTGACGCCGGATGCAGCCTCAGAAACAATACCCTGACCATGCCAAACAAACTCTCCGATCAGAGGCTCGCCGTTCTTGGGGCCGGCAAGCTCGGCGGCATCCTGCTGCGCGCTTACCTGAAGCAAGGGCTTTTTGCGCCCAAACGCGTCTTCGCAAGCGTGAAGCACAGCGAACGCGCCGCCCTGCTGAACAAAGAGCTCGGCGTCAGCGTCGCAGCGGACAATCGCAAAGCCGCGCGTGGAGCGGACATCGTGCTTCTTTGCGTGAAACCACAAGTCGTTGGAGACGTGCTCAAGGAAATTGCTTCGGAACTGAACGACGAAACACTGGTCATTTCCGTCGCCGCTTCCGTCCCGACGAGTTACATCGAGCAACACCTGGGCTCCGGTGTTCCCGTGATTCGCGCCATGCCGAATACTCCCGCCGCGGTGGGCTCGGGCATGACCGGAATTTGCCGCGGTTCGCATGCCGCGGAGAAACATTTGGAGATTGCGCGCGCCATGTTCGACGCCGTCGGCCGCACCGTCGTCGTGGACGAAAAAAACATGGACGCAGTCACGGGGCTGAGCGCCAGCGGCCCCGCCTTCGTCTACATCATTCTCGAATCGCTCGCCGAAGCCGGCGTAAAGGTAGGGTTGCCGCGCGACATCGCCACGCTTCTCGCCGCGCAAACCATGAAAGGCGCCGCCAGCGTGGTTCTCGAAACCGGCGATCATCCTGCGCTTCTCAAAGATGCGGTCACGACTCCCGCCGGCTGCACCATTGACGGCATCCTCGAACTTGAGGAAGGTAAGCTTCGCGTCACTCTGATCAAGGCTGTCGTTAAAGCCACGCAACGTGCCGGCGAACTCCTGTTCGAAAAGTAAAAAATCCCGTGCCAGAAGATTCTCCATCCGGCCCCGAATCGCCAAAAAAGCGCGCAAGAGACGCCGCCAGCCAGACAGCTCTGGCCATGGAGCTGCCTTTTACTTTTGTGGGAGCAATCCTCCTGGCCGGCGCGGTCGGTTATTTCCTCGACCATTGGCTGCACACCGGCCCCTGGCTCATGATGTTCTTCGGCGCCATCGGGTTCTACGCCGGTGTTCGCGAAGTCTTGCGCCGCCTTCCCAAAGACCCTGACGGCACACAATAGCCCACCAGATGACGGAACCGACGCAAAGCCACGCCAACCCCTCGGTAAGCCGAATTCATGGCCTGGACACGGAACGCCGTATCGCGTGGCTTACGCCCCTCCTGGGCCTTACTGGTGCCCTTATGGCACTTTTCTGGCGGCGCCCGGACTGGGCCGAAGGCCTCCTGCTTGGCGCGATTCTGGCTTGGCTGAATTTCCGCTGGCTGCGCCGCGGAATGGATGCCCTGGTTGGAGGCTCTGCCGCGCAGGAGGGACTACCGAAGCCCCGCGTGCCTCTTATCTCCTACTTCACAGCGGCCTTCCGCTACGCCTTGCTCGCCCTCGGCGTGTATGTTATTTTTGTCTATCTGCACGTTCCCCTGGTGAGCTTGATCGTGGGTTTGTGCGCGTTGGGAGCCGCGGCGGTCGCGGCAAGTGTGTGGGAAATCCTGCATCCGGCGGAATAAAGGCGCATGGAAGAACCAGTAAGTTTTATCACCCGATTTGCGAACCATGTCCTGGGGCACTGGGCCCTGGCACTGCTTTCTCTCCTGCATGTCAAACCAGAAAATCCGGCCTTGCCGATTCCGCAGCCCGTGGTGATGGGCGTGATTGTTTGCGCGATCCTGACCGTTCTTGCCCTGGTGCTGCGCTCTCGCCTTTCCGTCGAGCGCCCCGGCGCGATGCAACAGATGGCGGAGGGCCTGATTACCAATTCTCTCGGATTCGGCATAAAAGACATTCTCGAGGAAAACGCGGGTCACGATGCCGCGCGCTATATTCCTTTTGTCGGTTCCATCTCGGTTTACATTTTGGTGGCAAATCTTTTCGGCGCCATTCCCAATACTTTTCTTCTGCCTCCAACGGGGGTGGTCACCGTTCCGCTTGCGTGCGCTTCTCTTACGTTTCTCTACTTCAACTGGCACGGTATCCGGCACCACGGGGGACTCGGCTACATTAAGAGTTTTTCCGGCCCGGTCTGGTGGCTTGCCCCTTTGATGATTCCCGTCGAAATGATCAGCACACTGGCGCGTGTTCTATCCCTGACCGTTCGTCTCTGGGCCAACATTTTTGCCAGCGATCTTCTCTACTACATTTTCCTGAGCCTGCTCTCAGGTCTCACGCTCTGGGGGTGGGATAGGTCCCCAGTAGGCGGCGCCGTACTCGGCATCTTCGCGGCGACCGTGCCGATTGCATTTCTGGGGCTGCATCTGCTTGTATCCTTCATTCAGGCATACGTGTTCACGATTCTGCCGTCAGTTTATCTTGGAATCGCGACCGCGGATGAACACTGATCGAGTTTTGCCGGTGATGCTTGCCGGCAATGCGCTGCTACAGCGTGAGCCCGGCTGCTCGGTGTCCGGAAACCACCTCCTGGCGGCGATTCAGTCAAAGGAGAACGTAATGAATAAGTTGAGAGTACTGTTCACGTCGCTCGCTGCCGCGGTCCTGTGCGCACCCGCAGTTTTTGCGCAGGGCGTAGTGGAAGCCCCGCCGGAAAGTCACAGTGCGCTGTGGATCGCAGCGGGCATCGGAATGGCCATTGCCGCGTTCGGAGGCGCGCTTGGCCAGGGACGCATCGCAGGAGCGGCCTGCGAGGGCATTGCGCGCAATCCCGGAGCTGCCGGCAACATCCGCACTGCCATGCTGCTGGGCCTGGTCTTCGTCGAGACGCTGGCGCTGCTGACCTTCGCTATCATTTTCGCCAAGGTCAAGTAAGCTTTCTTCTCGGAACAATTCAGGCCCGGAAGCAACCGCTTCCGGGCCTCTTTGTTTTGCAACTGAACGTTTTTTACGGAAGTTTTTCGGCGGGTTTAGTGCGCAGTAGCGATGAGCGCGCGGTGCAGGAGGAAATTGAGAGTCTGCCCGGGGAATAGGCCGAAATAGATCGTTCCAATAACCGAAACAAGCAGCACGATGTTTACGGTCAGTGGGAAGGGAACTGGCGCAAGCGTGGAAGCTTCTCCGGAGGGTTCGCGCATGTACATCATCACGATAACCTTCAAATAGTAGTACGCGCCGATGATGCTGTTGATGGCCATGAGCACGGCGAGCCAGATGAGATTCGAATTGATCGCCGCCTTAAAAACGTAGAATTTTCCAAAAAAGCCCGCCGTAACCGGCAAGCCGAGAAGAGACAGCAAAAACAGGCTCAGCGCCGCCGCCGCATACGGCTGCCGCTGCGAGAGTCCTGCGTAATCTTCCAGCGTGGTGAGCTTCTCTCCCTTGCCGCCTAGTTGCGAAACGATGGTGAACGCGCCGACTTTCACCAGCGCATAGCTCAACAAATAAAAGAGCACCGCTGCGTAGGCCGGAATTGCGCCGAGGTCCGTTCCGCGGTCGGCAAGCGTCGTCACCGCAGCGAACGCGACAAGAACGTAGCCCGCGTGCGCAATCGAACTGTACGCCAGCAGGCGCTTCACGTTGGTTTGCACCAGCGCGCCGAGATTTCCGGCAAACATGGTCAGCACGGCGAGCACCCAAAACGACCAGAACCAGAAATGCGTCGCCGCCGGAACGGTGGCGAATATTCTCAGCAACAGCGCAAACGTGGCCGCCTTGGGGCCGGCGGAGAACAGTGCGGTCACGGGCGTGGGCGCGCCCTCGTAAACGTCGGGTGTCCACACCTGGAACGGCGCTGCCGCAACCTTGAATCCCAGTCCGATCAAAATCAGCGCGAGTCCAAGCTTCAACAGCACTTTTCCGGGATCGGCCCCAGACATCAGGTTCAACTGCGTGGTTCCCGTAGCTCCATAGACCAGAGCGATTCCGTAGAGAAAAAACGCCGTGGCGAACGATCCCAACAGGAAATACTTCACGGAAGCTTCGCACGATTTCAGCGCATCGCGCCGGTAGCCCGCGAGCACATAGCTCGAGATCGAACTCATCTCCAGCCCGATGAAGGCCGTGAGCAGTTCCTGCGCGCCGGAGAGCACGCCCATTCCGGCGGTCGCGAAGAGCACGAGGGCATAAAATTCCGCCGCATCCATATGTTCTCTTTCGAGATAGGAATCGGCGGACAGCACCACGAGGCATACGATTCCGCTGATCAGCAGATGGAAGAAGAAACTGAACGTGTCCATCTGAATCAGTCCATAGAATGCCGGCCCGCTGTTCATCCCTGCGACCATCGTGCCGACCCCGCCCAGAATTCCGCCGAGCAGCGCCAGAAACATGATGAAGTGCCGGCTCTTCACAAACGGCTGGAGAAGCATGATGAGCATGCCAAAGCCGCACCAGAGGAGCTCCGGCAGAACGCGCAAGAAATCATCGGGATGGGGGAAAGAAATCATTTAACGAGTCCCGAGCCTTTCGACGGAAAGTTGATAACGCGACGGCGCGGGCGGGGCCGGCGCAGCGCCTTCCTGCCAATTCGGGCGGTCCATCTGCTGCCGCACGGTTTCCACGGCGGTGGCCGTCCGCCTGGTGATGAACGAAGATCCGATGCCCATCCACAGGATGACCGCGCACAAGCTGACCAGAATGAACCTTTCGCGCGAACTGGCATCCGGCAGCGAGCGATTTTTATCCAGCGTCACGGCACCGAAGAACACGCGCTGATAGGCCCAGAGCAAATAGCACGCGGAAAGGATCACGCCCGTTGCCGCCCACGCGGCCCAGGTCCATTTCACCTGGTACGTTCCGAGCAGGATCAGGTATTCGCCCACGAAACCGTTGAGCATAGGCAAGCCCAGAGAAGAGAGTGCGACGAACAGAAACAGCGCCGAAAGTTTCGGCAGGGGCGTTGCAAGGCCACCGTATTGGTCAATCTCGAAGGTGTGCCGCCGGTCATGGAGCATTCCGACCAGGAGAAAGAGCGCGCCGGTGGAGATGCCGTGGGCGAGCATTTGGAAGACAGCGCCCTGCATGGCGATGGTGTTGAATGTGAAAATTCCCAGCACCACGAATCCCAGGTGGCTGACCGAGGAATACGCCACGAGTTTCTTCAGATTCGGCTGCACGAGGGCCACAAGAGCGCCGTAGACAATCCCGATGATCGCAAGAATCGCCACCCACCACGCGCAACGGTGCGACGCCTCCGGAAAAAGCGGAAGGCAGAATCGCAACATGCCGTACGTGCCCATCTTCAGCAACACGCCCGCCAGAATCACGGAACCGGCCGTGGGAGCTTCCACGTGCGCATCCGGCAGCCAGGTGTGCAGGGGGAAGAGAGGAACTTTGATGGCAAAGGCGATGAAAAACGCGAGAAAAAGCAGCAGCTCGTTGCGGTACCCGCCAAGGATTTGCGGATTGTTCTGCAGCGTTTGCTGGATTGCGGGAAGATCGAAAGTTCCCGTTACGTTGTAAAGCCACAGGATGCCCACGAGCATGAGGATCGAGCCGGCCATGGTGTACAGCACGAATTTTACGGCGGCGTAAATCCGCCGCTCGTGGCCCCAGATGCCGATGAGGAAGGCCATGGGAATCAGCATTACTTCCCAGAAGAGGAAGAAGAGGAAGAGATCGAGAGAAAGGAAAACGCCGATGATGCCCACTTCCAGCATCAGCAGCATTACGAAAAATTCCTTTACGCGCTTGCCGATGCTGTGCCACGACGCCAGCATGGAAATGGGGGTAAGCAGAGTCGTGAGTAGCACAAGGAACATGCTGAGCCCGTCCACCCCAAGGTGGTAATTGATGTAGTGCGGCACGCCGCCGGTGATCGCCACCTTGATCCACGGAATGAACTCTTCGAGGCGATAACCGGAAGAGCCTAGCGGCACGCCGGGCAAAAGCAGCAAGGACAAGAAGAATTCCGCGGTGGCCACTGTCAATGCCAGGCGGCGAATCCACTCGTGATCCTCCGCGCGAAGCAATAGCAACGCGAGCGAACCCACGGCGGGGAAGAAGATCAGAACGGTGAGCAGATGGGCGCTGGGAATCATCGCGGCACCATACCCATCGCCGGGCGAATCACCGGCCAGAAAATAATCGCCAGAATGATCAGCGCGCCGACTACGACCCAGACCGCGTAGCTGCGCGTGTTGCCGGACTGCGCATGCCGCACGGTATCGCCGATGGAACGCGCGCCATCGGCCACGCTGTTCACCGTGCCGTCAATCACCCCGACATCCACAAACTTCCAAAGCGCATACGTTGAAAGCCAAACGAGGGGCTTCACGATCACCGCGGCGTAGAGTTCGTCCACGTAATACTTGTTGAGCAGCGTGGTGTACGCGCCCTTGAGCGACTTTGCCAGTTCCGCGGGCTTGCCGGGCTGGCGAATGTACAGCCAGAAGGCCACCAGGAAGCCCAGCAACGCGGTGAAGACGGCGACTCCCGCGAGCGTCATTTGCAGGGAATGCGCGACGGGCTCGGAGATTCCGCTACCCGCTTCAGGGCTGCCCAACGCGGGAGCGAGGAAGTTCGCGAACGAATCCGTGCCGCCCCAGAATTCCGGCAGCGCGAACCATCCGCCGATGAGGGAGAGAACGCCGAGAATCACGAGCGGGCCGAGCATGCTCCACGGCGATTCGTGGACATGGACGTGATGCTCGTCGTAGCGCTGCTTTCCATGGAACGTCAGGAACACCAAGCGAAACATGTAGAACGCGGTGAGCAGCGCCGTGAAGAGTCCCACGCCATAGAGAACGCCGCCGTGCTCGGGGCTGAGATAGCCATGGAAGAGAATCGCGTCCTTCGAGAAAAATCCTGCGAACATTGGAGCGCCGGAAATGGCGAGCGTGGCCGAGAGCATCGTCAAATACGTGATTTTGATTTTTCCCGCGAGGCCGCCCATGTGCCGCATGTCCTGCTCGCCGCCCGTGGCGTGAATCACGGAGCCTGCCGCGAGGAAGAGCAGCGCCTTGAAGAATGCGTGGGTCATCAAGTGGAAAATTCCTGCGGAAAACGCGCCCACGCCGCAGCCCAGGAACATGTAACCGAGCTGGCTCACAGTCGAGTAGGCGAGCACGCGCTTGATGTCCGTCTGCACGAGACCGATGGTTGCCGCAAAGAAAGCCGTGGCGCAGCCGATCACCGCGACGACAAACATCGCTGTCGGCGCGTGCGTGAACAGTACGTGCGAGCGAGCGACGACGTAGACGCCTGCCGTCACCATCGTGGCTGCGTGGATCAGCGCGCTGACCGGTGTTGGGCCCTCCATCGCGTCCGGCAGCCAGACATACAATGGCAATTGCGCAGATTTTCCGCAGGCGCCCATGAAGAGCAACAAACATGCCGCGGTTAGCGTGCCGACTTGCCCCATCGCTTCGTGCGGCATCGGCCCGGCCTTCGTGAAAACCTGCACGAAGTCCAGCGTTCCAAAGGTGCGGAAGAGCAGGAACATTCCGAGCATGAAGCCAAAGTCGCCAATGCGGTTGACGATAAACGCTTTTTTGCCGGCGTCGGAAGCCGATTTTCGCAGGAAATAAAATCCGATCAGCAAGTAGCTGCAGAGGCCCACGCCTTCCCAGCCCACGAACAGCAGCACGTAATTCGCGGCCATGACCAGGATCAACATGAAGAACATAAACAGGTTCATGTACGAAAAGAACCTGTAATAGCCGCCCTCGTGCGCCATGTAGCCGGTTGAATAGATGTGAATCAAAAATCCGACGCCGGTCACCACGAGGACCATGACCACGGTCAACTGGTCCATTTGTAAATCGAAGCCCGCGCGGAATTTGCCGGCCACGATCCAATCGAAGAATTCCTTGCGGAACAGCACCTCGTTGTTTACGAACACAAATTCGCGCACCGCTTCGAGCGCGCACGCGAAGGAAAGTCCCGTCGTGCCAAGTGCCACCCAATTCACCGCTTTGTTCGGCCACTTTTCGCCAAATAGGCCGTTGATCGCGCACCCCAGCAACGGCAGCAGCGGAATGATCCACAGGTGTTCGAGTATCGGCATTAGAGTTTGAGCAAGTCCACGCGCTCCACGTTCAAGGACCGCCGGTTTCTCGCAATCAGGATAATGATCCCCAGACCCACGGCCGCTTCCGCAGCCGCCACCACAATCACAAACAAAACGAAAACCTGTCCATCCAGCTTGTTCAGCGCCTGGCTGAAGGCCACGAACGCCAGGTTCACAGCGTTCAGCATTAGCTCAATGGACATGAACATCGTGATGATGTTCCGGCGAAAGACGAACGCCACTACGCCCAATCCGAAGAGAATGGCACTGAGGATCAGGAAGTAGCTCGTGGGAACCATCTTATTTTTGCTCCCGTTGCGCCAGAACCATCGCGCCAAGAATCGCCACCAGAATCAGGAAGGAAGTCAGTTCGAACGGATACACAAAATTCGTGAACAGCATGGTCGAAAGGCTTCGTGTATCAGCCAGGGCACCAGGATGCGCGGCGTTGGCAACGCCTGGTCCCGCGCGCACCATTACCGCAGCCAGAACTCCCAGCAGCGCCAGCGTCAGCGGCAATCCCGCAAACTTCGCCAGCTTCGAAAAATCCGTGCGCTCTTCCGCCTCGGCGTTCAAAAGCATGATCACGAACACGAACAGCACCATAATCGCGCCGCCGTAGACGATGATCTGCACCGCGGCCACGAATTCTGCGCCCATGAGCAAGTACAAACCTGCCAGCGCCACCATCACCACGATCAGCGAAAGCGCGCTATGAATCGGATGCTTCTGGATGATCAAACTCATCGCGCCAAGCACCGCGACTGCGGCCAAAACAAAAAAGATGATCAGCGGGGCGCTCATCAGTGGCCACCCCACAGCACGAGTGCCGAAGTCACGATCACATTCGCGATGGACACCGGCAGCAGCAGCTTCCAGCCCACGTTCATCAGCTGGTCATAGCGCAGCCGCGGAAGCGTGCCTCGCGCCCAGACGTAGAAAAACAGGAATAAGAAAACTTTTGCCAGCAGCCAGAACGTCGGCTGGATGAATTCGTTGATGTGCGGAAACGCGATCAACGCCGCGCCTATCGCGGTGATGGCCGCGCCTACCGCGGGAAGCACCAGCCTGCCGAAAATCGTCTCGTACTTGATGCCGTCCCAGATCACCCAAAGCCCGAGCGGAAGCAAGATCACGCTGGGCAGATACTGTGTCCAAGTCCACGAATCAGGAAACGGAGACAACCAGCCACCAAAAAACAGAATCGTACACAAGCAGGAGACTGTAATCATGGCGGTGTATTCCGCGATGAAGAACATGGCGAACTTGAAGCTCGCATACTCCGTGTGAAATCCCGCGACGAGTTCCGATTCCGCCTCCGGCAAATCGAAAGGCGCGCGATTGGTTTCCGCAATCGCGGCGATAAAAAAGCAGAGGAACCCCACAATTTGTGGCGCGATCATTCCTGTGCTGATGCCGAAGAAATTCCACCCGAGGAACGGCACGCCCCATTTGCCGTGCGCCTGCGCCTCGATAATTTTCGGCAGGCTGAACGTGTTGGCCATCAGCAGCACGCCCACGACGGACATCGTCAGCGCCAGTTCGTAGCTCACCATCTGCGCCGTGCTGCGCAGGCCGCCCAGCAGGGAATACTTGTTGTTTGAAGACCACCCTGCCAGCGCGACGCCGTACACACTCAGCGCCGTGATCGCGAACAAAATCAGCAAGCTGATATCCGGATTCGCGACCCATAGCGAAATCGGTTGGCCGAAAAACCGGAAGGGAAGCGGATCGGGGCCAAAGGGAATCACGGCCAGCGCGGTCAGAGCCAAAGCCAAAGCCAGCAACGGCGCGAGGTAATAGACGAACTTGTCCACTCCGGCCGGCGTCGGATCTTCCTTCAAAAGAAATTTCGCACCATCCGCCAGCGGCTGCAGCAACCCATGCGGCCCGACGCGGTGCGGCCCCCATCTCGACTGGATGTGCGCCACCATCTTGCGTTCAAACCAGGTGAGATACGCGTTCACGGTCAAAACGACGAAAAGCAGTAGCACAATCTTGATGATCGTCAGGATCCAGAAGGCATTCTGTGTCAGGAATCCGCTCACGGCTTCGCTTGAGCCTCCGGCACGGATTCCACAGCCATGCAGTACCGCCCCAGAGTCCCGCTCGTGAACAGCGTGTCTTGCGCCGGCCGGATGAGGCCCACGGGGACATCATACGGTGCGTGGCCGTTTCGTTTCACTTCGACTTGAACGGATTCCGCGCCGCCGGTCAGCAATCCCACATGCTGCACGTCATATCCGGGCACGGCCTTGCGAATCTCCTCGAATACCGCGGCGGGATTTTTGTAGTGGAACGCTTTGCCCAGACCTCGTTTTTCCAGTTGGTGCGAAAGAATCCGCAGCAAATCGAAATCGCTTCGCGGCCCCATCACTTCCGCGGCTTTGTGGATCAACTGGATTTCGCCCGCGGTGTTCGTGAACGTTCCTTCCTTCTCGTAACCGGAGGTTGCGGGGAAAACCACGTCCGCCTGCTTCGCAGTCTCAGTCATGAACATTTCCTGCACGATCAGCACATCCAGCTTGCCGCGGCCATATCCCAGCGTGCCGAAATGCGCCAGCGGATTCGCGCCCATTACATAAAGTGCTTTCAATTTTCCCGATTGCGCTGCTTCCACCATCTGCGGCGTGGTCAATCCTGCTTTTGGCGGCAGCGGCCCGCATCCCCAGACTTTTTCCCACTTTTCCCGCGTCGTGGCGTCATCCACATTTGCATATCCCGGGAAACGGTCCGGCATAACGCCCAGATCCGCCGCGCCGCGCGAATTCGCGTAATCGCCCAGCGCCATGTAGCGCGTTTTTCCCGGCAATTTCGATCCGAATGCCACAACCTGCGCAATCGCCGCGCCGCTCAATTCCGCGCCGAACACGATTGCCACCCCCGATTCGGCTTCGAGTTCCGCTTTCAGCGTGACCAGTTGCTCGACGAGCCCAGGCCCCACGTGCCCTTCGCCATGCGCCAGCCAGCGCACTGCCGCGGCTTCCTGCCCGTCGGGAACCTTTACGAACAGGCTCGCCTTTCGCTTCAGCTTGATCTCGCGCGAATTGATGACGAACAGTTTCAGCCCGTGATGCCGCACTCCCGCGCGAATCTGCCACGCCACGAGCGGATTCTGATTGGTCGGATCGTTGCCGATGAGCAGTACGGCCCTGGCTTTGTACAACTGCTCCATCGTGAGCATCGAATCTTTCGCTTGATCGCCGAGCGCCGCCACCAATCCCGTGTAATCCGCGGTGCGGTGATGATCCACGTTGTTGGTTCCAAAAACATTCCGTGCCAGCCGCTGGAACAAATAATTCTCTTCGTTGCTCGTGCGGTTCGAACCGATGAACCCGATGGCGTCAGCTCCGTTCGCATCGTGCACTGTTTTCAGTTTGCTGGCCGCCGCCTGCGCCGCTTCTTCCCATGAAACCGGATAAAGTTGCTCGCCCTTGCGGACCATGGGCTGCTTGATGCGCTCCGGATGTTTCGTGAAGTCGAATCCAAACCGCCCCTTGATGCACAGGAATTCGCCGTTGATGCCGCTCATATCGCGGTTGTTCGCGCGGATGATCTCGTGGTTGCGCACGCTGAGCGTGGTTTTGCATCCGTTCGAACAGTGCGTGCAAATGGTCGAAACGTATTCCATTTCCCAGGGCCGAGTCTTGTAGCGGTACGTTCCGCTGGTGAGCGCGCCCACCGGGCAAATATCAATGCACATCCCGCATTCTTCGCACTCGAGATGATCTTCGCCGTTCGGAATGATGATCGAATTCGCGCCGCGCATTCCCACGCCGAGCGCCTTCACGTCCATTCCTTCGTCGCAGACGCGCACGCACCGGAAGCACAAAATGCAGCGCGGCGCATCGTAATAGACGAGTTCCGACCATTTTTCTTCGGGCCGATGAATCTTTTCCTCGACGAAACGGCTGGTATCCGCTCCGTAGCGGAACACCATGTCCTGCAGTTCGCACTCGCCGCCCTTGTCACACACTGGACAATCCAGCGGATGGTTCGTCAGCAAAAATTCCAGCATGCCCTTGCGCGCCTGGTGCACCTGCGGGGTGTCTGTCTTAACGACCATGCCATCGGTCGCCACCAGGGTGCAGGCCGTCTGCAGCTTGGGCATTTTTTCCACTTCCACCAGGCACATCCGGCAGGCTGCCTGCAGGGAAAGCCCGGGATAGTAGCAAAACGACGGCACTTCCGTGGCGATTTGCTTGGCCGCTTCGATCACCAGAGTTCCCGCCGGCACTTGCAGTTCGCGGTCGTTGATCTTCAGCTTGACTTGTTTTTGTTCCGCCATGAATTCCTATCGCGCGCCCAGCAGCGCTTCCGTGGATTTGTAGGCGCAGCGCCCGCTCAAATGATCTTCAAATTCATTGCGCCACTTTTGCACGATGCTGATCGTAGGCAGCGCGGCCGCGTCTCCGAGCGGGCAGAAAGTTCGCCCGAGCATGTTTTTCGCCAGTTCGCCCATCAGATCAATGTCTTCCGGCCGCCCCAGCCCCGCGTGGAACCGCTCCAGCATCTTCTTCAACCAGGATGTTCCCTCGCGGCACGGAATGCACCACCCGCAGGATTCGTGCGCATAAAATTGCATGATTCGCCGCGCCATATCCACCATGCAGGTATCTTCGTCCATGACCACCATGCCGCCGGAACCCAGCATGGAGCCCGCTTTGGCCACTGAATCGTAGTCCATCGGAATATCAATCTCGTCCGCCGTCAGCAGCGGGCACGAACTTCCTCCCGGAATCACCGCCTTCAATTTCTTTCCGTCCGGAATTCCTCCGGCCATTTCGTAAATGAACTTTTTCATGTTCATGCCGAGGGGAATTTCATAAATCCCCGGCTTGTTCACGTGGCCGGCCACGCACAAGAGCCGCGTACCACCGTTCCTCGGCGTTCCGCGATTCGCGTACGCTTCTCCGCCTTCGCGGATAATTGCCGGCACCGCGCTCAAGGTTTCCACGTTGTTGATGACCGTCGGGCATCCATAGAGGCCCACGACGGCAGGGAAGGGAGGCTTGATTCGGGGATAGCCGCGCTTGCCTTCGAGCGATTCCATCAGCGCCGATTCTTCGCCGCACTCGTACGCTCCCGCGCCGGTATGGATGAGCAAATCGAAATCGAAACCGCTGCCCAGAATGTTCTTCCCCAGGTATCCCGCGGCGTAGGCTTCCTCGATGGCCGCTTCCACTATGTCCAACACGTAGCGGTATTCTCCGCGGATATAAATGAATCCCTGGTGCGCGCCAATCGCGCGGCCCGCAATGATGATTCCCTCGATCATCTGGTGCGGGTCCATCTCCATCAGCGGCCGGTCCTTGCACGTTCCCGGCTCCGATTCGTCGGCGTTGCAGATGACGTAGCGCGCCTTCGGCGAATCCTTGGGGACGAATCCCCATTTCATTCCCGCCGGAAAGCCTGCCCCTCCCCGCCCGCGCAAATTCGATTTCTTCACTTCCTCGATGATCGTCTCCGGCGTCATCTCCCTCAGCGCCTTTTCGAGCGCCTGATAGCCGTCGTTATTCTTGTACGTTTCGAGCTTGCGCGAATCCTTGATGCCCCATCGCTTGCTGATCAGGGGCGTTTCCTGCGGATCGCGTTCATGGAGCGCCCCGGTAATCACCGGAACCGGTTCCGGATATTTCCCCTTGTCCAGTTGTTCGATGATGCGGTCGAATTTCAGCGGCGTGACTTCTTCATAAAAATCATAATTGATTTGCATGGCCGGGGCGCCCGTGCAGGCTCCGATGCATTCCACCTCTTCCAGCGAAAAAATCCCGTCCTCGGTAGTCTCTTTGTGCCCGATTTCCAACCGGTTCTTGGCCTGCTCCAGAAGTTCGTACCCGCCGCGCAGCATGCACGCCACGTTCGTGCACACCTGCACATGATATTTGCCCATGGGCTTGCGCCGCAGCATCGAGTAATACGCTAGCGTCTCCTCGACTTGCACCAGATTCAGATCCAGGCGCTTGGCGATTTCCGCGATCATTTCGTCGCTGATATAGCCGTACTCGTCCTGCGCATACATCATCATGGGGATCAGCGCGCTGCGCTTCGCCGGATACGCGTTCTGCAGCTTTTCGAACTTCGCCGCCAATTTTTCTGAAAGTTCCATGTCCTCTACCGGTCCACGTCCCCGAGCACAATATCAATGGTCCCGATGCAAGCCACCACGTCCGCGATCAACTGCCCCTGAATAATATTCGGCAACGCCTGCAGGTTGATGAACGAGGGCGACCGGAAATGCACGCGCAGCGGGCGCGGCGAACCGTCGCTGGCGACGTAACATCCCAGCTCGCCGCGCGGCGATTCCACCGTTACGTACGCGTCGCCCGGCGGAGGCGAAAATCCTTCCGTGAAAATTTTGAAGTGGTAGATGAGCGCTTCCATCTCCGTCTTCATCTTTTCGCGCTGAGGGGGCACGATTCCCGGCGCTTCCGCCTTGATCGGCCCTTGATCCGTGATCTTTCCCATCGCCTGCTTGATGATCTTCAGGCTCTCCCGCATCTCCGCCACGCGGACCATGTACCGCCCAAAACAATCCGAATCCGTGCGCGTGGGCACATCGAATTCGAATTCTTCATAGCTCGAGTAGGGAAAAACTCTGCGGTTGTCGTACGGAATCCCGGCGGCGCGCAGCGTCGGGCCGGTCATGCTCATGGCCACGGCTTCTTGCGGCTTGATGTAGCCCACGCCCTTGGTTCGCGCCATCCAGATGCGGTTTTCGGTCAGCAGCGTTTCGTACTCGTCAATGCGGCTCGGCAACATCTTCAGAACGCCGTTCACCATCTGCCGCCAGCCCGCCGGAGGCTCGACCGAAATTCCTCCGATGCGGATATAGCTGGTCATCATCCGCTGGCCTGCGAAGCGCTCGAAGATTTTCAGGATTTCTTCACGCTCGCGGAAGCAATAGAGAAAGACGGACATCGCTCCGAGGTCAATCGCGTGCGTGCCGAGCCAAACTAGGTGAGACGAAATCCGCTGCAATTCCACCATCATCACGCGGATGTATTGCGCGCGCTTCGGCACTTCCAGCCCCAGCAGCTTTTCCACGGCCAGGCAATACACGAGGTTGTTTCCCAGTGGATTCAGGTAATCCATCCGGTCGGTCAGCGTGATTGCTTGCGAATATGTCAGATGTTCGCAGGATTTCTCGATTCCGGTATGCAGGTAGCCCAGGTCGGGTACCGCTTTGACGATGTTTTCTCCGTCCAGATCCAGCAGCACGCGCAACACACCATGCGTAGAGGGGTGCTGCGGCCCCATGTTGAGGACCATTGTTTTGGCTTCGCCGGTTGCTGTCTCGACGGTGGTCATGTGCTGGCCTTCTTCAAGTAGCTCGCGGACGCGGGCACATCTCGGAATCCTTGCGTTGGATAATCCTTTCGCAGAGGATGGCCTTCCCAGTCGTCTGGAAGCAAAATTCTGCGCAGGTCCGGATGTCCGTTGAAGCGAATTCCCATCAAGTCGAAGATTTCGCGCTCCATCCAGCCAGCTCCCGGCCAAACGGAAATTAGAGAGTCCACAACCGGATCGCTGCCGTTCACGCGCACACGCAGGCGAATCTTGGCACTCTTGGGAAGGGAAGTAAGATGGTAGTTCAGTTCGAATCGCGGCTCAATGGGGAAGTGGTCCACGCAGGTCGCGTCGGAGAGCAGGTTGAACTCAAGGTGATCGCGGCAGCGTTCCCCGGCAGAACGCAGCAGCTCACGGGGAACGACGATGGTTGTTTCCCCATGATACTCGATGACTTCCGCGACCGCTTTCACATTCCATGCGCGGAGATGTTCGACTACAACTTGAGCGTTTTGGCTGACGCCTTCCGTCACGTTTCCCCAAACTGACTCGCCCGGTTATCTATGCCAGTCGAGCGCGCCCTTTTTCCAGAGATAAAAATACCCGACCAGCAGTATCGCGATGTAGATCATCATCTCGATAAAGCCGTAGAACCGCAGATCGCGAAAGACGTAAGCCCAGGGGTATAGGAAGATGGCCTCCACATCGAACAAAATGAAGACCATCGCCACGAGGTAAAATTTTACGGAGAAGGGCTCGCGTGCGTCCCCGGTGGGTTCCATGCCGCATTCATACGGTTGCTGCTTTGCCCGGTTTGGCCGCCGCCATCCCACGAGAACGGAAACAGCGGTTAGTGCGCCGGCGAGGACCGCGGCAATCAGCAGGTATAAAACAAGCGGAGCGTATGTATGAAGACCAGAACTACTCATAGCCGAAACGCTATAATAACGATTCACTGGCACTCGGTCAAATGCGGAAAAATCCTTGGGCGGATCTGGCCCTCCGGGGAAGAAAGGCCAAACGATGCTTTTTGGCCACAACACCAACATTACCATCGCCGGTACGGTCTATCACGTGCAAACGGAAGATCGCGGCATTTCGAACGCGCTCATTGACACCACGGTCTACTGCCGTGGCCGCGTGCTGCATCGGCGCACGGACAATTATTTCGATCTGCTGCCACTCGATCCCGCGCGCGAAGGCTCTTTGAAGGCGCGACTTGACGAACAGCACCGCGCCGTTCTGGATGCGATGCGCTCCGGCGCGTTGCATCTTAAGCCGCCGCCTGTTCCCGGCCAGGAGTATCCAAAACAGCAGCCGCCACCCCAACCGAGAGTTTTCGAGAAGCCTTTGATGCTTCTTCTCGCCAATCCCACCGGCTGGCTTAAGGGCAAACACGCATCTCTGAAGGTTCTGGTGAGCACGCCGGACGGGATCGCGACATCCGGAGCCAAAGTGATCTTGCGGGTCGAAGGTTCCACCGGACCCTTCGAACTGTCCGCTGCTTCGGGATCCGATGGATTCGCACAGCTCGAATTCGAAATGCCCAAGCTAGCGGGCGCGGATCCCGCGATCTTCATTGAAGCCTCGAGGGGAACGGCGGGCGGGCATCTGCGATTTCAATTGCGTGCCAAACCGCGCACGCCTGCTGCATAATAGGGCAGGGAAAAATATGCCCGCGGAATTCGCCATCATCGTCAACGGAGAATCGCGCGAAGCCAAACCGGGTGAAACGGTTTCGGATCTTCTGGTGCGGCTGGGGATGGATTCCGGCCGCGTGGCGATTGAACGCAATCTGGAGATACTCCCGCGATCGACATGGCCGGAAACTTCGTTGCAATCCGGCGACCGCTTTGAAATTGTGCATTTCGTTGGTGGTGGCTAGCCTCACTATTACAGCCCTTTAAGAAGATGGCCCATTTTTGATTTTTTCACTTTGAGGTATGAGCGCGAGATTTTGGAGATGCGCGGCTGACAGGACACGCGCTCGACGACGCGAATTCCCGATTCTTCGAGCTGGCGCACTTTTTCCGGATTGTTGGAGAGCAGGCGAATTCTTCTGGCGCCGAGTTTCTTGAGAATCTGCGCGGGGAAATCGTAATCGCGAACATCGGCGGCAAAGCCCAGAGATTCGTTGGCTTCGACGGTATCCATGCCGCGGTCCTGCAATTCGTAAGCGCGCAATTTGTTCATCAGGCCGATGCCGCGGCCTTCCTGCGGCAGATAAAGAAGAATTCCGGAGCCGGCCCTGCCGATTTTTTTGAGCGAAAGTTCGAGCTGCGCGCGGCAATCGCAGCGCAGCGAGTTGAGAACATCTCCGGTGAGGCATTGCGAATGCACGCGGACGAGCGGCGCGGTTTTTCCGCGAAGATTTCCGCGCACAAGCGCGACAGCTTCTTCCCGCGAATTTTTTCCCGTGAAGCCGTAAATCGTAAAGCGTCCGTAGCGCGTGGGCAAAGCAGCGCGCGCGATGATTTTCGGTAGAGCGTTGCGGCGGAAGCGTTTTTTTCGTGGCATAAAGAATTTCCAGTATAGCAGGCAGGGCAAATCCGCAAATCCGAGGCGGTCTCCGATGGACGCCGCAGCGCTACGGACGGTTTCCACATTGCGGAAACGGGCGGGAATCGCGGCTTTACATCGCGGGCGGGATTGGCTAGCGTAAGCGCAGAGAGCGCGGGAAGCTGGATGCAAACCATTTTCTCGGTCCAGGATTTTCTGTTCACGCTGCTGCTGAAAGTAGGCGTGGCGTCCTCGTTTGCCGCGCTGCTGGCGCGCTGGAACACGCTCCGCCGCGTGCTCTTTACCGAAGAACGCGATCCCGACCAGAAGCTGAAGCTGATGCTGTTCATGACGCCGCCGCTGATCGTGGGCGTGACGCTGCGGCTGGTGAACAGCCAGTACGCCTTTGCGGACTTGTCGCTCGAAGGCGCTTTTCTGATGGGCCTGCTCGGCGGGCGCGTAGTGGGGCCGATCGGCGGAGCGATTGTCACCATTCCCGCGCTGATCGGGCATGAATGGCTGGCGATGCCGCTGGCGTCGGCGGCGGGATTGCTCGGCGGATTGATGAGGCAGGCGATTCCCAACAAGGAAGAGATCTGGAATTTCGGGCCGTTCACGTTTCTGAACATTCCCAAGGCGATTGTGCGCCTGGTGCGCAGAAGAGAAATTGCCTGGGAAATGCTGCCGCTGACGGTTTGCGTAGGATTGGAACTGGCGCGCGTGTCTCTGGTGCTGGCGACGAAGCCGGCCTGGCTCTTCGCCATTGATCCGGCGTGGAATTGGTGGCTGATCCTGGCGGTGATCGCCACGCTGATGTCGGTTGCGGCGCCGCTGAAGATCTGGAACAACACGCGCATCGAGATGAACCTGGAGCGGCACCAGCAATTGCTCTTGCGGGCGAGGATGGATGCGCTTTCGCGGCAGATCAATCCGCACTTTCTGTTCAACACTTTGAATACGGTTTCCGCGCTGATCCGCTTCGATCCTGACACGGCGCGGGGCGTGGTTCTGAAGCTGAGCAACATCATGCGGCGGCTTTTGCGGAAGCATGAGACGTTCGTGCCGCTGCGGGAAGAATTGCAGTTCATTGACGATTACCTGGACATCGAAGTGGCGCGCTTCGGAAAAGACAATCTGGAAATCGTGAAGGAAATTGCCGACGAAGCGCTGGAAGCGTTTGTGCCGAGCATGCT
>DATJAD010000142.1:0-23644 GCA_035516615.1 Candidatus Acidiferrum sp.
GGCGAAGCAAGGCGTCGCCGTCCACTTGCTTCAGTCCGGAAGCGGCGCCCGCGCTCGCGGTGACAATTCCATATCCGATCTCGTAGCACGAACCCCCGGAATAGCCGTGATAATACTTCCCGAAATATTCGTGAGTATTCGCCGCCTCGCTGTTCGGAATTCCGGTAAACGTGATTCCGCTGATCGTCCTCGCGAGCTTCGGCTGGTTCTGATCGAGTTCAGGTGAAAACTGAGTGCACTGTTCTTCCGTGGAATTGGAAAACACACTGACGCTTAGAAACGCGTTCACGAAATCCGTGCCGATATGTGCGCGGGATGGCGCTTCCACAGTGACAATGCGAACGCCGCCGGACTCGGCAAATTCCATGGGAATTGGACCGAGATAGCCAAGCCCCGTGTCCATATGCGGAAGCTCGCCCTCCTTCACAAGATAACCTCTCGGTGAGTCCAGCGAGACGCCATAAAGTTCCTCTTCAAAATGATGCGTGGTCGTGAGATGCCTCGCCATGCGCTCTTCCGTCAGGCGCCGGCCGGAAATCGGCCGAGCCATTTTTTCGGTTGGTTGGGGCGGCTTCGTTTCTGCCGGAGGCTGCGGCGCAGTTAGCGCCGCTGGCCCCGGCGCTTTGGAATGGCCGAGGCTCAGACTCGTGGCGATGAGAACTACGCACCAAACAATTCCATAGAAAATTTTCCAGGGACGAATCCCCTCTTTTTCCGTCCAGCGGGTAGTGTTCAGCATAGCGATGACTCCCGGTCATGTATGACTGCCGGTCAGATATCACCACCAGTCACGATTTTGCAAGGTTAGTGCTGCAACAATCTGCCCTAAGAATCTCGTGTTGAAAGCAAATGACTTAGGACGTGTTGAACCAAGCTGCGGCGTGGCTGCGCGCCCACGCTGCGTGCCAGGAGATACGCCTTTCGCGGCTGCCGCATTTCCCTTCGCGGACTCGGAGTCCAGGAGTTTGCGTGGAGAAGCGCGGGTGTGCTACACAAAGACATGCCTGATTTTGCCGCTCCTGTCGAACGACTGATTGACGAACTGAAACATCTTCCCGGCATCGGACAAAAAACCGCGCAGAGGCTCGCGTTTCACTTGCTGCGCGCCGAAGCCGAAGATGCTCTTGCGCTGGCCGATGCCATCCGCGACGCCAAGGAAAAAATCCGCGAATGTTCCGTCTGCGGGAACATCACGGACGCGGATCCGTGTCTCTACTGCACGGGCGCGTCACGCAGCAAACGCACCATCTGCGTGGTGGAAGAGCCGCACAACATTCTCGCGATCGAAAAAACGCGCACCTACAGCGGTATGTATCACGTGCTGGGAGGTTCACTTTCTCCTCTGCAAGGGCGCGGGCCGGAGCAACTGAAGATCAAGCAGCTCATCGAACGCCTGAAAGGCAGCGCGGTGGAAGAGATCATCATTGCCACGAATCCCACCGCGGAAGGCGAAGCCACAGCCGTTTATCTTTCGAAACTCTTGAAGCCACTGGGAGTGCGCGTGACGCGCATCGGCGTAGGAATCCCCGTCGGCGCCGATCTGGAGTACGCGGATGAAGTGACCATGCTCAAAGCGATGGAGGGCCGCCGCGATCTGTGAGGATTTTTCTCGCCGTTTGGAGGAGCTTGCGGTTGCGATTTGCAGTCCCAGGCCTAGTACAGTCGTACGCCTAGTCACCCCTAGCGAAAATTGCCGTTTCGCGGTACAGTCCGCCTTGTCCGCAACTGTCCCCGCTCGCTTGAAGAGGCCAATTTATTCGCTCGTTGGGCCAATCAGGGTGGCAAAAGAAGCATGGATGTTCCTCACAGGAGCACACTTTTCGCCGAGCGCAGAAGCCGCGAAGACAACTGGCTCATAAGTCATTGCATTGATTAAGGATATTATCGAGAACGGCCAAACTCCATGGATGACTATGGCAAGAATCTTGCCGATGATACTAACGAAATGGCGGCCGAAGCCATGATCAACCCGAGCGCTGAATTGCGGAAGCGCCGGAGCACCCGGATTGTCCAAGCGGTGCCTCTGGTGGTCACGGGTGTGGATGCGCTTGGCCGGCCCTTCGTGGAACGAACTTCTAGCCTGATCATCAATTGCCACGGCTGCCGCTACCAGTCGAAACACTACGTTTTGAAAAATATGTGGGTGACTCTGGAGATTCCGCATCCGGAAGCCGGGGAGCCTCCTCGAACGGCTCGCGGCAGGGTGGCCTGGATTCAGCGTCCCAGGACCGTGCGGCAACTTTTCCAGGTGGCTTTGGAGCTCGAAGCAGCCGGCAACGTCTGGGGCATCGCTTTTCCTCCGGAAGACTGGTTCGCGCAATCGGCTGCGCCGGAAACGAAGCCTGTGCCTGCCACAGGCACCGAGCTTCCTCCTGCAGCTTTGCCCCCTCCTGGGACGGAAGCTGGTGCCACATCGGGAGAGACGGAGACTCCCGCGGTTGCCGCTACCAACGACAATTTGCGCATGTTCCCTGCGCCGACAAGTACAACGGACGCTTCTCTGCAGCTTGCGCGGCAAGTTGCTCGCTTGATTGCCGACGCAAAACAACAGGTTTATGCCGCCGCCAAGGATGCGGCTTCTCAGGCCGTTTCCGCGGAGCGGCGGGTCGCGTTCGACCAGTGGGAACAGAAATTTGCCGCCGCGCGCGAGGAAGTTTCCCACGAAGCCAATCGCGCCATTGACCGGATTCACCAGGACACCGACGAGCACACACGATCCGCATACGCCGCCGCCGCCGAAGCGCTACGCAACGAACTGCCGAAATGGCTTGCGCCGCAACTCGAAGAACTCACGTATGAATTGACGCGACGCCTGGCGAAAGCCGGAGCGGAACAGCGGGAAGAACACGAACACCGCCTTGCGGAGATCAGCGAGAAAGTTCAACGTCTCTGCGAGCACGCGCAGGAAGTGGGAGCGCGCATTGGCACGGAAGCGGCGCAGGCCGAAGCGCTCATCCAGGAAAGAATGAATGCCGCGACTCACGCGATCGAAGAAACGGCCAAACAGCATGAGCAGGCCGCGGCAGCGCAACATGAGGCATTCGGCGCGGCGGCAGAACAGATGCACCGGCAATTGGGCGCGGCGATCGCGGAAGCCGAAGCTTCGCTTCAGGAACGCATCGCCAAAGAGCTGGATGCGGCGCAGGGCCGCATGCAAAGTGCAGCCGAATCCGCCTCCGTAGCCGCGAGGGAACAGACTTCTGCCGGAGTGGAGGAACAGGTTCAGGTCGCGCGCGCGCGCCTGCAAGAACAGATTCAGAACGAGACGGAACGCCACGCAGCAGAACTTAATGACGCCGCGGCGGCGATCCACGCGGAAGCGGAGCGGCGGCTCGGTGCGTTCCGGGAATCACTCCAGAACGAGACTGGCCGCCTGGATGCCTCGCTGGCAACGGCTCGAGGTTCCATTCAACAACTTGAACAGTATTCCTCGAGGCTTTCCGAAATTCAGCAGCAATCGCTTTCAGGTTTTCAATCGCAACTTGATGACGTTCTCTCATTGCACCGGCTAGAACTTCATCGCCGGAGCGAAGCGCTGTTTCAGGAATTAAACGGGCGAATTCGCGGAACTTTCGACGAAGTGATTCAGGGCTCGCTCGGAAAGTTCGACGAGCAAATTCGATCGCTGGTTGATCCTCATGTTGCCCGCACCGATGAAGCAGTTCAGCGATTGGCGGGAGGGCGATCTCTCCTGGACGCGGCCACGGCCATGCAACAAGAGCGGATTCGAACCGTTGCTGACGAAGCGTTCGCCGAATCCCTGGGCCGTTTCCGCGAGAATCTGGGCGGAGTCGAGCAATTGCTCCAAGAATCAGCTCAGGGCGTTCTTTCCCGTAACCTGGCCGACCTCGAAAACAAGGCCGGCGATGTGCGCCATCAAGCCGTGGAAGAAATTTACAAGTCGGCGGAATGGTATGAGAAGAAAGTCCAGACGCAGCTCAATTCGCTGACGGATAAGGTTGTCGAGCAGGCCGGGACGCAACTGCGCGAAAAGGCCGGCGAAGTTTCCGCCGTTTTTGCCAGCGAAGTGGACCATGCCAGCCGCAGCTTCGTGCAGCACACGCAGACGCAGATGGCCGAAGTGGTGCACGATGCCTTCGACCGCGCCCGGGTACTGTTTGCGGAAGCCGCGGACACGACCTCGGCGGCGTTCACCGACGAAATCCAGCGCCATGCGCGCATGGAGCTGGAAGGATTCGAAGCGGCCGTAAGCAAGTCGAGCGAAGAGTCGCGCGCCAATTTCGAGAGCAAGCACGCGGAGATGACACAGCGGCTGACCGCGGAACAGGAACAGTTTCTCCGAAAATTCCAGCAATCCATGCACTCGGCGTTGGACTCCGGTGTGGCGGACGTGCAGCAAAAAGTTCAGGCTGGGCTATCTCCGCTTCTCGAGAGCTGGAAATCGCTGACCGACGCTTATCAGGCGGAGATGCGCAGCGCTTACGAACGGCTTGGCAATCAAGCCGCGGAGCATTTCCGCGGACGGCTGGAAAATGCTTCCAATTCCTGGCTGGTAGCCACCGTTTCCATGCTTGATCACCAATCGCACGACGTGGTGGCCAACATCGCAAAATCCGCCGAAGAAAAGCTGCGGGCTACGTGCGCCCAGGTTTTTTCCGGCATTGGCGACACCTTGCGCGACCGCCTGCAAAAAATCACCCAGGAAATCGGCAATCCTCCAAAAGAAACTCCCGAAACGAAATAGCTGCGCCCCTTCGCGATTTTTCCGCGGATACGCGGGCTAATTCGCGTGATCTCCATTCAGGCTGTATAATTCAGTTTTCATGGCCAACCGAGCATATCTGAGCGTATGGACGCGGGATTTTTCCGAACAAACGATGATCGCAGAGTTCGCGCGATTCCTGACCACGGCTCCGCTATCTCCCGGCGGATCAAGTTTCAAGGAGCTGATCGTTCAGGCGATTGATCCCACAGAGACACCCGCCGCGGAGTGGGATTTGCGCGAACAGGGCTACGGCCCCGCGGAGGTTGCCGCTCTTGCGGCACAACACCTCCATGCGGACACCGCTTACGTGGCAAATGCCAGCTGGGATTTGTGGGCCTTCGACATCGAAACGCTCAAGTGGGTGCACGGCCCGCAGCCGCTCGCGCTGACTTGCAATGGACCGGAGTTTGACGACGGCGTCGCCGGTTCCGAAGGGCAACTCGCCGCCGATCTCGGGTTCGAACATTTCTTCACTGGCCATGCAGGATTGCTGGCGCCGGGCCATGCGGCGAATCCTTTCGATGGTTCCGATCATCCGCTGGAGAAGACCTTTCGGCAGTGGATGGCGGTGGAACAAAATCGCAAGGAATATGCCGCAAAGACGCGCGAGAACATCCAACAATTGTTTGCCTGGGTGGATTCCATTGAGCGCGCTCTGCCCGTGGAGCGCAGCAAACTCTGGAGCGAAGGGGAGGAGAATTTTGAAGCGCGGCTTGACGCGATACTTGTTCGGCATTAGCGCGCTAGCCCTTGTGCCGGCTCTGATCTGCACCCAAACGTCCCCAGCGGCCCAGACTGCTCCTCCACGGCGCGCGAATGAGTTGACCCTTGCCGGCCTGCGTCCTGGCAAAGACACGGTTACTCGCGCAATCTCGCTTCATAAGGAACCCGATCCAAACCTGAGCAGTGCGGATTCCCCCTCCTGGTTTTCGCCCGGCGCATGCGAGCGACTGATTCTCGAGACCGATGCGCACGGAGGAATTCAAACCGTGCGTCTTGTTCCACTGGTTTACAATGGCATGCATAACTGCGCCATGGTACAGCCTGGGCAAGGTTGGAAAACTGGCAGAGGCATCGGGCTCAGAACTTCGTGCGGAGACATTGTGCGCACATACGGTGAGCCTTCCTCTCGGAGTCCTTCCACGAAGAACGGTCAACCGTTAGAATTGTTGTACTACGCCTTTGACTGGGCGGGTCCTGGCGTGCCGCAGGTGATGGAGGTCGTGTGCACTCCCGAGAGAGACGGCAAGCCGGGACGGGTGGTGGAAATCACGCTGGCAGCGTCAAGTCTTTGAGGAGAATGGCACTCGAAACCATGCTGGGTGTGACTCACAAATCAAAACATGCCTTGTCTCATAGAAAGATAGCCTGCGCGCCATTTCCGCGGCCAATTTCACGGAGAACTTTGGCTCCTTGGTTAGCGGCGGCATTGATCGTGCTCACGGGCGGCTGCGGCTCGGGTCCTTCCTCGCCATCGGCGCAGCAGGAACAAGCCAAACCGGCCGGGCCCGCGGTCCCTCCGGAAATTCAGGATGCCGCTGAGAAGCTGCTGGGAAGCGAGACCGAGGTTCTCCTATTCGGCGACCTCGCCAAAACAGGAAAGCAGGAATTCCTGGCCGCGAATATCGTGCCGAAGACGCCGAAGAACGACATCGTGGGAACGATCGTAACCCGCGCAGTGATCGCAGAAAAGGAAGGCGACAGTTGGGACGAGATCTTCCGCTGCGATGAATACCTGAAGAACAAGAATGGATATTTGGGTCTGACGCCGATAGAGCCGATTACCGGCTGGCGCCTGCAGTTTGAGCAGGATCCGAAAAAGGGATTGCTGCTCTACCTGACCCCTGTGAAGGGCACCGCCGACGCGCACGTGCTGCCGATTGGCGTGGAATGGAACCCTGAAGCGAAGCGCTACCAGTCTCTCGACCGGACCTACGAACATTTTCTGACGGAATCTCCGAATCTGAGCAATGCGAGGTCCCTGCTCCGGTGAGCGCAGCCGCGACAACCATCGGTACGGATACGAGGGCTGCGAAGCAGCGCCCTCCCGTTGGCTGGAAACATCTCCTCTCGCTCGTTCCTTATATGGGGCGCTATCGCGCCATGACTTCCCTCGGATTCCTTACGCTGGTGTTCATGGGAATTGTGGGCAACCTAGTCCCCTTCGTTTTTGGCGTGCTGACGGACACGCTGACGGGAAACCCGCTTCCTTTCGAGCATGGTGCTGCTTCGGCAGTATCCCAATTGGGCCGCATGGTGCCCTTCTATGCTCCGCACAGCAGGCACACGCTCGCGCTTTATTGCCTCATCCTGGTTGCGCTGATTGCGGTCAAAGGCATTTTCTCCTTCGCCACGCGCTGGATTCTGATCGGGATTTCCCGGGACATCGAATTCGACATTCGCAACAGTCTGTTGTCGCGGCTGCTGGTCCTCGAGCCGGAGTTCTATGTGCGCAACCGCACCGGCGAATTGATGTCCCGCGCGACCAACGATCTGAACGCCGTGCGCATGGTTCTCGGTCCGGGAGTGATGTACAGCGGCACGACCATCGTCACCATGGTGATTGCCATCTTTTTCCTGCTGGCGCTTTCTCCCACGCTCACGCTCTGGGTGCTGCTCCCTGTGCCGATTGTCGCCATCGTGGTGCGGCAGTTCGGAAAAGTGATTCATGATCTGTTCGAGAAAATTCAGGCGTCGCTCGCCACGCTTTCCGCCAAAGTACAGGAAAATTTGTCCGGGGTACGCATCATTCGCGCCTACGCCCAAGAAGAAGCGGAGCTCAAGGGTTTCGACGAGCCGAACAAGGAATATGTGACCCGCAACGTGAAGCTAATCCGCTTGTGGAGCCTGTTCATGCCGACTCTCCAGGCGTTGATCGGCACCACGGTTCTGATCGTGCTGTGGCAGGGCGGTCATCTAGTTCTCACCGGAAAGATTTCTTTGGGCGCGTTGATTGCTTTCAGCGGTTATCTCAATCAGCTGGTGTGGCCGATGATCGCGCTGGGGTGGGTCACCAATATCTTTCAACGCGGGGCGGCCTCCATGGGGCGCCTCAACTACATTCTGAATGCCGAGCCGGCGATTGACGACAGGAATGCGAAGGTTTCCAGGGGAATGCAGCCCGATGGCGAGGTCGAATTCCGCAACCTTACTTTTGCGTACCCAACCACTCTCTCCGGCAACGGAACTTCCGCTGCATCCAGGTCCAACGGTTCCGGCCCTCGTTCGGTCTTGCAGGATATCAACCTGAGAATTCCGGCGGGATCGACGCTGGCGATTGTGGGCCCCACCGGCAGCGGCAAAACCACGCTGGCGGCACTTGTCGCGCGTCTTTGGGAGACACCGCAGGGCCAGGTATTGATTGACGGCCGGCCAATCCAGGAATGGCCACTCGAAACACTGCGCAAATCCATCGGCTTCGTGCCGCAAGATACCTATCTCTTCGGAGAAACGGTCGGCGGAAACATTGCCTTTGGATTGCCACGATACGAAGAAGATCTTGTGCGTGAAGCCGCGACCATCGCGTGTCTCGATGGCGACGTCCAGGATTTCTCGCACAAATACGAAACCGTCGTCGGCGAACGCGGCATCACTCTTTCCGGGGGGCAGAAGCAGCGCGCCGCTATCGCCCGCGCCGTGATCCGCGATCCGCGCATCCTGATTCTGGACGATGCGCTCTCCAGCGTGGATACGCAAACCGAGGAAAAAATTCTGGAAGGGCTCCGCCGCATCATGCGCGGGCGCACGACGATCGTGATTTCGCATCGCGTTTCCACGGTGCGGAGTTGCGATCAGATCGTGGTTTTGTACGAAGGGCGCATCGTCGAGCGGGGAACGCACGAGGAATTGCTGGCGCGTGGCGGCTACTACGCCGATTTGCATCAGAAACAGTTGCTGGAGGAAGAGCTGGAACGGGCATGAGCGGCTACGAAGAAGAAGCGCTAGGCAAAGCCTACGACGCGCGGCTGATCCGCCGGCTAGTCCGGTACATGATGCCGTACAAGTGGGGTGTGGCCATCGCCCTGGCGCTCGTTGCGGTGGTGACTCCCCTCGAATTAGCTCCTCCCGTCCTGTTCATGAAAGCGATTGACTGGTATCTCGACCCGGGCGTTCACCAAGCTATTTCCGAGAGTGCGGCCTGGCGCGGTATTTTGCTGATCAGCCTCATCTGGCTGGGAGTACTCGTCTTCGATTTTCTAGCGCAATACATTCAGGTCAACATCATGCAGCGCGTCGGCCAGGAGACCATGTACGACCTGCGCCGCGAGATTTTCGGCCACTTTCAGCGTTTGCCGATGAGCTATTTCGACCGCAATCCTGTCGGCCGGCTGGTTACGCGCGTTACGACGGATGTGGACGCCCTCAACGATCTTTTCGCTGCCGGCGTCGTGACCATGATCAACGATTTCTTCCTTCTCGTGGTCATGGCGATCTATCTGTTTCATCTGAATACCGGATTGGCGCTGGCCACTCTGGCCGTGCTGCCTCCGATTCTTGTTGTCACCTACGTTTTCCGCAAGTTTGTCCGCGAAGCCAACCGCAAGATTCGCACCGCGATCGCCAGGATCAATGCATTTTTGCAGGAATACATTTCCGGAATGAGCGTGGTGCAGCTCTTCAACCGCGAACAGAAAGCCCGCGCCGATTTCGAGCAGCGCAATCGCGATCACATGCTTGCTTACAAGGACGCTATTCTGGCCTTCGCGCTTTTTTATCCCGCGGTGGAATTTCTCAGCGTTGCGACCATTGCACTGATCTTCTGGGTGGGAGGCCTTCGCGTGCTGTCCGGAGCCGTCACGATCGGCCTCCTGACCGCGTTCACCATGTATGCCACGCGCTTTTTCCGGCCGATCCAGGACCTCAGCGAGAAATTCAACATCTTGCAATCCGCGATTGCGGCAAGTGAACGGATCTTCAAACTTCTGGATGAGTCTCTCACCGTGCAGTCTCTGCCCGATGCCAAACGGCTGGAATCGCCGCGCGGCGAGATCGAATTCCGGAACGTCTGGTTCAGCTATAAGGACGCGCAGGAGCCTGCGGACGAAGATTGGGTGCTGCGCGACATTTCCTTCCGCATCGAGCCGGGACAGAATTTCGCCATCGTGGGCCATACGGGCGCGGGAAAGACCACGCTGATTTCCCTCTTGCTTCGTTTCTACGACATTCAGCGCGGTGAAATTTTGATTGATGGCAGGGATATCCGTCTCCTCAATCTTCAGGATCTTCGGCAGCAGTTCGGCATCGTGCTGCAGGATCCTTTCCTCTTTACCGGCACAATCGAGTCCAATGTGCGCCTGGGCACTCCTGGCATAGACCGGGCCGTGGTTGACCGCGCGCTTGACGAAATTGGCCTGGGAGATTTTGTCCGCACTTTGCCCGAGGGCGCGGCCACACAGGTGAACGAACGAGGTTCGACGCTTTCCGTTGGGCAGCGCCAGCTCATCAATTTTGCGCGGGCACTGGCGCACAATCCGAGGTTCCTCATCCTGGACGAGGCCACTTCCAGCGTGGACACCAAAACGGAATTGCAGATTCGCGAGGCGCTCGGCCGGCTGCTTTCCGGCCGCACCGCCCTGGTGATTGCGCACCGTCTCAGCACAATTCAACATGCCGACCGGATTCTGGTCTTTCACAAAGGACGCCTGCGCGAGCAAGGCGCTCACCAGGAACTTCTGGCACAGCGAGGGATTTATTATCGGCTCTACCAGCTCCAGTACAGGGATCAGGAACTCTCCCTGCCTTCGCCCGCCGCGGGCACCGAGGTTCGTCCGGAAATGCCGACGTCCCTGCCCGCGAGCGACTGAGGCGTTCCCTCGCCCATGCCGCCAATCCCAATCCTTCTTTCCGCCGGCGAGGCCAGCGGCGACATGTACGCCGCGCGACTGGCCGCGGCTCTGAAGCAACGCGTGGACGTGGAGATCTTTGGTATGGGCGGGCCGGAGATGCGGTCCTCTGGCGTGGATGTAATCGCCGACTACTCGGACGTTTCCGTGGTTGGCATCACGGAAATTCTAAGCCATCTTCCTTCCCTGGTGCGCGCGATGCGGAAGATTGTTTCGGAGGCGCGCCGCCGCGGGCCGGCGTTTGCCATCCTGACGGATTTTCCAGGCTTTCATCTACGCCTGGCGCGCAAGCTGAAACCGCTCGGCGTGAAGAATATCTATTACATTTGCCCGCAGTTCTGGGCGTGGCGACCTTGGCGGGTGCGAATCATACGGCGGCGCTTCGCGCTGGCTCTTTGCATTTTTCCATTTGAGGAAAAGTTCTTCGGGGATGCCGGAGTGCCTGCAAAGTTCATCGGACATCCGCTGGTGGGAGAAGTTCGCGCTTCGCAAACCCGGGAGGAATTTTGCGCGGCCCATGGACTGGACCCGGCGAAGCCCATCGTGACGATTCTGCCGGGAAGCCGAAAAGGAGAGTTGGCGCAACACGTGCCTATCTTGAAAGCCGCTTGCGGGGAAATCCGCACGGCGGTTCCTGCTCAATTTGTCATCGCTGCGGCGCCGGGCCGAACGGACTTGCTGCGAGATTTATCCTTCGAGGAGCTGAACTTTTGTGTGGTCGAGGGGCAAACCTACGACGCGCTTGCCGCAGCCGATGCGGCCATTATTTCCAGCGGCACGGCCACCGTGGAGGCGGCGCTGCTCGACGTCCCGATGGTGGTGGTTTACCGGGTTAGCGCGCTAACGGCGCTCCTCGCCAAGCCGCTCGTCCGCACCAAGCATTTCAGCATGGTCAACCTGATCGCCGGGCGCCGCGCCGTCCCGGAGTTGATCCAGAATGACTTTACCGCGCGAAACGTTGCCGCGGAGATTCTCCGGCTTATCCGGGATCCGGCCGCTCGCGAGGAACTGCGGGCTGGCCTCGCGGAGGTTCGCTGCCGCCTGGGTCCGCCCGGCGCCGTCGAGCGCGCGGCGGATGCCATTGCGGCTTTGCTTCAACCGGCTTGTGGCAACGCTTCCTGACCCACTGCTATCCTATAGAGGGGGACAATCTCTCAACATGCATGAAAGGCACCCGATGGCGCTCCGCCGAACTGCTCTCTTCCTGAGCCTGATCCTTGTTGCAAGCGCGTCCATGGTAGTCCTGCTGCCGGCGGCGCACGCTCAGGTCACCGGTACCTTCCTTGCCGATCACTATGACCTTTCGGCGACGATTGATCCCGGCGGCCAGGCCATTTCGGCGACGGCTAAGGTGGAATTTGTCGCCCAGGTAGCGTCGGGAATTGTTCGCGTGGAGTTGCATCCGAACCTCACGATTTCGGCGGTCAAGTCCGCCGACGGCAAGTCGCTGCCTTTCGAGCGCGATTCATCGAACGCCATGGTGGTCAGTGTAACGTTGCCGACGCAGGTTGCTTCCGGCGGCAAAGTGACGCTGGAATACGACTATGCAGGGATTCTAGCCAACGCGGAGAATAGCCCGGTTCCGGGCATGCGCATGGCGTCCATCACGCATGACGGCGCCTATCTGCTCCTGCCCGCGCGTTGGTTTCCTCTCACGGCCTATCCCACGCAGGCGTACACGGGTGTCTTCCGGCTGAACGTTCCGGATACCTTTGCCGTTGCGGGCACGGGAAAATCCGAAGCGCCATCACCCATTCCGGGAAATAAGCCCGGCGAGAGCGGCCGCCTTCTATATGAATTCCATTGCGATCGGGCCGGCCTCAACGGCTCGTTTGTTGCAGGTGGTCTGCAACTGAACCCTCAGCAGGCCGAAGGCGTCAGCGTCTCGATTTACGCGCCCCGTTCGGAATCCGCCACGGCGGGCGGTTTCGCCAACGACGTCGCGCGAGCCGTTACCACTTTTTCTGATCTCTTTGGACCGCTTCCGGATCCCACTTTCACCCTCGCGCAGTTGCCCGATGACACCGTGGGCGACTTCTCCGGCCCGGGATTGCTGCTGCTTGCCAAGCGTAATTGGGATCCCCGGGCCAGCAATGAAACAATTTCTCGGCTGGTCGCTGCGCAGTGGTGGGGCAATCAGGTTTTGCCGAAAACGCCCGGCGACGTTTGGGTCACGGACGGCCTGGCGCGCTATTCGGAAGCACTCTATGCCGAACAGAGCACCGGACAGGAAGCTGGATTAAGACAGGTGGACGAGTTCGCGGTTGGGGCACTGATGTATGAGGGAGCGACACCCATCTCTCAGGAAGCTCGCCTGGTGCCCTTCACCAGCGAGTATCGCTCCATTGTCATGAACAAAGGCGCCATGGTTTTCCACATGCTTCGCGCCCAGATGGGGGACACCGCTTTCAAGAATCTGCTTCACGATTTCTATTTCCACTTCGCGGAAAATCACGCCAGCATCGCGGATTTTGAAGCGCTTTCCGAGAAAGTGGAACAAGCTTCGTTGAAGCCTGGCGAAACTCCTCCCAATCTCCAAGGATTTTTCGCCCAGTGGCTGGACTCGACCGGAGTGCCGGATTTCACGCTCGAGTATGTTGTCTACCGCACGCCAAAAGGCTTCCGCGTCGTCGGGAAGATCAAACAGCCTCTCGAAACCTTCTCCATGCCAGTGCAATTGCGGATTGACACCGAGGGTAATCCCGAAACGAAAACCATCGAGGTTACCGGAACTGAAACTCCCTTCGACGTGGAGACGTTCGGAAGGCCAAAACCCAACGGAATCAAAATAGATCCCAACAACGTGATCCTGAAGGGCAGCGTCAGCCTGAGAGCCCGCGCCGCCATCGCACGCGGCGAGGAGCTTGCCGAGCAGGGGAAATACTATGACGCGATCCAGCAGTATCAACGGGCCCTGCAGATTCAGCCCGGCCGCCCGCTCGCGAATTTCCGCATGGGCGAGGCGTTTTTCTATCAGAAGAATTACAATGCCGCGGCCAACGCTTTCAAGGAAGCGCTGGAAGCGGTTCCGGAACCTTCGGAAAAATGGACAGAAGTCTGGGGGCACATCTATCTGGGCAAAATCTTCGATCTGCTCGGACAGCGCGCCCGCGCCGTCAACGAATACAGCAAGGCGAAACAAACCAACGACAATACCAGCGGCGCGCAGCAGGTGGCGGACTCTTATCTGAAAAAGCCGTATTCCGAAGGAACGCAGGCGGCCGCAGGCACAACAACAAAAGGGATATCCGGCGCGGATCCCAAAACTCAAGTCACTCCCGCCGACGACAGCCGTCCCACGTTGAAGCGGCCTCCCCAGCCCTAAGTACCGTCACTCACTCCGGAATCAAGGATACGCGTTTTGCGCGCAGATTTGTTCAGATGGTGCGATTCAAGCCGGATAGCAACCCTCCGAGGACGCCGTGGGCTTCACAATCCGGCTGGAACTCCAGATTCACGCGCCAACTTTCATGCATTCCAAGTGTGAACGTGATTTCAAAATCCCTGAGCACGCACAAAGCCGCTCCACCTGTCAATGCCGGGAGAGCTGTCTTCGCGAGCTGCGCGGAATTTGCCGTACTCCAGTTCGTTCCCTGGGTGGGCATGGCTTTTGTGCACGACGCTCCCAGGCTCGCCGCAACCAGAAAGAGCGCAGCAGCAGCCTTCAGTTTCGATCCGGAATTTTTCCACAAGATTGCGCGTACGTATTCCACGAGCGCCTGGATGCCCGCGACTACGGTCGAAATGGCCAGGGCGGAATAGACACTCAGATTGACCCAGCGGGACAACAGCTCGGCTTGGGCAAGCGCGGGATGAATACCCGTCAGGAGAATCCACTCCGATTTCATCTCCGGCCAATGCGCGCGCACCACAAAATAGGCCATCGCCGCGACGCCGGCATTGATGGTTCCCCGAATGAGCAGGGTGGGCCTCGTCCAGTACGGGCGAATGAGGTTCACGACGGCAACGCACACATTGATGAGCGTGAGTGCGATCACCAGATAGAAGAAGTGATGGTGAAAATCCTGCCACACGGATCCCCATGTCCAATGGATGCCCGCTTTGTCCAGTCCCCAGGCGAAGGGAAATCCCTGCGGCATCCTGATCCACCACGCCAGAAAAATCAGGCTCATCACAATTTCCACCAGGCTTCCCGTTCGAGCCACCCGGTACGGATCGCGCGGCGGCCTCACTCTCGGAAGCGCTCCGGGATTCCAGTTCTCCTGGAACCCACTCTTCGAGTGAGTTTGTTCCAGAGCGGCAAAAACGAGGGTGATGATCGAAAACTGGAACGCCAAAGTCACCCAAAGAGAGCCCCACAACCCGCCAACCACTTCTCCCACCGGACGCGAGCCGCCAAACAGCAGCAAAACCAATCCCGCCAAGGCCCAGGGCACGAGGTAGCACAGGACCGCCACCTTCAGAACAAAGATGTACATCGGGAACAGTCCCGGGCCGATCAGGAAGCGCTTGGGTTGAAAGCGCATGGCAACCATCATCGGCCGGCCTCTTCTCTTGAGCAGAGCTTCCATCTCAGAGCCGGTCATCTTGCGGCCCAGGCCGGACTCCATCTCTTCCATTTCTGACTCGATGTCTTCCTTCAATTCCGCCAGAATGTCGTCCTGCTGTTTCTTCGGCAGCCAGAACTTCACGGCTTGCAAATAGCGTTCAAGAAGTTCCATGACATCACCCTTTCACGATTCCATTGAGAGAGGAATCAATGCTCTTCCACTCCGCCAGGAGTTGCTTCAGGATCAGCTTCCCGTCGGCGGAGAGTTTGTAAAAACGCTTGTTGCGCTTCTCTTCCTCGCGCCACTCGCTCACCAGCAGCCCCTGGGTTTCCAGCCGGCGCAGGAGAGGATAGAGAGTGCCTTCGTCAATCTCCATGCCGTGCTCGGCCAGAGCCTTCCGAAGCGTGTAGCCGTACTGCTCGGTGCGGAGCTGCGCGAGCACGGCCAGAACCAACGAACCGCGGCGAAGCTCGAGGCGCAGGTTTTCAAACGAGTTGGAGTCGATCGCCATGTACAGTGTCCTGCATAGGATGTGACACATACTATGTGTTACACAGTATAGATGTCAAGTACTTTTTTTCTGAAAAGCGGGAGGCTGTGGAAAATGGCCCGACGCTAGACTCGCAGAGCTTTTGCGCCGGGCTGGCTTTTTGGCTGAGAACTCTATTCTTGCGGAAAAATTTCTAGGAGAATTCGCCCTGCATTTGCTTCCACACACTGGCGAAAGCGTCCAGCGCGCTCGCGTCAAACAGCACAAAATAAACGGTTTCGATGGAAGTCTCTTCGGAAAGATGCTCGACGGCTTCCCGCAGCATGATTTCGGCGCACTCTTCCACGGGAAAACCTGAAACTCCGGTGCCGATGGCGGGAAATGCGATAGTTTTCAATCCGCGCTCGGCTGCCAGCCGAAGGGAATGCGCCGTGGAAGTGCGCAGCGATTTCGCCGTCGTGCGAATCCCGCGCAAACTCATGCTGGCGGCGTGAATCACGTGCCGCGCCTTCAAGTTGCCCCCGCCGGTAATCGCTGCGTAGCCCACCGGAATCGTGCCAATGCTGTTGCACTCCTCCTGAATCGCTTCCCCGCCCTTCCGGCGGATTGCTCCAGCAACACCTGCACCTAAAATCAGGTCATTGTTCGCGGCGTTCACGATGGCGTCCACGTCCATTTCCGTGATGTCGCCCTGCTGGATCAGAACTCTGCTGTTGAGATTTTTCGCTTTGTCCAAAGTTTCCGTCCACGTTCGTCCACTCGTCATCATACACGGAGCCGGCGTTCGCGCGGCGCGGAAACCCTGGCTTTCCAGTTCCTTTGCTTAGACGCGGACCCACACTTTGTAACGATATGTGATGGTCCGGGCTTCGTCCGGTCTGAGCGTGATCTCCCACGTGAGCCGCGACATCGGGTTGTCCGTTTGGATGGCTTCGCCGAGTTTTACGGCTTTACCGCCGTCTGTCAGCGATTCCACTTCGCCGCGCAGTGTCTTGCCGATATTCAGCCGCACATCCTTACTCTTGTAATTTTTCACTTTCAGCGTGCCTTCGACGGTGACCAGGTCGTAGTTGTAGCCGCGCCGGCGCTCCACGTTCTGCTGCCGCGCGGCTTCCCTTTCTTCGTGGCTGGAACGGATATCCGTGGCGATCGTGATTTTCAAGTCTGAGCTTGCCGCTTTGGGGGTGTACGGCAAGGTGTCCTGCGAGATGGGCCGCGTCCCGGAGATGACCATGGCCGGCGCGCTGGTCCAGGGAAATTTCGTGGAGTTTTTCAGGCGAATGCAGTGCCAGATATTGTTGACGTTCGCGGTGTCCGGTGTGTTCGGATTGTAATTGGGCTGCACCACGTTACCGAAGCCATCCACGCGGGGCTGATCCTGCACTTCCCATTCGTAGATGTGCTCGTAGTTCGCGTTGCCGGAGAACACGTTGTACGTGGCGCGTTCGCCGCGAGCCAGCGTGACTCCCGATCGCGTGTAGAGAAAGAGATCTTCTTCCGGCGCTCCGGAGAGCTCCGCTACGGTCGCGGCGAAACTCGGCGCGGAAACTGTGCTCACTTCGTCGGCCACGAGCTGCCCGGCGATAGCGTTGCCGTAACGATAGTTTCGTCCCGTGTCCCGGCTCTCCGCGTCCTTCATGAATTGCAGCAAGGTCTGTTGCAAGGCCATCGGAGAGAGCGTGCTGGAATACGCAAAATTGGGCACGCCCACCACGAAGAACACGTCCGCGCCATTCAAATCCTCGGCATCATCCGTCAGCACGGCTTGCATGGTGATTTGCGCTGTTTTCTCGTCCTGGAGCGCGATCATGTACGACGGCGTCCAGCCGAGTCCGTGCTCGAGATATCCCATCGTCAAGTTGCTGTGTGATCCGGCGCCTTTGACCTTGAAGCGGAGCGCGCGGCGCTCTTCTACTTGCTTTTCCTGTAGAACCGCGTCGGCAGGCAAATAAGCCTCCTGGATTGCAGACAGGTGCAAGGCCAAGAGCTTTCCCTCGGATTTCAGAAGCAAATACTCTGGCGCAGGGTGCGCCGGAGGGTTGGAATAGACTGGGTATCCGGGCTGGCCTTGCGAGAAGGCTACAGGCTGAGGCTCAGGCGGGGGCATTTCGCTTTCTCGCAAACCCACAATTTCTCCCGTGAATTCTTTGTTGTTGTAATTTACCGTCACCGTTTTTCCCGCGTTGGCCAGCAGAACGCTTGCCAGCGAAGTGAGGCTCCGCTCGCCGCTCACTTTATAACGATAGGCAACCACCTCATCGAGCGACGCGCCCGGTGCGTTGGGCGCAATCCACAGCGTTCCGAGCGCAGCCTCGGGAATGGGAAAAATTCTTCCCATGCCGTTCTCGAGCCGCACATCGCCTTGCCGGATCATAAAAGAGAGCCCGTTCTTGAACGCGGCAACCGCAACCGTCTTGAGCTGCGCGTCGGGCGGCTCCTCGGGGAGTACTACCAACGGAGCGGCGAGACAAAAAGACAGAAAAATAGCTAGGATCTTGGAAATGCGCATGGTGCGCCCTCCTCATGGGACGGAACTGCATGAATGTGTAGGGACATCAGCCTGGATGCGGAGGTAGTCCAGGCATGTTGCCCGCTCAGGAGTTAGAACGGGACGGCGGGAGAATCTTGCATTCAGGATTCGGGCTTCTTCGCTGGGTTGGGGCGTTCCGGGTAATCATAAACGCCACGCCCGGATTTGCGCCCCAAGCGGCCTTCCTCCACTAACTTCCGTAAGTGAGGATTAGGCCGGTACTTTTCGCCGAGAGTTGAATGGAGATATTCCAGGATGCGCAACCGGACATCCAGCCCAACCAGATCAGCCAGCTCAAATGGGCCCATGGGGTGGTTCAGGCCGAGTTTTAGTGCTTTGTCAATGTCCTCTGCGGAAGCGATGCCTGCTTCCAGCATGGCAAACGCTTCATTTCCAATGAGCGCGTTGACGCGCGTCGTGAGGAATCCCGGCGATTCCCTTACAACCACAACTTCTTTTCCCATCCGCCGTCCCACTTCGCGGCAAACGGCGATCGTTTCGCCCGAGGTCTTTGGCCCGCGCACGATTTCGATCAGCCGCATTTTCGGCACGGGATTAAAGAAATGCATCCCCGCGCAGAGTTCGGGGCGGTAGGTCATCTCCGCCATTTCCGCAATGGAAAGAGAAGATGTGTTGCTGGCGAGCACGGCGTTGGGCTTGGCGAATTTGTCGAATAGCGTGAAGAGTTCAAGCTTCAGTTCCATCTCTTCGGGCACTGCCTCGATCAGGAAATCGGCTTCCCGGCAGACATTTTCGACGGTCGAAGACGTCTCAATCCGCGCGAGTGCTGCGTCGCGATCTGCGGCGGTGACTTTTCCTCTTTGCACGCCCTCCTCGAATGCATGCCGGATCCAGGCCAATCCCTTGACGAGTATTTCCGGCATAACGTCCTCGAGCACCGTTCGATACCCGCCGAGCGCAGCGGCATAAGCGATCCCGCGCCCCATGGTGCCGGCGCCGATCACCCCGATGGTCTTCACTTCCATTTACCGCGCTCCAGATTCAAAGTGGATTTGCATAGAACTTCGGAAGAGAGGCGATAAGACCGCCTTAGAGCGAGGCATTTCCTAGTACCGGGGCACTCGCGGATCCACGTCCACGGCCCAGCGCTCGATTCCACCCGCGAGCGATTTGGCGCCTTCTACGCCCTGCCCGCGCAGCCACACGGCCACATCGAGGCTCCGGTGCCCGTGATGGCAATAGCAGATGACCGTTTCTTCCACGTCGAGCGATTGAAAATTCGCGGGAATGGTTCTCATGGGAATCAGCTTCGCCCCTTCGATGCGGCAAATCTGGTGTTCCCACGGCTCGCGCACGTCAATCAGCAGCAGGTTTTCGCCGCTGTCGAGTTGTCTCTTCAGTTCCGCAGCGGTGATCTCCAGATCATCGAAATTCGGCATTGTGATATTTTACCGTCCTTGAAAATGGGGTGTGCGCTTTTCCAAAAACGCCTTGATTCCTTCAAGGCAATCCTCGGAGGCGAAGCACTTCATTTGTTGCTCGACCTCCGCATCCAACGCCCTTTCCAACGCTTCCCGCTGGTTCGTGAACAGCACGCGCTTCACCGCGCGGATTGCAACTTGCGGCCCCTGCGCGATTTTCTCCGCAAGAGCTTTAACCTCCATTGCCAGTTGTGCCGCCGGCACGACACGATTAACCAGCCCGAGTTGCAGTGCTGTGCGCGCGTCAATCATCTCGCCGGTGTAAAAGAGTTCTGCGGCCTTGGACGGTCCCACGAGCTGCGGCAGAAAGAAAGTCCCGCCATAGTCCGGAAACAACCCGACCTTGGTAAAGTTTTGTCCGAAGACCGCTTCCTCCGCGGAGATGCGGATATCCGCCGCCAAAGCGATGTTCATTCCCGCTCCGGCTGCCGGACCATTCACCGCCGCAATCACCGGCTGCGGCATCGTGCGCATCCGGAGCACCGCCGCCATTCCCGCGCGCAGGATGGGTTCCAGTTGCGAGACGTCGCCCGCTTCACGGCCCTTTCCAATCGCCCCAAGATCTCCTCCAGCGCAAAATGCCCTGCCCGCGCCAGTTAGAACCACGACGTGAACCGAATCGTCTTCCGCCGCCCGGCCCAACGCTGCGTTCAAGACCGTCGCCAAATCATTGTTGAGCGCGTTCAGCCGGTCCGGCCGGTTCATCACCAGTGTGAGCACGCCGCCGTGCCGGGTTTCCAGCAGTGCGGGCGCGGGCGTTGCGGTGATGTTGGTCATGATGCCCTTCGGGCAGACTCAGTTAAACCGCAAGCGAGGAAAACGTCAAGTCGTCTGTAAATGAAAGAGGTCAGACTGGAGGAGTTTCCAGCCGTTCCTTGGACTTTTCCGTCCGGCGAACAAGTTGCGCCAGCTTTCGAAAATGAAGCAGCTTTTCCTTGAGCTCCTGGGCGTTTTGTCCGCTCGACGAGGGCAGCACGTAGATCCGCGCGCCGTACAGACGCTCGACTTGTAGCCCGTATTTGCACTTGCGCTGCGCGAATTGCTCGTAGACCGTTTTTCCGTTGAAGGCAATCACTCGCGGGTTGAATTCCTCAAGCTTCTGGGAAAGCACGATGCGCCCCTCGGCAAAATCCTGCCGCGTGAGCTCTTCGATTCCCTTCGTTGGCTTCTTGACCAGGTCGGTCAATCCGATCCCAAATTCGATAATCCGCTTATCGTCGCGATATTCCAGAGGTTCCGGCACCACTCCGCTCTTGTGCAGCATCGGCCAGAACTGGTTGCCTCTTCCGGAATAGTAGTGGCCCGCGCGCACGGACGATTCGCTGGGATTGCATCCCACGATCACGAGTTTCATTCCTTTGCGCAGGTAATCGGGAAGGGTCTTCATGCAGGGCTTGTCTTGGACCTAGGATAACTCCGCGGGCAGCCGCGCCCGCCAATGTTCTATAACGTCCGCTGCCAAAGGGGCAAGGGGCGACCCAATCCTTGCTCTTTGGCAAGCACGAAAATCTTCACCGCGGAAGCCAGGTCCCAGGCCGCGATTCCGTTGGACTTGAACAGCGTGATTTGCGATTCACCGGTTCTGCCCGGAAGTTTGCTTCCCACGACCTCCGCAAGCTCATGCACGCCGCTCCACCGCGTCTCGTCTCCATGGAATCCCAAGATCAGGTCGCCCGCTTCCTGGCGCGACTGTTCGATCGAATCCACAAAAATTGCGCTCGCCCTGGCGATCGCTTCGTCGTCCAGCTCGCGCTTATGCGCATGGTTCGCGCCGATCGCATTGACATGAGTTCCCGCGGCTAGATCCGCCCCGCTCACAACAGGCGCCGCGGCGGTCGTGGCCGTGCCCACAATATCCGCCCCCTGCACAGCTTCTGCCGAAGATGCCGCCGGCACCACCGGAATTCCCAGCCGCTCTGACATCTCCTCCGCGAAAGTCTCACGCCGCCGCGGGTCGCGTCCATACACGCGCGCCGATGCCAGCTTGCGCACAGTGGCAACTGCTTCCAGTTGCGTTCGCGCTTGCCCACCGGTTCCGATGATCGCCGCCGTCCGCGCATCCTTCCGCGCGAGATATTTCGTCGCGATGCCCGAAGCCGCCCCAGTCCGCAATTGTCCCAGATAATCCGCTTCGATCAGCGCCAGCAAGTCCCCCGTCGCCATCTCGTAGAGAGGCACCAGAAATTTCAGTTGTCCGCGGACATACGTGTATTGTTTCATGGCCACGTGGCCCGACGCGTAGTCCGCCGCCGCCATGTAATGAAAAAATCCGCCGTGTGGCAGCTCGAACCTCCTCCGCGCATGAACGACAACTTCGCCCGTGGATTGCTTGCGCGAAATCTCCTCCACGCAATCGAGCGCCAATTCCATAGTGAAAATAGAACGCACTTCCGCTTCGTTGATGTGCAGTGTCATAACCTGAGTTTTATCCGGAATTTGATTTTGAGAAAAAATGCTGCCGGAGAGTTCTTGCCTTCGTGCTTCTCTCAGCGGGTCTTGTGGGTAAGGGGTTTGATTCCTGCTCCTTCCCCGGCATCCCGAATGCGCCGCACCACGGTCTGGATCAGCCGATAACCTCGCTCTTCTCCGGTATCCATCAAGTGAAAGCGAAACTCCGGCTGCCCCTCGGAATTCTTGCTCACGAGGATGGGCAGTTTCCCACAAATGTCGTTGTCAATGAAAGCGGTTTCGTAGCGCGACCTTCTGCCATTCCAGGTGTAAACCCGCAGGTTCGTGAAGTCGCAAGGCTGCCCCTCCGGCCCGCGTGCTGCCGCCAGCAGATACTGCGGCTTGTCGCCCGTCGGGTCGGGAACACGGTTCAGCTCAAACCACGCAATCGGCCGCAGATTCGCTGCGTTTGCGCCCGTGCGAATCGCGTCCGGCACATCCAATTCGATGAACCGGGCCACCACCCAGCCGGCGATCGGTACGGACTGATCGCCCAGTTCCGAAGTCTCCGAGGGAATGCCGCTGCGCGATGCGCTTTCGCCGGGCGGACGCGTGGCAATCGCTCGCACGAGAAACCAATCCTCCTTTTTCGTTTCTTTCGGCGCGTCCTCGGGTTCCTTGTCATCGGTGACCTGAACCCAGTTCGCGACCGCTCTTCCCACAACTTCGACGGGAACGCCTCGCGTAAATTGATACAGGCGTCCCGAAGTGCGTCCCGGCGCTACGCGCAAATTTGTCGGCACCTTCGTCTTTCCGTCCGCCTGGACGGGCAGGCCTTGCACTTGTTTCAACAGATCTTCGCTGCGGCGCCAGATCGCCGGCTCCATCAGTGAGCGCCCATCCACCCAACCGATCGCGCCTGAAGGCGCCCGCACTTTCACATAGCCGTTCCGGTGGGCCAGCGTGTCCACGCGGTCACCGTAGTGCAACATCCCGAGATCTTGCCGCACCTGCGCTACGCTGCTCAGGAGCGGCAAGCTCTGCCCGCTCACGTAAGCTTCGCCCTGCGGCTCGTGCTTTGGCCGAAACACCCACGCGGCCAGCGCCACGAGACACAACAGTGGCACTGCCACCAGCAGCTTGCGTTTCATCTCCAGGCCTCGGCCATCGCGTCAGTAGCGCTGCGCACAAGCTCTCTCACTTGCCATCTCTCTCGAACACACGATTGTACCTGATTCCCGGGCCGTTCCGGGGACAGCGCAGTCTCCTCTTGATTTTTGCTAAAATGCTTCACCGCCGCGCCGATTTCGCGGCAGGCCTACTCAGGAGAACCCATGAAATTCTTGAATTCGCTGCAGCCTCTTGCCCTGTTTTTGCTGAGAGCCGCGCTCGGAATCATCTTCCTCACTCACGGCTACCCCAAGCTCGCCAAGAATGTAGCGGGCACACAGGCGTTCTTCGTGCAGCATGGCCTGCCTTCCTATTTCGTCTATGTCTCCGGGGTTCTTGAGGTCTTCGGCGGGGCACTTTTAATCGTTGGCTTGTTCACGCGATGGGCTGGATTGTTGCTGGGCATCGAAATGGCCGTGGCCATTTGGAAAGTGCATAGCGGCGGCGGAGTCCTCGCCGTCCACAATTACGAATTTCCTTTGTCCCTGGGCGTGGCCTGCCTTGCATTGGCCACCGTCGGCGCGGGAATGATTTCGTTTGACCA
>DATJAD010000143.1:0-6520 GCA_035516615.1 Candidatus Acidiferrum sp.
TTTCGCGCCTCGCCCCTCCCGGCCAGCAGGGCACTTACATGGGGTTCGCTTTCTTGCCCATCGGCATCGGTTCTTTGGTTGGAGGCTGGTTTGGCGGCCGCGTCATGCACCATTTCGGCGAAGTGCTGCACCACCCCGCCCGTGCCTGGTGGGCCATCACCGCCGTCGGCGTCCTTACCACTCTTTTGTTATGGATTTACGACCTGATCGTCAAACCCGGCAGGCAAGCGGGAGTTCCCGGGCAATGAGCTTTGGAATTTCAATCCTGAAGAGAGGCACAGACCGGATTCAAGCTGGTTGGAATCGGCCGCTTCTGCAGTCAATTCACCATTCTTCGCAGCGAAGCCAGCGCTTGTCGCGCCAGAGCATAGCGCGGTTCCACGTTCAGCGCTTCCTGGAAGCAGCGCATCGCCTGGCTATACATTTCCATGCCCAGGTACGCGCGGCCCAGATTGTAATGAGGAAAGTGCCGCGGCTCGTAGCGCTTCGCTTCCACCGCTTGCTCCAGCCACGGAACCGCTTCCTCGAAATGCCCCAGTTCGATCAAGTATGCGCCAATGTCGTTGTACGGATTTCCGAAATCCGGGTCCACTTCGATCGCCCGCTTGCACTCCGCGATCGCTTCTTCCAGCCGCCCCTGAAAATGATACGTCCAGCCGAGAAAAGTATGCGCTTCCGCCGTCGGATGCAGCTCCAAAGAAGACTGGTACAGCTCCTCGGCCCGGTCGTAGTCCCCTTCCATCTGTGCCTGGTAGGCGTCCTGCAAGATTTCCCAAGCTCTCGTCAGAGTTTCCTGGTCCATGGACAACTTCAATATCACGCTGCGCGCTCCCTGGGAACGGTACGAAAGTCCCGATGGTGCCAGGAGGGAACCTGTACTTTCTGCCGGGCTTAAAAGTGGCAATTCTCGCCGTAAACGGGGACAATGAACTTTCAGTACAAATGACCAGTCAGGAGAGAATCGTGAATCGCACTCTTGCCGTCCTGGGAATCGCAACTTTTAGCTTCGCTGGCGCGATGCTCGCGCATCCAAATCCCGCCGGGAATACCAAGGCTCCCGTTCACGACACGGCCGCCATCGCTCGCGGCAAGGGCATTTTCCAGGAAAAATGCTCGATCTGCCATTTCGACACCAGCGCCGCCAGAAAAATCGGTCCCGGTCTCAAGGGCCTCAACAAACGCGGCACCTTCAGCGTGAACAACAACAAAGTCACCGATGAAACTCTCACCAAGTGGATCGAGACCGGCGACTCGCTCATGCCTCCTTTCAAGGATGTCCTCGATGAAAAGCAGATCAAGGACGTCGTTGCTTACGTTCGCACACTTTAATAGGCTGGGATAGTCCGGCGGGCCCCGCAGCTCTGCGGGAAATTGATTCAATAAAGAGAAAAGCCCCCGCCCGTCCGCATTCGCGGACGTTCGGGGGCAAATTCCGATGAAAATTCCTCGCCCGAGGAATCTACTTCAGAATGGCGTCCTTAAACGCCTTCGAGGGACGCAGGCGCACCACAGTCTTCGCCTTGATCTTGATCTGTTCGCCTGTCTGCGGGTTACGTCCCATGCGCGCCTTGCGGTGCGCTTTCACGGCGCGGCCGATCCCTGGGATGACGAACTTGCCCGCGCCGCCCTTGCACTCTTTCACCGCAAGCTTGAAGAGTTCCTCGAAAAACAATGCTGCGGTTTTCTTCGGCGTACCGCACTTTTCGGCAAGGTGCGACACGATCTTGGTCTTGCTCATTGGCTTGGCTGCCATCTAGTCTGCTTATCCTCCTGAATTTTCTTTCTGTCCCGAAGGCTCGGGACCGGCCGCGAAGCTTTTCCCTACCCCTGTTTGCTAGCGAAAAGATGCGGGCCGCACGAGACTATAGCGAACGCGACCTGGGAACGCAAGGGCAAATCGCGAAAAACACGCGAAAAATGCGGATTTTTTTGTGTTACCCCGCGAATCGCCGCCTAAAATGGGCCTTTCGAACGGCACGGCACCGGTTCGAACGTCTACTTTCCCTCGTGTTATGCTCGCAGGTCCGTCCGAACGGAGGAGCAGAGTCCATGAGCAACCCGACAGACTGGAAGGAATTGGAAAGGAAGATTGACGCGGCGGTGAAGCCGTCGCGGCGGCCGGTGGCCGTATCGTTCCTGAACGAGCCGCCAGCGGGAGTAGCGCGATTTGAGGGAACGGAACCTTCGAGTTGCAGTTTCTGGCGACTTGCTGCAGCCGGACAGATCTTCTACACCATGCCCGAAAACCACTTTAATTGCGCGGTGGGAGCGTACACGCACAATATCGCGCTGTCGCCGGAACGCGCCCCGGAAACGGAACAAACCTTGAAAATGATGTTCGAACTCGGCTACGTGAAACCGGAGGAGGTGCCGCAGATTCCCCGCCTTTCGAAGGCTCCCGCAGCGATACTTTACGCGCCTCTTGGAGAAACGCCGGTCGCGCCCGATGTGGTGCTTTTTGCGTGTAAGCCGAGCGGCGCCATGCTTTTGAACGAAGCGTCAGGACGCGCGGGGGTGGCCAGCGGCGCGCCGACACTGGGCCGCCCGACCTGCATGGCGCTGCCTGCTTCGTTGCAACATGGATCCATTCTGAGTCTCGGGTGCATCGGCAACCGCGTGTACACCGGCCTCGGTGAAGACGAGATGTATTTCGTTCTGCGGGGAAGCGACCTGCCGGCTGTTGCGGATGCGCTGAGTACAATCACGAGCGCGAACGCGGCATTGAACGAATACGCCAAAGGCCGGCGGTCGCAGTTCGCGACGATTTAGCGGAGTGGAAAGTCCGAGACTCTATTCCGAAAATTCCAAAGCTTCCTTGCGCGAACTGCCGGCAGAGGAGATTCCCCTTCGCGATTTCAGAGAGATTCCTCGCTTCGAGGACTCCGCCCGGAATGACGTTGGCAATTGTCGAAGACCGCGCCAGCTTCAGGAAGCTCCTAGATCGGCGTAGAAGTGGGCGATGGCTTTGATGCCGCCGAAATAATTTTCCAACTGGATGTGCTCATCGGGAGCATGCGCGTTTTCGTCGGGCAAGCCGAATCCGAGCAGGACACAAGGAATCTTGAAGGTGTCGTGCATCTGGGTTACGAACGGGATGGATCCGCCTTCGCGGATGAAAACCGCTTTCTTGCCGAAACCTTTCTCAAGAGCCGCTTGCGCTTTTTGGAAAATCGGCGCATGGAACGGCGCGACCCAGGGTTTGCCAGTGCTGAGAACCTGGAATTTGCAGATCACGCTCTTAGGCAGGAGCTTGCGAACGTGTTTTTCGACGAGTTTGGCGATTTTATACGGATCCTGATTGGGAACGAGCCGAGTGGAAAATTTCGCGTAGGCCCGCGAAGGAATCACGGTCTTGGCGCCTTCGCCCTGGTAGCCGCCCCAAATGCCGTTCAGCTCCAGGGTAGGGCGTATCCAGAGCTGCTCGATGATGGAAAATCCTTTTTCGCCGCAATACGCCGGTGCGCCCACGGCCTTTTGAAAGGCTTTTTTATTCCAGGGAAGTTTATTCAGGGCTCTACGCTCGGCTGTGGAAACTTTGGAAACCTGATCATAGAAGCCGGGCACGGTGACGTGGAAATTCTTGTCGTGCAGTTTGGCAAAAAGCTCGGTCAGAATGGCCAGCGGATTCGGAACGGCGCCGCCATAAACGCCGGAATGTAAATCACGTTGCGGGCCGATCAGTTCGATCTGATAGTAGTTGAGTCCGCGCAGGCCGTAGGTGATGGAAGGCACGCCCTTGCCGAGCATGGACGTATCGGAAACGAGGAGCGCATCGGCCTTCAACTTTTCCTTGTTATTCTGGACATAATTCCAGAGGCTGACGCTGCCGACTTCTTCTTCGCCTTCAATCAGCACCTTGAGGTTGATGGGAAATTTTCCGTTGAGTTTGTAGAGCGATTCCAGGGCTTTCAGGTGAATGTGCACCTGGCCCTTGTCGTCGGCGGTGCCGCGGCCATAGAGATTGCCGTCGCGGACGGCCGGTTCGAACGCGGGCGAAGTCCACAAATCGAGCGGCTCTGCCGGCTGAACGTCATAGTGGCCGTAAAAGAGAATCGTGGGCTTGCCGGGAGCTTCGAGGGACTCGGCATAGACAAGCGGATGAAGTTTCGTAGGAACGATTTCTACGGATTTGAATCCGGCGGAGCGCAGATGATCGGCGACCCAGCGCGCGGCGCGTTCGATATCCGGTTTGTGTTCGCTTTTGGCGCTGACACTTGGAATGCGAAGAAATTCGATGAGTTCGGCGAGATGCTCGTCTTTGTGACTTTCTATAAATTCAGTAAGGTTCATAGCGGGGAATAGAACGAATCCGTCCTTTCATAAGAAACCAACCACGAGATGAATCAATTGTCAGATTGCGGCGAAGGGAGGAACACCAAGCCGAGGAAACGACCCCGCAACCGCAGATTCATATTGTAAGGAGGTTGCGGCGCCGGGACAAGCGAGGGGACGAGGTTGCGGGTGGGGAACACCTGAACGGAGGGGCAATTGACGGTGAGGCGGGGGCATTTGAACATGACAGTACGAGGGTTGAATGAGCACAACGGCACAGTCCATCCCCAGGCGCAGTTCGCGAGTGTTTCACAAGATGCGCGTGCAGGCGCAAGGCCGGGCGCACGGCGGAAAGAAATTCAAGGAATTCTGCCAGACCGTGGTGGTGAACGCGCACGGCGGCCTGCTGATGCTGAAGCACGAAGTGGACGACGGCGAGATGCTGGTGCTGGTAAATCCGGAGACGCAGGAAGAACAGGAGTGCCGGATCGTGTACCTGGGCGAACCGGGCGATAAAGGCCAGCGGGTCGGTGTGGAGTTTCTAACGCCGGCGCCACACTTCTGGGGGCTGGAATTTTCGGAGCAAACCACGAATACGGCAAGCGACTCCGCGCCCGTCTGAGGCAAAGCCCATCCAGCCTAGGCAATCAAGAGCCGAAGAAGGCGTTCGCCTGGGTTGCTCGGGATTCCAACCAAGATGATGATTACGGGGAGAAGCTGACCGGGTTGCGGCAGTGTGGGCTAACCAACCGCACTCCGGCCCCGTCTCGGCGTGCACCTTGGGAGAGGCAGAGACGCTGAACACCCCAGGGCCGGGGTGCTCCCCAAAAACTTGAGAACACGGCAGGCCGCAGCCAGCGTTGACTTGGCCTGCTGGGCAACCGTAGCATGGTGGCCCAGAGTTTCTCCCCCAAACGATGATCGGGCAAACCATTTCGCACTACCGCGTGATCGAGAAGCTCGGCGGCGGCGGCATGGGCGTGGTTTACAAAGCCGAGGACATCAAGCTCGGACGATTTGTCGCTCTGAAGTTTCTTCCGGAAGAGGTAGCCAAGGACCCGCAGGCGCTGAGCCGATTTCAGCGCGAGGCCAAAGCGGCGTCCGCGCTGAACCATCCGAACATCTGCACGATCTACGAGATTGACGACCAGCACGGCGACGCGTTCATCGCGATGGAGTTTCTGGATGGAACGACGCTGAAGCATTGGGGCGTGGGGAGCAGCGCCGATATTGACAAGTTGCTGGCGATCGGGATCGAAATCGCCGACGCGCTGGATGCGGCGCACGCCGAGGGGATCATCCACCGGGACATCAAGCCGGCAAATATCTTCGTGACCAAGCGGGGGCACGCGAAGATTCTGGATTTCGGGCTTGCAAAGCTCACGGCAGAGAAGTTTACGCCGCAACAAACAGCAGGAACGCAAGCAACCCTCGAAGCAGGACCGGAACATTTGACGAGCCCGGGAACCGCGCTCGGGACTGTGGCGTACATGTCGCCGGAGCAGGCGCTCGGAAAGGAACTTGATCCGCGCACGGATCTTTTTTCGTTTGGCGCCGTGCTTTATGAAATGGCTACGGGGAAGAGCCCGTTTCGCGGAGAGACTTCGGCTGCGATTTTCGACGCGATCCTGCGCAAGGCGCCGGTCGCGCCGGTGCGGCTGAATCCCGATCTTCCACCGCGCCTGGAAGAAATCATCAACAAGGCGCTCGAAAAAGACCGCAATCTGCGCTACCAGCACGCGGCGGAACTGCGCGCGGATTTGCAGCGGCTGAAGCGGGACACGGATTCGAGCCGGCAAGTGGCAGCGGCAGAGCCGGAATCGGCTTCAGCTTCGGCTTCGCAGGTGAATGCGGCGAAATCCGTTACGGGGTCTGCCGCACCTGGGGCTGAGAGCGGTTCGGCAGCCGCAGGGACGGCAGCGCATGCTTCCGGATCGTCTACGGTTGCGGCGGTTGCTCGCGAACACAAGTTGGGGTTGGCGGCGATTAGTGTGATCGTCTTGGTGTTGGTCGCAGCAGCAGGTTATGGAATTTATGCACTGGTGCAGCGCGGTGCGCATGAGCCGTTCCAAAATTTCGGCCTGACGCAGGTGACCGAAACGGGCAAAGCTTTGGAGACCGCCATATCGCCGGATGGAAAATTCCTCCTCAGCGTACAGAAAGAGAACGGGCAACAGAGCCTTTGGCTACGCAATGTTCCCACGGGAAGCGACACAGAGGTAGTGGCTCCTACAGGACAAACTTTTTC
>DATJAD010000144.1:0-3003 GCA_035516615.1 Candidatus Acidiferrum sp.
CAGGCGATTCAGGCCGTTGAACGCTGCGGCTTTGTAGCATTCCGCCAGCGTCGGATAATTGAAGACCGTGTTCACGAAATAGGTGATCTTGCCTTTGAGCAGCAGTACCGCTTGTCCGATATGCAGCAGCTCGGCGGCGTCCTCGCCGAAGATATGCACGCCGAGCAATTCCAGCGTCTCTCTGTGAAAGAGCAACTTCAGTCGTCCTTCCGTCTGCCCGGAAATCTGTCCGCGCGCGATTTCGCGGTAATACGCCATGCCCACTTCGTAGGGAACGTCATCGTTCGTGAGTTGTTCTTCCGTCTTGCCGATGAACGAAATCTGCGGAATGGTGTAAATCCCGTACGGATATCCCGCGGGATCCGATTCGACCTGCAAACCAAAAGCACGCGCGGCCGCGATGCGCCCTTGTTCCATCGAAACGGATGCCAGGCTCGGAAAGCCGATCACATCGCCCACGGCAAAAATGTGCGGCTGTGACGTGCGAAAGTTTTCGTCCACTTTGATTCGCCCGCGATCGTCCGCTTCGAGCCCCGCCGCCGGAAGATTCAGACCATCCACGTTTCCCTGCCGGCCCACGGCGTAGAGCAGCGCATCGCCGATGACGCGCTTCTTGCTCACCAGGTTCGCAGCCACTTTTCCGTCCGGCAGCTCTTCAACGCTCTCCACTTCTTCGTTCAGGCGCAGCGTCGCCCGCCGGTCGCGCATGTTGTAGGTCAGCGCTTCGACCATCTCGGTATCCGCAAATTCCAGCAGCCGTGGCCGCTTCTCCACAATGATCACTCGCACGCCCAGCATGGCGAACATGCACGCATATTCCACTCCGATCACTCCGCCTCCAACGACGATTAGCGTCTTGGGAATGATCGGCATGCTGAGAATCTGATCGCTGTTGATGATGTTCCGCCCGTTCAACGGAACTTTGGGATTCAGCGCGGGCTTCGTTCCCGTGGCAATCACCACGTTCTGTGCTTCGAACTCGCCGAAACCATTGCTGTTCTGCACGCGAATCGAATGCGGCCCGGTGAACTGGCCAGTGCCGTGGAGAAGGTCAATCCCGTTGCGGTGCAGTTGGTCCTGAATCACCGCAACTTCATTTTCGATCACGCGCTGCACGCGGAAACTCAGGTCCGCCATGGTCACGTTTTCCTTCACGTGATAGCTCGACCCGTAAAAATTCTGGTAGTACACCCCGGAAAGGTGGATTACCGCTTCCCGCATCGTTTTGCTCGGGATCGTGCCGATGTTGATGCACACCCCGCCCACGTCGGAACGCCGCTCGACAACCGCTACGCGCTTTCCGGCCTTGGCCGCCTGGATCGCCGCGCGTTGTCCGCCCGGCCCGGAGCCGATCACAATCAAGTCATGCGGCTGCATTCTGCGAATCCTGAGGATTGGTGTCCGACGAGGTGCGGTCGGCAGCGGATTTCATTCCCATGAAGTATAAGCGAACCGGCTTTGCGAGAGGAGGCTGCAGCGATGATCCATGTTAGGTGGAGATGAATGACGCCAGCAATGTTATGCTGCGGCCCGCGCGGGAGGCAACATGAAGCGAATCTTAGTAGTGCCGCTTCTTGCTCTGGGAGCAGGGATCGCATGGTCCGCGCAGGTAGGAGAATCGAGGGGATCCATGGCGAAAAAGACTGACGCGATCTTTGCGGCAGTGACTTCGCCGGACGCGCCGGGACTCGCGGTGCTGGCAAAGAAAGACGGGAAGATTGTCTTCGAGCACGGTTATGGCGTGCGCGATCTGCAATCGCGCGCGAAGATTGATGCGCGCACCGATTTTCGCCTCGCGTCTTGCACCAAGCAATTCACCGCCATGGCGATCATGCTGCTCGCGCATGACGTCAAATTGCGCCACGAGGAAACGCTGACACAAATCTTTCCCGAGTTTCCCGCGTATGGAAAAACGATCACGATCCGCAATTTGCTCAGTCACACTTCCGGCCTTCCGGATTACGAAGACTTAATGGACGCGGAGAAAAAAGCGAAAGGCCTGATTTGGTCACCGAAAAAACAGATTCAGGATGAAGAAGTTTTGAAACTTCTGGAAAACGCGAGGCAGGGAAAATTTGCGCCAGGTACGCGCTGGGAGTACAGCAATTCTGCGTACGTCGTGCTCGGATTGATCGTCGCGAAGGTTTCCGGAATGCCCTTCCGCGAATTTCTGCGGCAGCGCATCTTCCTTCCGCTGCACATGGACCACACGCTCGTGTTCCAGGAAGGCATCAACGAAATTCCCAATCGCGCTTTCGGCCACTCGAAAGTGGGCAAGCACTTCGAACGGAACGATCAGAGTTCAACGTCCGCCACGCTTGGCGACGGAGGAATCTATTCCAACCTCGATGATCTATCGAAGTGGGACGACGCACTCAGACGCCACACACTTCTCAGCGAAAGAGATTTTCAGGCGGCGCTGACTCCTCCACGCCTGCCTCCTGGCGCCGAGAGCAGAATCGCGGAGGAAGTGCCCGAATCCATGCGCGGCCACGCGCTGGGTTATGGATTCGGGTGGTTCCTCGACTTGCGCGCCGCTCATCCCTTGATGTGGCACTACGGCGAAACGATGGGGTTCAAGACCGCGATCCAACGATTCACGAAGGATAAGCTCACGATCATCGTGCTCTGCAATCGAACGGATCTGGATCCGAGCGGGTTGGCGTTGCAGATTGCGAATCTGTATTTCGACTCACCCGAAAAAACCTCTACGCGTTGAATTCTCCTTTCTTCTCAAAAGCTTTTCGCTCGCGCTCAGGGCAAGCCGGCCAGTTTGCCGAGGCCCTTCATTTTGGCGCGGGCGGCCATGCCGCCGTACTGCTTCATCATCTGGCGCATCTGGAGGTATTGCTTGACGACCTGATTGACGTCCTGAACGGTCGTGCCGCTTCCTTTGGCGATGCGCTTGCGGCGCTTTCCATCAATGACGGAGTGGTCGCTGCGCTCTTCATTGGTCATGGAGTTGATGATGGCTTCGACCTGCTTCAATTTTTTCTCGTCCAC
>DATJAD010000145.1:0-6108 GCA_035516615.1 Candidatus Acidiferrum sp.
TCGATTCGCAACTTCAGCGCTCGCGCCCAGGAGCAAGGTCTGATCCTGCACACCTCAGTGACCATCGGCTACGGCTCGCCCTGGCGCAAGGTCCACGAACTTCTAATCGCCGCCGCGGCCAAGACCGGCGACGTGTTGAAAAATCCCAAACCCTTCGTCCTGCAGTCCGCCCTCAACGATTTCTTCGTCGCCTACGAAATCAACGCCTATACCGACCGCCCCGACCGCCTCTTCTGCATCTATTCCGATCTGCGCCAGAACATTCAGGACACTTTCAACGAAGCCGGCGTCGAGATCATGTCCCCGCATTACACTCAGCTTCGTGATGGCAACCACACCACCATCCCGGACCAATATCTCCCGAAAACTTATGAGGCCCCTAGACTCCGGCTCGAAAGTCAAACGGTCCCGGGCGCGCGATAGAGAGATACTAGGAACCATGCGGGGGATCCTGAGCGAACGGTTGTCGCACGAGGCGAAAAAGCTGGATTGCTTTCGCGCGGGCCAGCGAATCGGTGTCGCCGTTTCTGGCGGTGCGGATTCCGTCGCGTTGCTGCGGCTGTTTCTGGAGCTGCGCGGAAAACTCGGCTTGGTTCTGAGCATTGTCCACTTCAATCACCAACTGCGCGGAAAAGCTTCGGACGCCGACGAAAAATTCGTGGCCCGGCTCGCGGAGAAGTTCGCTCTTCCTCTCCACCTGGGCCGCGCCGACGTCGCCGCGAAGGCCCGCCGCGATAAAGCCAATCTCGAAGACGCGGCTCGTCGTGCTCGTTATGCTTTTTTCCAAAAACTTGTCGAGCAAGGGATCGTGGATTGCATCGCCACGGCCCACACCATGGACGATCAGGCCGAAACAGTCCTGGCGCACATTTTGCGCGGCACTGGTTTGGCGGGACTCGGAGCGATTCATCCTGTGACCGAATTCGCTGTGCGTCCCTTACTTTTCGTGAGGCGAAGCGAATTGCGCTCGTATCTCCGCTCCAAAAAGCAGCCCTGGCGCGAAGACGCGACCAATCAGGACACTTCCCGTTTTCGCGCGCGCATCCGCAAAAAACTTCTTCCCATGCTCGAAAAGCGGTTCCAGCCGGAAGTGGCCGCCCATTTGACGGCGCTCGCGCAACTCGCTCGCGAAGACGAGGCTCTGCTAGATACGATCACGGAATCTAAGTTGCGCGAAATTGCAAAACGAGAAACAAACGGAATGCGCGTCCGGATTGCAGACCTGCTGGACAATGACGGACAGGAAAACCGCTCTTTGGCCCAACGGGCTCTGGGAAAACGCATCGGGCGCAGCATCGCGGAGAAAGTCCGCACGCGGCCGGGCCAGTGGAGCGCGGAGCACGCCAACAAAGTCTGGGATCTCGCCTCCCGCGGCGCCAACGGCAAGCTTCTCCAACTTCCCGGTGGCATCGAAGTTCGCCGCGAGCGCGACGCGCTCTTCTTCTGCGTCAGAGATCCCGGCAAGCAGGCACACAAAATCGGCGACACCAAGAATTTCGAGTACAGCGTCGTTATCTCAAAGGCCGATCCTTCCTTGCGCGTTCCAGAATTGGGTTGTGCTTTCCGCTTCAGGGTGATTGACTGGCCCGCGCCCAGGCGAGACACTATTCTGGATAGGGGCGCGGTCTTGGATCGCGACCGGTTGATCGAACCTCTGGTTCTGCGCAATTGGCGGCCCGGAGACCGGTTGCGATGCGCGGGGCACCGGCGAGCGCGAAAGCTCAAACGATTGTTGAACGAAAAGTGCGTGGGCCGGTGGGAACGCGCGGGCTGGCCTGTGATGACAAGCGGCGGGGTTTTGGCATGGGCCCGCGGCTTTCCCGCCGCCGCGGAGTTTGCGGCGGATGAGAAGACACGAAGAGGGCTCGTGATCTCCGAGGAACCGTCTTGAGCGCCGGCAAATCGTCATCGTATTCCGCCACCAAGATTGCTGCTCGCGTCGCGGCGCTTGGTCGGCAAATCTCGCGCGAGTACGGTAAGCGCCGCCTGGATGTCGTGGTCATTCTGGATCATGGCTATGTGTTTGCGGCAGACCTGCTGCGCCATGTGAACAGCCCGGTCGTTTGCCATTTCGTGCGCGCGGAAGTTCGTGACGTCGAGCACAGCGGCCTCGCGCGCCGCGAAGTACAATTTACAGCAAGGCCGGAATTGCAAGGCCGCGACGTTCTCGTGCTCGATGCGGTGATCGAAAGCGGGGTAACTCACGAGTTCTTGCTGCGGCGTCTCGGCGAAAGCCGCCCGCGTTCCCTGCGCCTCGCCGTGCTGCTGGACAAGCCCGCGAAGCGCCGCGTGGCCCTCGAGCCGGATTACTTTGGCTTCCGGACTGCATCTAAAGGAATGTGGGTAGGCTATGGCCTTGCGGCGCCAAATGGTACTGGGCGGAACTTGCGTCATCTGTCGGCTGCGGTGTCTAATTTAAGTGGGGGCCGCGGGCCGAAGAAGTAGTAGCGCCGGCGGATTCGGATTTGTCGGGTAATCTGGAGAAACAATTGTGAACACCGGCTCAACGGCAAAAACCATTCTCTTTTGGGTGTCCATCGTTTTCCTGGGCGTCATGCTCTGGAAGCTGGTGTCCGCCAATAGCCAGCCCTCGCGCGAGGACGAACCCAGCTACAGCGAATTCATGGCCAAGGTCGATTCGGGTGACGTCAAGGAAGTCACCATGTATCTTTCCCAGAACAGCTATGAGTTGCAAGGCGAATACGTCCAGCCGGCCAACCGCAAATTCCACGTTACGATTTTCAAGGAAGCCGCTCCCGATCTCACCAAAACCCTCCGCGAAAAGAACGTTCAGATCAAAGTGAAAGAAGTCCGCAGCAGCGATTGGGTGCTCATTCTCTTGAACGCCGCGCCTCTGATTTTGCTTGTCGGCTTCTGCCTCTTCCTGATGCGCCAAATGCAGGCCGGAGGAAACAAGGCGCTCAGCTTCGGCAAGTCCCGCGCGCGTTTGCTATCCGCTCAGCAGAAAAAAGCCACCTTTAAGGACGTCGCCGGCGCCGATGAAGCCAAGGAAGAGCTTCAGGAAATCATTGAATTCCTGAAAGACCCGCAGCGCTTCCAGAAGCTTGGTGGCCGCATTCCCAAGGGCGTTTTGCTGGTTGGCCCCCCAGGCACCGGCAAAACGCTGCTCGCCCGCGCGATCGCCGGTGAAGCCAATGTGCCGTTCTTTTCGATTTCCGGCTCCGACTTCGTCGAAATGTTTGTCGGCGTGGGCGCCAGCCGCGTGCGCGATCTGTTCGAACAGGGCAAGAAGAACGCGCCCTGCATCATTTTCATTGATGAAATTGACGCTGTTGGCCGCCATCGCGGCGCCGGCCTCGGCGGCGGCCATGACGAGCGCGAACAAACTTTGAACGCGCTGCTCGTCGAGATGGACGGATTCGAGTCCAACGAAGGCGTGATCCTCATCGCCGCCACCAACCGCCCCGATGTTCTCGATCCCGCTCTTCTCCGCCCCGGCCGCTTCGACCGCCGCGTCGTTGTCGCCCGCCCCGACGTCAAGGGCCGCGAGGAAATTCTCCGCGTCCACACGCGCAAAAAGCCGCTCGCCGACGACGTGGATCTTTCCATCATCGCCCGCGGCACGCCGGGTTTTTCCGGTGCCGACCTCGAAAATCTTGTGAACGAAGCGGCGCTGTGGGCCGCCCGTCAGAACCGCAAATTCGTCATGATGGTGGATTTCGAAACCGCCAAGGACAAAGTCCTCATGGGCGTCGAACGCAAGTCCATGATCTTGTCCGACGAGGAAAAGAAAAACACTGCTTATCACGAAGCGGGCCACGCCCTCGTTGCCGAGATGACTCCCGGCGCCGACCCCGTCCACAAAGTCACCATCATTCCGCGCGGCATGGCTCTTGGCCTCACCATGCAGTTGCCCACCGACGACAAACATTCCTACACGAAAGAGCAGCTCGAAGCCATGCTCGACGTTCTCATGGGTGGCCGCAACGCCGAAGAGATCTTCCTCGGCCACATCACCACTGGCGCCGGAAACGACATTGAACGCGCCACGGAGATCGCGCGCAACATGGTCTGCGAATGGGGCATGAGCGAACTCGGCCCGCTGGCCTTCGGCAAAAAAGAAGAAGCCATCTTCCTCGGCCGTGAAATCGCGCAACATCGCGACTTCTCCGAAGCCACTGCCGTGGACATTGACCGCGAAGTGAAGCGCATCGTCAGCGCCGCTTACGCGAATGCGAAAAATATTCTCGACAACAATCGCGATAAGCTCGAGCGCATCGCGCAGGCTCTTCTCGAGCGCGAAGTGCTCGATGCCAACGAAGTGAAAATGTTGATCGAAGGCACGCCGCTGCCGGAAAAGCCGCAAACGCCTCCGGCGCCTCCTCCCCAGGCAACGCCCGCCACCGATCCGAAAGTGGTTCGCCCCGAATTGCGCCCCGCGCCCGGCTTCACGCGCGGAGACAACCCCGCTAAAGCCTGACTCCTCGAATTTTTGCCTAGGTGGTAGCGGGTCCTTGGTCCCGTGTCTTTGGCCCCGGCTTCGCCTTTCCCTTACAACTCTCTCGCGGGGGCACGATGCATCGTGCCACTACTTTTTCCCCCCAAGAGGCGTAAAATCGAGGCATGGGAAACCGCAGCGGAGAAAATCTCAAGGTCACTTGCCCGTGCTGTCAGACGAAGCTCGTGGTGGACGCGGTCTTTGGCGTCGTGTTGTCCCACGAATCGCCACCCAAGCCCGCTCCCGACGTGGACCTCACCAAAACCGCGAGCATCCTGGAGGAGCAGCACCGCAAGCGCGAGGACAAATTTGCCGACTCCTGGTTCCAGGAAAAAAACAAGGAAGACATCCTTGCCAAAAAATTCGAAGAAAATCTGAAAAAAGCCAAGGACGCCCCCGCCACCAAGCCCATCCGCGATTTCGACCTCGACTGACTGGCCCGCTTCCGCGCTCCTGTCCTGCTCGTAGTGGCTTTCCCGGCCCGCTCGTGAATTGCAATGGCGGCGTTTCCAGATAGTATGAAGGAGCATTTGCGCACTCCCGGAGGCGCTTTTGGATCGTTCCTTTCCATTCTGGAATCTGAAGCTTCCCCCGCGGCTTCGCGTGGTTCTCCGCACGCAGGAGCTTCTCGTTTTCATTGGCGTTTTGTTTTACGCGCTGTTTTCCGCGCTTGGCACTCCTGTCTCGCTTCCTTTTCTGATCGTCTGCATTTTCGCGATCGGCAACGCGATGACGATTCTCCAAGTCCTCGGCAAACAGCTTCACGCCCGGCGCCCTTTTCCCTGGAATTGGGTGATCTACCTGATCTTCCTCGCTCTGATCAGCTTCTTCGCTTCATTTGGAGCTGCGGCATTGTTGAAGTGGATGGTTCTGCGCAATCAGCCGTATTGGGGGCTGTTTCGATTGACCTGGCGTTCCGTTATGGTCATCTGCATGGGCACAGGCATTGTCGGATACCTGGTCGCCGAGATTCAGCGCAAGTTGCGTGAAAGAAACGTGCAACTGGAGCAAGCCGTGGCGCATGGTACGGCTGTCATCGCCGAACAAGAGCAGGAGCTCACCCGCGCCCTTGAAATCCAGCGCGGACTCCTTCCCAAAACGCTTCCTCAAGTTCCGGGTATCGAAATCGTCAGCGCCTGGCAGCCTGCGCGCACTGTCGGCGGCGATTATTTCGACGTGATCCGCCTCGACAAAAATCGCCTCGGACTGTGCATCGCGGATGTCGCCGGAAAAGGCCTCACTGCGGCTCTGCTCATGGCCAATCTTCAGGCTGCCTTTCGTGCCTTTGCCACGCCAGACGCCTCCCCTTCCATTGTGTGCGCGAAGCTCAACGAGTTCATGTGCAACAACGTCGCGCCCGGCAAATTCATCACTTTCTTTTATGGCGTGCTGGATGGAGATCTCCGGACCTTCCGCTACGAGAACGCCGGCCATTGCCCCGCGCTTCTCCTGAAAGCTTCGGGAGCTTCCGAATTTTTGCCCGGTTCCGGCGCGGTTCTGGGCGTCATTCCCGGTTGGTCTTTCCGGGATTTCGACGTTCAGTTGGCCCCTGGCGATCGCTTGCTCCTTTACACGGACGGCGTCACTGAAGCGCAGAGTCCCCAATCCGAGGAGTTTGGCGCTGCCCGGCTCCTGCAGGCGGCCACGAG
>DATJAD010000146.1:0-17205 GCA_035516615.1 Candidatus Acidiferrum sp.
GTGGAACTGAAACGTCCCGGCAAAATGCACATGGAAATGACCATCGAAGGCAAAACCATCATCCGCGTCTATGACGGAAAATCCTCCGGCTGGATCATCAATCCCTTCGCAAAGGAAACCGGTGTTCAATCCATGACGCCCGAAGATCTGCGAAACATTTCCGATGAATCCGATTTCGATGGCCCGCTGGTGGATTATCAGGCTAAAGGCAGCACGATCTCCTTTGCCGGCAAGGTCTCCCTCATCGGCCCTCCCGACATCGCCGGAACGCCGGTCCTGGATATCAAGCTCACCAAGAAAGATGGCGACGTCCGCCACTATCTCTTCGACGCTTCGACCTACATGCTTCTCAAGTGGGAAGGCACGCGCAAAGAAGGCGAAAAGGAAATTCCCGTGGAATCCTTCTTCCGCGACTACCGCGATGTGGACGGCCTGAAGTTCGCTTTCGAGATTGACTCCGACACTCCCGGCACCCAGCAGAGCCAACAGCTGCTCATCAAGAAAATCACGCTCAACCCGCAAATTGACGATTCCCAATTTGCCAAGCCCGCTCCCTCGGCAAAGCCCGGCGGCGCCGCGCAGCTACTTCGGCCGGGTGAAGCGCCCGAATCCGATGCGAATCTGCAGCGTGTTGATCCCCGGATTCGGACTGGTCAGGCCCGCGTTGGAGATGTGCACGAATCTCAGCTCCGCGCTCCAATTGAATTTGCTTCGCAAAAAGTGCACACCGATTCCGCCGCTCGACGTGAAATTCACGCGCGAGGTTCCCGGAGGCACTTGCTCGTTGGTGAAGAGTGTTCCTCCTTCGAGGTCTAGATAGGGAACAATGTTGTGCCGGGGCACAAAATCCCATTTCAAGGCAAAGGGGTTTACCCCAAATCCGTAAGCGGAGCCGTTCTTTTGAGTCACCACAAAAACAGGCACCACGTCCACCGCATATTCAAACCGCCCACGCAGAAATCCCGGCCCCGCTGGTTTTGTCAGGATCCAGCCGTACCGCCCTCCCAGACTCCACACTCCCGTATCCGAGGTGCTGCCAGTGAGCCCGCGCCCTCCGCCTGTCCACACCTGGAATTCGTGCCCGCCAACTTGCGGGCTCGATTGCGCCTTGGCGGCCGGGGCGATGCACAGCATTCCCAGCAGCAAAGCGAAAACCATCCTGGTCATAGTTCTCCCTCATTCATCGCGCTGGGCAGCTTATCAGTGGACATGGTTCACGTGCCAGAGATACGTGGACCTGGCAGCCCTCAAGGGATGCCCGGAAGATATTTTTCGTCGGTCAAAAGTCAGGACTATGCGCGGGATGCGTCTGGCGGCTGCGCAATTCGCGGTACAGATCGCCCACTGAGTACGTCACTCCGCTGAAGAAAGTCACGCGCGGCAAATTCCCGTACGCCGCGAGATACGCTCCTCCGTCGAGCACCAGCCGCGATTTCATTGTGTACGTCGCCGCTCCCATGGTGGTCATTGTGGCCGGAGTTGTCGCATTCGCGCGGCTGTAACCGGCAATTTCTCCGGTCACTCCCCATTTTCCGCTTGCGGGATGGGAATAGGCCAGTGCAGTAAAATAGCTGCGATCGAAACCCGCAGCGCCCTGGCGACTGAGCCACTGTGATCCCCGGTTGAAATCGAAATGGTGCTTTCCGAAATCCTGGCTCACCAAGATGGTTGCGGAATGTCCCAATGCTCCGATTCCCAGATTCGCCGTGGCCGTCGGCAACAGCGCGGCGTAGAGAAGCGCAATTGTGGGCCGCTTCTTCTTCTCTTCAAACAACCGGTATTTGAATCCCGCAAAGGAATCGCCGCGGCCAGCGACGCCGGAGTCGCGTTCGATGGGATTATTTCCAAACCGCAATTCCAGATTTTTGAACAGACCGAATTTCAGCAATCCATTGATGTTCTGGTGTCCGTCGGCGGCTTCGAATCCGTATTCGATTTCAAAAACGCCGCGCTGCACCGCTTCCGCAGTTGTCGAGAACGTCGGACGATTGGGCACCGCGGTGAGGACCCCGGTGGAGGACTGAATTTGCGCAGCAGGCTGCGGCGGGACGGCATTCGAAGGATTGTCCTGCGCGGCCGTGGAACATGCAGCAGCCAGAAAAGCAGCGAAAAAAATCGCCGCGGGTATGGAGCGAGGGATGCTCGAAGCACCGGCAAGAATATTTATTGTGGCATGCCGTATATTAACCGTGGTGAACACACGGCATACACTATATTTAATCAATCGGCGCGTCAACGGCTGAATGGCGCCATGTTGCCCCAACGGGAAGGTATCCGGCGCGCGGAGACGACTCCTCCCTTTCGCGGGATACGCTATCCTGCAACCATGCGCGATCAGGAAAAATCACGGCCTCCGGAACTGCGCGAGGGGCTTTGCGCGGAGTGCCGGAATGCGCGGCGGATTCGCTCGGATCGCGGATCGGTTTTTCTTCTTTGCGAACTGTCCGCAAGCGATCCACGCTTCGCGAAGTATCCGCGGCTTCCAGTCCTGCAATGCGCGGGGTACGCTCCCCTTCCCGTGGCCGAGCCGCCGAAGGAACACCCCTGAACGCGCTGTCCTCTTTCTATTTGCGGAATATGGCGCTATAGTAATCACGATTCGGGGAAATCCATCCGCTGGTTCAGCCCATGCTGCATCGCTCTCGCATCCTGCTGCCGCTTTTTTGCGCCGCATTTCTCCTGCCTGCCGCGCGGGCAGAAACGCTGAGAATCACGAGCACGCCTCCGGGCGCTTCCGTGGAAATTGACGGCGTGATTGTCGGCACCACTCCTTTTTCAAAGGAGTTTCCCGGCGGCTACTTTCACAAAACGCGCACTTCTCTTGGGACTCGGCTGGAGCATCCCATGGCCGCGCGAATTGTTCTGGAGGGTTACGCGACAAAGGAAATTCAACTGACGGACGGCCCGATGGAATGGATTTCCCTGAACGGACGCAAGCAGGGGGAATACTGGCTTTTCAAATCGAAATCCTTTGACGTAAAACTCGAAGCCCTCGCGCAATCCCTCACCGGGGATATTTCCGCGACGCTCTCGAACGGCAGAGCGGTGAGCCTGCGGCCAAAGCTTTCCTTGGAACAGATCGTTTTGCAAACAAAGCCCGCAGTGGTTTACTTGCGCGGAAGCGCAAAAGCAGGGACCGGCTTTCTGGTGACCGCTACGGGAGTGATCGCCACGAACGCGCATCTGGCGCGCGGCGAGGAATCGTTCCGAACATTTCTTGCTGGAGGGCGGGAGCTTCCCGCAAAAATTGTTTACATAGATCCGGATTTCGATATTGCGCTGCTGAAAATTGCGGGCGAAGGATTTCCGCACCTCACGCTGGCGGATACGTCGCTTGTGCGCCAGGGCGAGAGCGTGATAGCCGTAGGAAATCCGGGCGATGCGATGCTCTTCAGCGTGACCCAGGGCGTGGTGAGCGCGGTGGGCTCATTTCCCAGCGCCGGGCCGGGAACATGGATCCAGACGGATGCGCCGATCAATCCGGGAAACAGCGGCGGGCCATTGCTGAACGCACGCGGAGAAGTGATCGGGATCAGCACGATGAAGCTGGTGAAGAAAAACGTAAACGGCATCGGATTCGCGCTGAGCGCGGGGGATCTTCTCACCGTGCTTCGGCGTTTCTATCCGAGCGCCGTCGCAGAGAGCCCGGCGGCAAAACCCGCGGGTGATCTTTCCGACTCGGCCACGGCACCGGTTCCCACAGATTCACCGGCTTCCGCGACGGACACAGTTTCCTCGCAGCCTCCCCCACAGGGAACAGTGCAGGAGCCGTTTGCGGAAGTCGCCGAGGGAGTTGGCACCGTGAGTATTTCATCCGATCCTGACGGCGCGGAGATATATATTGATGGAAAGTTTTTCGGCAACGCTCCGGCGACGCTGAAATTGCCGTCCGGTTCGCACGCAGTCACCCTGAAGCTTCCGGGACGCGCGGACTGGACGCGGACGCTGGAAATATTGAAAGGCAACAAAACCACGCTCGACGCCAAGCTGCTTCGAACACGCTAAAAGCTTGCGCAAAATCCACGACTTGCCTGAGGATAGGCTCCTTGCCCACAGCCAATTCGGGCGGTTTTTGGCGCGGAGAAACCCCGGGGAATGTCCACAGGTGCGGACGTACTAATCATCGGAGCAGGGATTGCGGGATTGTGCTGCGCGCGGCGGCTCGCGGAAGACGCGCCGCGGAAACCGTGGTCACCGATTTATGGCGAAAACCACATCATTTTGCCGCCTGCCGTTTTCCCGCTCCCGGCGCGGTTTTCCACAGAGTTTAGGTTCCGGGGACTTCCGTACTATTGACCATAGAACGAACGGTCGCCAACACTAGCGTGAGCATGGCCCGGTACTCACTCCTCCTTGGGCGTAGTGTGGAAGTGCATTATCGCGCTGGGGACATTTGCCTGCCCGCGGTGGGCACGCTGGTTGCGGACTCCGGACGCTCGATCTTTCTCGAACAGCACTACGAGCAGCGAGGGCAGGAGAAGCATTTCCGCTGGGAAGTTCCCTACCAATATATCGTGCGCATCGAGGAGAAGCCGCCGGTGCAACCGGTAGCAGCAGTGGTTTTGCGAACCGCCGAGGAACCGACTTCGGGGAGCTCCGCGGAAGAAGCGGCGGACAGCAAACCGGAAACGCCGCAAGCCAGCGCCGCGCGAGCCGGCGGCGGAAGCGGGGCCCTTCTTCCGTTCGCGAATCGTCCCAAAACAGCCTAAGCTGCAGCTTCAATTCACACAGCACTTCTCCGGACAATTTCCGCGCTCAAATTCGCTACAATTGGATTTTCTTCCCGGAGATTCGCCGGTGGAACTGTTTCATTTCTGGAGGCGCGCGTGCCGCAACCTGCCGTTCGAACGAAAGTAAGTCTGATGGGCCTCGGGCTGATGGGCCGGCCGATGGGCCACAATCTCCTGAAGGCGGGCTTCCCGCTCACGGTGTGGAACCGGACCGCATCGCGGGCGGATTCGCTCGTAGCCGCCGGAGCAAAGCTGGCGGCGACTGCCAGGGAAGCGGCGGCGAGCGCTGACGTTCTCATCACCATCGTCAGCGATCCGCCGGCACTCGAAGAAGTGCTTTGGGGAACGAACGAAAAAAGCGGCGGCGCGTTTGCGGGGCTGAAGCGCGGGAGCATTTACATTGATTCGAGCACGGTTTCTCCGGTTCTGGCGCGCAGGATTGCCGGGGAATGCGCGGCGGCAGGAGTGCGCTTTCTGGATGCGCCGGTGACCGGAGGAACCTGGGGCGCGGAAAAGGGCGAACTGGTTTTCATGGTGGGAGGGGAAGCGGAGACGCTGAAGGATGCGGAGCCGGTTCTGTCCGTGATGGGAAAGAAATGGTTTCACCTGGGACCGAACGGCGCGGGACAGACCATCAAACTGGCGATGAATTCGCTGCTGGCCGTCGAGGTTCAGGCCTTTGCAGAAGCGCTGGCACTGGTAACGGGCGCGGGTCTGCCGGGAGAAAAACTCGTGGAAGTGATGCAGGCGAGCATGGCGCGTGCGGGAGTGCTGGATGTGAAAGCACCGCTCTTGCTGAAAGGCGACTACACGCCAAGCTTTCCGCTGCGGCTGATGCACAAGGATTTGGGTCTGGCGCTGGACCTGGCGAATCAACTGGGCGTGGCGCTTCCAGCGACGGCGGCTTCGCGAGAAACGTACAGTTACGTGAAAGGCGCATATAAGGAGGATCTGGATTACGCCGCCGTCATGAAGTTTTGGAGACGATAATCTCTTCTCTCGAATCCGCTTTCGCGGTGCAAGATTTGTCCGTCCCTGCGAGCTGAGGCCGAACGCCAGATCGTTCAGGGCTTTGCGGAGGGCGAGAAAAAGCTGATAGGAAGATCACGCGCGGTGCGCAGGCCGGCAGGCGCATTGAGGATAACGGGGATGGTGTTGACGACAACGGAAGCCGTGGCGATGTCACCGTGGGAGCCACCCGGGATCGTGAGGCTGATGTTGGGATGGCCGGAAAGCGTGAGCGTGTCCGCGGGATCCTTGGCGCCGACGTACATCTGCAATTCCAGGTAAACGAGTTCGTTGCCGCCTGCCAGACCGCGCGCAATCTGATGAACACCGGCGGCCTGGCCGGCGTCGACAGTCAAGTATTCGGTTTCAACGCGATCCGTGGCGATTTTGGGCTCGATGGTTTCGGTGATCTGGTCCACGGGAAGGCCGAGGCTGTCCGCGACCATGGCGACGGATTCGGGCAAACCGACGTGCTTGATGACGCCTTCCTTCACTTTCGCGCGAAATTCCTCGACGGACATCCCAGCGCCGATTTTTTTCTGAAGCGGGAGGCGGCGCTTGGATGCGTCCACGATGCGCAGGGCTTTGGCATGATTGATGCGTTGCGAGACGGCAGCGAGAGTGATGAGGAGCTTGTCCATGACGAAGCCGGGATTCACGCCGGTGCCGACCAATGCCACGCCCCAATCCTTCGCGGCGGCATCGAGCTTAGCGGAGAGTTCGGGATAAGTGCGGTACGGATAGGAAAGCTCTTCGCAGGTGGAAACGACGCAGGATTCCGCTTCGAGGCAAGAGAGAAGCTGGTCCATCACTTTGGGCAGGGCAGAGGAAGTGGAATGAATGACCACATCGGCGGCCTGGCCGAGGACTTCGGCCGCATCGGCGGAAACGGCGACACCCCACGGGGCATCGGAAGCGCCGGCAACTTCACCGAGATCGCGGCCGGCCTTGGCGGGATCAGTGTCAATGGCGCCGACGATTTCGATGGCCTGTTTTTCGCGGAGCAATTTGGCAATGGAGGCGCCGATCGGGCCGACGCCGTACTGGATGGCGCGAATTTTCTTTTTCACGAGAGTCTCCGAGTCATTTTCCCGCGGAGCGGGAGCCCACGCCGGATTTTCATGCGCGGCGAACTTTCTACGATACGGCATTCGGGCGAGGCAGGCAACGGAGAAGCGGGGCTTCGCGCTGGCGGAATGAAATGGCGCAAGACATAATAAAGCCGTCCTGGGGAGAGCCAGAAACAGGGGAGGCGCCCATGCATGCGCGAAAACTGAGCGACGACGAAATCGAGAAGCTAATGAGACAGCTTAAAGGGTGGACGATGGCGAACGACAAGCTGCACGCGGAATACGAATGCAAGGATTTCGTGACGGCGTTTGGCAACATGACCCGCGTGGCGCTGGTGGCGGAAGCGATGAACCATCACCCGGAGTGGTCGAACGTGTGGAACAAGGTGGTGTTCGATTTGACGACGCACAGCGTAAAGGGGATCAGCGACCTGGATTTCGTGCTCGCGGAAAAGATCGAGGAGATTTTTCACGGGGCGGCGGCGCGACCGCATAAAACCGGCGCATGAAAGGTGCGCATCAGCCGGCCGCGAAATGGCGCGCGTGGATCGCCGCGGCACTGAGGTGGATCGCAGCGATTGCGGTGCTAGGGCTCATGCTGCATTTTCTGCCGTTTGCACCGCTGCGCGCAGCACTGGCAAAAGTTCCGGTCACGCGGTTCGTTATCATCCTGGTGCTGTACATGGGCGCGCACACGGTGGGGATCGCGAAGTGGCGCTTGGTGGTGAACGCGGCGGGAGCGGAACTCGATTTTGCTTCCAGCGCGCAATGTTATCTGGGCGGATTGTTCGGGACGCTGTTTCTTCCTTCGATTATCGGCGGAGACGTGGTGCGGTTGGCGGTGGGGTTGCGCAACAGCCCGCGGCCGGCGGCGGTGCTGGCGGGGAACGTCGCGGACCGGTTTCTGGACGTGACGGCGCAAGGAGCGTTGGTGCTGCTGGGATTGGCGCTGCTGCCGGGTTCGGTGTCGCACAATTTTCAACCCGCGGTGCGGGAGACGCTGATGACACTGGCCATTGTCGTTGGCATTGTTGCAGTGCTCGCGGTGATTCTGCACAAGCCGCTATTGTCCGGACGTTCGGTGCGCTTCCGGAGGCGGCTGGCACGCTTGAGGCACGCATTACGGTCCGTGCGCGGCAAACCTCATGTGCTGGTTCTCGGGTGGCTGATGGGTATTTTCATTCAAGGGTCGTTTGTGATGCTGATGGCGCTCATGGCGATGTCCTGCGGTTTGGTTCTGCCTTTGCGCGTGTGGCTGTTCGGGTGGCCGCTGGCGAAAATTGCGGCGCTGCTGCCGTTGACGCAGGGAGGAATGGGAGTGCGGGAAGTGGCGCTGGTTGCGCTGCTCGCGCCGTTCGGGGCGCCGGCGGCTCTGACCCTAGCGGCAGGGCTTATTTGGGAAGGCATCATTATTGCCGGCGGGCTGATTGCCGGCGGGGTGGCCTTTGTACTGAAGAAGCCCGCTCCTGTTCTAGAAGGCTCCTGACGTTCTGGTGGCCAACGGGGCACCGAGGGCTTGACTCCCCGCAGCAGTGAGAGAGAATAGGCAAACCCTTCCAGAACGTGTGTGCTCCAGAGGACTGCCCTCTCCAGTCTCGGATAACAGGTTGAACTGAAGATGCGCTCGAAGCCGACCGCCGGCGACAAGCTTCTGCGTCTTTGCGCGCGAAGCGGGCCTGTGGTGTCTCCAATGGATTTCCAGGGCGAACAGAAGACGGCAAAGCAAGAGTGGCCGGAATGAGCAGCGCGAGTTCATGGCGAATCCTGGGCTCTGCGCGCGCCAGGAAACTGCGCGTGCTCGTCGCTGAAAGCGGGGGCGGGGAGCTCGCTCGCCTGCTTGAGTCGCTGTATTCGGCGGGTACGGATTCTCTCGAACTTGCCTGCGTTTCGAGCGAAGTGGTTCTGGCGCCGACGATTCGCCTGATGGCGCCGGAGGTGATCTTTCTGGAACTGGCACTGTTCGCGGCTGAACCACTCGCTGCGGTTCGGGAATTGCGGCGTCTAACCGCAAACATTCCGCTCATCCTGGTGGCACGCGCAGCCGATAAGGAGATTGCGGAACAATGTCTGCAAGAGGGTGCGATGAACTATGTGCTGAAGGAGCATGCCAATCGCGGCACGTTGGAACGCGTATTGCGGGGAGCCCTGGAACGAAACACTGTAGCGGGCCTGACGGAACTGCTGCGCGACCCGCAAACAGATGTGTACAACCGGGAAGGTTTCCTCGCCCTGGCGCAGAGGGCGGTGCACGCGGCGCGGAAAAGCCGCGGACAACTGGTGCTCCTCAAGGCGCAGCTGGAAAACCTCGCCGCGCTGCGCGAGGAATTTGGGCCCTCCGCCGCGGAACAGTCAGTGAAAGATGTGGCCGAGCTGTTGCGCGGGGCGTTCCGGCGGACGGACATAGTGGCCCGGCTTGGAGAATCGGAATTCGCGGTTCTGGCCATGGATGCGGCGGAGCCGACCGCAGCGGTGATGGTGCAGCGGGTGGAAAAGCACCTTGCAGCGAAGAATCTGGCGCGGGCGCCGTGGGGAAGCCTGGCCTTGCGGCTCAATGCGAAATTTTGGAGCGCCCGCGAGGGCGCAAAAGCAGATGAGCTGCTCTGGCTGGTGGAACCTGGTCCAATGCGGCAGTTCCCCGGGAAGGAACTCACGCTTAGCGAAGAGGGTGCGAGCTAGGGAAGATGCAGCGGGCAAGAAGATTCCGGCGACGATTGACGATCACGGGAGGGATTCTCCTGATTTTATTGTTCGGGGCCTTTGCGCTGGCGTACCGGAGCGTGCGAAACGTGGATGAGATGAATGCCTGGGTGGCCCATACGCAGGACGTTATCCGTGAAACGGAAGCCTTGCGGTTAGCCCGCGCTACTCTGAGCTACGACTATTTCGCGTACCGGGAGACGCAGGAACCGAGTTTTGCGCAGGCTTTTGAGGAGAAGCGGCAGAACCTTGGAGCCGTGTTGCGCCATTTGCGTGCATTGACCGAAGACAACGAGCAGCAGCAGCGCCTGTTGGATGTCCTGACGCCGGCGCTTTCGAAAGAGGCGGATCTTTTCGAAAAGGCGCTTCGGGCTCGCGAGCAGCAAGCGCGGAACGCTCCCGTGATTTCTCCAAACCTGCCGCTAGCCTTCCCCACGGCAGATGCTACGCGGAAGATGATTGACGAATTCGAAAACGTGGAAATCGAGCTTTTTCGTATCCGATCCCTGGCGGTTACGCAGAACGCCCATCTGGCGCTGAATTCCCTGCTGTTTACGGGGCTGCTCACCTGTTCGATTCTGGTGGCGGCCGGCCACCTGATCCAGCGGGAAATCATGAAGCGGGCGAAAGTGGAGGTGGGCCTGAGGCGCGCGCAGGAGATTCTTGGCGTGCGGTACGAGGAACAGCGCACGGAGTTGGATCACATGGTGGAGGATCTCCACGCGCAAATCCACGCCCGGAAGTCGGCGGAACAGGAACTGCAACGGCTGAACGCCGAACTGGAAGAGCGCGTGGAATCGCGCACCGCCGAACTGCGGGAATTAAACAAGGAATTGGAGGCGTTCACGTACTCCGTGTCGCATGACTTGAGAGCTCCCCTGCGGCACATGGATGGATTTTCGAGAATTCTGCAGCAAGAGTTCGGACCGCAATTGACGGACGAAGCGCGGCACTACCTGGACCGGGTGCGCTCCGCGGCCACACACATGTCAGCGCTGGTGGAAGATTTGCTGAACCTATCGCGGGTTGGAAGGCAAGCGCCGCGCCGGCAAAAGACTTCGTTGCGCGCACTGGCGGAAGAAGCGCGGCAAGAAATCCTTCCGGAAGCGCAGGGGCGCGAGATCGCGTGGAACGTCGGGACGCTACCCGAGGTGGAAGCGGACCCTGTGCTGCTTCGGCAGGTTTTCGTCAATCTGTTTTCGAATGCGGTGAAGTTCACCAGAAAAAGTACCGCCGCGGCCATCGAAGTAAAAGCCCGCCAGGAAAACGGGAGAGTACACGTTTCGGTAAAAGACAATGGCGCGGGATTCGATCCGCGCTACGCGGACAAACTCTTCGGGGTATTCCAGCGTCTGCACCGGCAGGATGAGTACGAGGGAACCGGCATCGGGCTGGCCACCACGCAACGCATCATCCACAAACACGGCGGGCGTGTTTGGGCAGAATCAAAGGTGGGCGAAGGTGCGACCTTTCATTTCACAATCCCAGCGGCCGGGAGCGATGTTACAGGCCTGCCGGAGACCATTGGAGCATCGGCATGAATGGGGATGAATCTGAAATCCTGCTGGTGGAGGACGACCCCGCGGATGCGGAGCTCACCACGCGCTCTCTTCGGCGAAAAGGGCTGGCCAACAAAATCACCCACTTGCGCGACGGCGCCGAAGCCCTCGACTACCTCTTCTGCCGGGGCGCATTTCAGGATAAAACCCTGGACCGGCCGCCATGCATGATCCTTCTGGACCTGAAGCTTCCTCGATTAAGCGGGCACGAGGTCCTGCGCGTAATCAAGTCCGATTGGAGAACCAGTGCGATTCCCGTGATCGTGCTCACTTCCTCAAACCACGAGAAGGACTTGCTGCAATGCTACCGCCTGGGCGTGAACAGCTACGTTCAAAAGCCGGTGGAGTTGAAGAAATTCCAGGAGACCCTGGGCGCGCTCGCGCTGTATTGGCTGGTTGTAAATCAGAAGCCGCCCGCCTCGATTTTTCCGCCCGCCGCCTCCGGAGAGAAACCATGAACACGCGAACCGTCACAGAGCTGGCGCCGCACGAGACGAACACTCCGATTCGTATCCTGATTCTGGACGATCAGATTCCGGAAATGGAGCTGGTTTTGATTGAACTACGCGACGCGGGGCTGGAATTTGAGCATACGCTGGCGAGCAATAAGGACCAATTCCTCAGGGCCATTCGAGCGGAAAAATTCGACGCTATTCTCGCCGACTTCCGTCTCCCGGAATGGACGGGCCTGGACGCGTTGAAAGAAGTCCAAAAAATCGGCCAGGATATCCCATTTCTCCTGGTTACCGGAACGCTCGGCGAGGAAGCCGCGGTCGAATGCATCAAGAACGGCATCAGCGATTACATCCTGAAGGATCATATCGCCCGCTTGCCGGAGGCTCTCAAACGGGCGTTGCGCGAAAAAGAGATGCGCCTGGAAGCGATGCGCGCGGCGAAAGCGCTCGAGCGGAGCGAAGCGCTAGCGCGCCAGCAGCTTGCGGAACTGGATATGGTGTATCGCAGCGCTCCCGTGTGCCTCGAGGTCCTGGACCGTAATTTGCGTTACATTCGCGTCAACGACGCGATCGCGAGAAACCATGGAATTCCTGCCGCGGATTTTGCAGGCCGGTCGCTCGAGGAAATGATCCCGGAATCGGCGGAGGAAGCGGGCGCATTGTTTCGGCAAGTGCTTGCGGCCGGTACACCGAACCTCAATCTGGAGGTCCGGGTGAAGCGGAGGATTCCCCCGTATGAAGCGCGCGATTATCTCGCGAGTTTCTATCCGCTGTTTGCCGCAGACGGCGAGATTACAGCCGCGTGCGCTGTCATGGTGGACATTACCGATCGAAAGAAAGCTCAAGAGGCACTTCGGCTTACCGAGCTTCGCAATCGGGACCTGGTGGAAAACACGGTCTACGGCATCTGCCGCGTCAGCGCGCATGGACAGATCCTAGATGCAAATCCGGCGATGCTGCGCATTCTGGGCTGCGCATCCGCCGAAGATTTGAAGATTTTTCAAAAGATTCGGGACGTGTTTCGTTTTCCCGAACAGCATGCCGATCTGTTTGCCTCCTGCCAGCGCAAAGGAGTGGTGCACGGAGCGGAAACGGAATGGCGGCGCCTCGACGGCGGAATTATTGCGGTGCGCCTGAATTTACGGCTGCTTAACCTATCCCCGGATGCAAGCGAGGTTGAAATCATCGCCGAGGACGTGACGCAATTGCGAGCTATGGAGCGGCAATTGCGGCAGGCGCAGAAATTCGAGGCGATTGGCCAGCTGGCCGGCGGCATCGCACACGACTTCAACAACGTGGTGGGGGCGATTCTGGGCTGGGCGGAACTGGGCTATGAGCAGAACAAGACAAATCTTCAGACGGCGGAGCGCTTCACGAGAATCCGGGAGCAAGCCGAGCGCGCGGCGGCGCTTACACGCGAACTGCTGACCTTCGCACGACGCCAGGTTCTGCAGCCGCGTCCCGTGGATTTGAACAACGTAACCAGCGGCTTGATGACTTTTCTCGACAAAGTGATCGGCAAGGATATCGAACTGAAGGTGGTGACCCATCCACTGGAGGCGGTGAAAGCTGACCCCACGCAGATCGAGCAGGTGCTGATGAACCTGTGCATCAACGCGCGGGACGCCATGCCGGAGGGCGGGAGGCTGCTGATCGAAACGGAGATGGTGGAACTCGACGAGTCTTACTGCCGCTTCTATCCTGGAGTTGCTCCGGGGGGTTATGCGGTGCTCTCCGTCTCCGACACGGGAATCGGAATGGATTCGGAAACGCGAGAACGCATCTTCGAACCTTTTTTCACGACCAAGGAGGTCGGCAAAGGAACGGGAATGGGTCTCGCGACGGTTTACGGGATCATCAAGCAGCATGGCGGTTTCATTCATGTGTACAGCGAACCCGGGCAAGGGACACTGTTCCGTACGTACCTGCCGGCGATGGTGGAGGTTACCCAGGAGAAGCGCGGATCAACAAACGCGGCGCCTTCGCTTCCGGATATGCGCGGAACGGAGACCATCCTGATTGCCGAGGATCATGAATCTATTCGCGAAATGGCGCGGCAAACGCTTGTGGGACTTGGATACCGCGTGCTGTGCGCGGAGGACGGAGAATTGGCGCTCACTCTGTGCCAAAATGAATCACCGTCCCTTGCTGTGCTTGACGTGATTATGCCCCGCTTGGGAGGAGTGGCCGTCTCCGCAAAGCTGGAGCAGCAGTTCCCGGGAATGCCCATTCTTTTCACGAGCGGGTATTCGCAGGATCCCGTCAGCGACCAAGGCTTGGCCGAGAATCAGCGATTTTTACAAAAACCGTACAGCCCGACCACGCTGGGCCGCCTGGTACGCGAGATTCTCGACGGTAAGAGGCAAGCGGGTGCCGGAGCCGCGTGAGTCGAACAGGCATCCAAGGCGACGTCGCATACCGAGCGGCCTAACAACAGAATGGCGTTGACATCAACAAGTCACGGTGCTACAAAACGCGCAAGGCGTGCCCTCTGGTGGTAAGTCTCTTACCGCACTGTGGCCAACAACACGCGAGTGGAGCAGCAACCCTGCCTGGCAGGGCAGGGATGCTGGGTCCTTGAGGGTTACGTCTCGTAACACCCCACCCCACCCCGGGAGGCGAAAATCCAATGGTTTTCGCCTCCTTTTTGTTTTCGGAACGCGTCCCATCCGGGCAAGCAACTCCTGTACAATGAACCGCTTATGAGGAAAACAGAAGCAGGAAATGTCCCGCTGCTCGAACTGAAGCATGTGACGGTTCTACGGGGGGAACGAGCTGCGCTGGCTGACCTCAGCTTGACGATTGGCGCGGGCGAGCACGTCGCCATCCTGGGGCCGAACGGGTGCGGGAAATCCACGCTGATCAAAACGATCACCAGAGAGTGTTATCCGCAGCCATGTGAAGGATCTTCCATGGCGATCCTGGGACGCGAGCGGTGGAACGTTTTCGAGTTGAGAACACTGTTGGGGATCGTTTCGCCCGATTTACTGGCGCAATGCTCGACGGACGCGACGGGGAGCGACGTGGTGCTTTCCGGATTCTTCTCGAGCACGCGAATTTTTCCGCATCACCAGCCCAAGAGGGAATGGATCGGGCGGGCAGAAGCAGCGATGGAGCGCGTGGGAATTTCGCATCTGGCAAGCAGGCCGGTGGCGAAGATGTCCAGCGGAGAAGCGAAGCGAACGTTGATTGCGCGTGCGCTCGTGCACGAGCCGCAAGCGCTGCTGTTTGACGAGCCGAGCAACGCGCTGGATCTTGCAGCGCAATTTCAGTTGCGCGATACATTGCGGGAACTGGCGCGCTCGGGCTTGGCGATTCTGCTCGTGACGCACCACGTCGCGGAAATTCTTCCGGAGATGGAGCGCGTGGTGCTGCTGCGCGCGGGAAAAATTCTGGCCGATGGGCCAAAAAAGGAAGTGTTGACCGAAGAGAAGCTTTCGCAAGTCTTTGGCGTGAACGTAAGGCTCGCGAGAAACGATGGGTGGTACCGGGCGTGGTGAGAGAACCTGAGCGTCCTCCCAGTCCCTAGGAAAAGGAAATTCTGGAAAAACGGAGAGTTCGAGCGAATGCAGCGCCTACGGATTCCCGTGCAGAAAACCGGATGATTCGGCTATCCCTCTTTGGGGCGGGGTCCGGAGATTGTGCGGGCTTCGGGGCTGCGGGGATTCCAGTCTTCGGGTGGGAAGGCAATGCGCCAGAAGGCGGGACGCGGGGCGGAAAATTCCAGACCAATTTCGGCTTTGCCGCTGCGGACGGGTCCGAGGAATGCCACATGGCATTCCTGTTCCTCGCCGGTGCGATTGTTCTTCATGGTGACCATGCTTCCGCTGGTGATGCGGGCGTGAAGCAGGATCAGAGCGCCGTGGGCGTTGATGGCCAGGGTTTCCGTTTCTTCGTCGAAAGGTTGGCCTTGCGCATCCTTGCCAAGAACCTTGACGGCGACGTGCATCAGAACGCGCTGGCTGCGGCGCTTCGAACTGCTATGAATCGTGGTGTTGGGACCCTGAGCCATGCTTCCTCGCAAGAAACCGCGCAACTCTTCGGAAGAGAAGTGGTGAGACGCTTCCCCCGTACCCATCAACGATACAATACGGAAGGGAGTGGACGCAGCGTTACAAAAGTACTGGACCTGCGGACTCAGCCACGCTGCTCGATCGGAACATACGAACGCGTGTCGTGGCCGAGATAGATCTGCCGCGGGCGCGCGATTTTCTGCTCCGGATCGAGAAGCATTTCCTGCCACTGCGCGATCCAGCCGGAAGTGCGCGGAATCGCGAACAAAACCGGGAACATGGCGATGGGGAAGCCCATGGATTGGTAGATCAGACCAGTGTAGAAATCCACGTTGGGATAGAGTTTGCGTTTCACGAAGTACTCGTCTTCGAGGGCGATGCGTTCGCATTCGAGAGCGATTTCGAGGAGCGGATTCTTGCCCATCAGTTCGAAAACTTCGTAAGCCGCGCGCTTGATGATGCGGGCGCGGGGATCGTAATGCTTATAAACGCGGTGGCCGAAGCCCATGAGCTTGGTCTCGCCGGCTTTGACGCGCTTGATGAACTCCGGAACTTTCTGGACCGAGCCGATCTCCAGCAGCATGTGCAGAACTTCTTCGTTGGCGCCGCCATGGAGCGGTCCGTAAAGGGCGGCGATGGCCGCAGCCGTGGCGGAATAGGGATCCACGTGCGAGCTGCCGACTCCCCGGATGACGTTCGCCGAACAATTCTGTTCATGGTCGGCATGAAGGATGAAGAGAAGGTCCAGCGCGTGTTCGAGTGTGGGATTCGGGCGGTAGCGCGTCTCGGTGGTGCGGAAGAGCATGTTCAGAAAATTGCCGGGATAGCTGAGTTCGTTATCCGGATAGACGAACGGCATGCCCAGCGTATGGCGATAGGCGAATGCGGCGATGGTGGGCATTTTCCCGATGAGGCGGTACGTCTGCTTGAGGCGGGAGTCCTCGTTAAAGATGTCCTTGGCGTCGTGATAGAAGGTGGAAAGCGCGGCGATAGTCGAAATCATCATGCCCATGGGATGGGCGTCGTAGTGAAAGCCGTCGAGGAATTTCTTGATGCTCTCGTGAATGAAGGTGTGATGAGTGATGTGGTAGGTCCAATCCTTCAGCTGGGATGCGGTGGGCAGTTCTCCGTGAAGAAGAAGATAAGCAGTTTCAAGATAAGTGCTTTTTTCGGCCAGCTCCTCGATGGGATAGCCGCGATAGCGGAGAATGCCCTGGTCGCCGTCAATGAAAGTGATGCGGCTGATGCAGGAGGCGGTGTTGCCGTAGGCAGGATCGTAGCTCATCATGCCGAATTCTGCAGGATCCACTTTGATCTGGCGAAGATCCATGGCCCGGATGGCACCATTGGTGATGGGCACATCGTAGGACTTGCCTGTGCGGTTGTCGGTGATGGTGAGGGTTTCGCGGGAGGTGGGTGCGGCCTCGGGCTTCTTGGCGTCGGTGGTGGTGGTCAACGGATTCATCAGGCGGCCCTTCTGGCCGGAAGGGCGGGAGCGGCGCGCTAGCCGGCCAACACTTCACTTTACACTAAAGCGAAGGAGAGCGGAAACGAGGGTTGCGCGGTCGGGAACGGGGAGGTTCCCGGAGGTGGAGAGAGGCGAAGGCGAGCGGAAGAGAGTCGAGAACCCGGACTTATGCCTCTTGACAATAGTCGTTATAACGAGTATAATG
>DATJAD010000147.1:0-14797 GCA_035516615.1 Candidatus Acidiferrum sp.
TTCGATGGCTTTGCGGTCCGCGGCGAGCGCAAGTTCCGCATCGCGCAGAGCGGCTTCCGCGGATTTTACCGCGTTTTCCGCTTCCTCGGCGGCCATCATGTGTTCGAGCTGGCGGTCCTCGGCTTTCGCAAATTCCGCATCAGCATTGGCGATTTCGTGCTGCAACGCCTTGAACGCTTCGTTGGTTTTTACGGCGGGACTTTGTGCGCGAAATTTCCGGGCGCGTTCGCGCCATTCGGCGGCGTCGAGTTCCGCTTTTTTGCGCTGCGCGACGGTTGCAGCGTGGGCTTCCTTCGCGGCGGAAACGGCGGCGCGCGCGCCGGTAAGTTTCGCTTCGAGTTCACGAATTCGCTTCGGAAAATTCTCCATATCCGCACGGAGTGAGGCGATCTTCAAGTCCATATTTTGCAGCTCGATCAGATGAGGAATCGCCGGATGCATGGAACGAAGATTCTAGCATACGGGAAGAGGCAATTTTACGTGACGGGAAGGGACGGATAGAATTTGTAGCGAGATTCGAGGAGGAAAAAAATGCCGCACGTGCAGATCAGCTGGGTGGAAGGAAGAACGCCGGAGCAGAAGAGAAAGATCGCGGAACGCGTGACACAGGCGCTGATCGAGGACGGGCGCGCGAAACGCGAAAACATTCACGTAGCGTTTCACGATCTTCCGGCGACGAATTATGCGGAAGCAGGAGTGCTGGTTGCGGACCAGAAGAGGAATCCGTAAAGCCGGCGCTGATGTTCAGGAGAGATCATTCGGGCAGCGGAAAACGCGGCCCGAATGATGACAATTTCTGCAGCGGTGCTCCCAATCGAAAGCGAGCGGAGCAGATCAGGCGCGGGATTCGCGGCGGACGAGCGCAAAGTCGAGCAGATAGCCGATGCCGACGGAGAGCGGGAGCAGTCCGAAGGCAGCCGCGGCCCAGGTGTCGGGCTCACCCGTTACTCTAGCAATGAGACCGAACATAATGATGTAGCCGATGGCGCCACAGACGAGCAGAATGCCCGCACGGCGCGACCGCGCCGCTTGTGAGGGTTCAGGCGCCATGGGAATTTCGACGCCGCGCGCAATGGCAGCGAGGCGCTCTTCGGTTCGCAGCTTGCGCACGCGGTAAAACGTGTATAACCCGGCGATGGGAATGCCGAGAGACAAAACCACCGCAACCAGACCAATAAATTCACCACCCATAAAAAACTCCTTCCGCGCATTAACGTAGCGCATTGAGGTGGAAGGACCACCTGCACTAGAAGTTACGCATCGGCTTCAGAGAAAGTTCCCAGCCGACTCGCCACAATGAGGCAAACCGGACAGACCTGAGATGAAGGTTCTCCGAGGCGGGGCGGAGTCGGGACGCGACGGTGATCGATCGGAACGGGAAACACGTACTATAGGCAGCAAGGCAGAGCAACCTGGGAGCCAGGGAGCATGCATCCATAACGGATTGAAAGCAGAGGACAAGGTGAGCGGAACTTCCAGCAAGATCGTTGCCATGCTGTTGTTGGCATTGATGTTGGTGCTACTCGGCAGGACCTACGGCCATTGCACGTCAAGCGCGTAGATTTCCGAGTTGCTGATATCGCGGGCGAACAATGGAGAATCATCGGGAGCAAGTCCGAACCAGCCCATGTTCGTTCCGGTTGTCAAGCGCCCGAGATTTTTCAAGTTCACTATATTCTCGATCTGGTGAGTGCCTAGCCGAAGGCGGACGATGCGTTCCCCCCGGAGCTGCGCAGGATTTTCCCAATCCTGGAAATAGATGTACCTTCCGTCGCGCGACCAGCTGATGTAAACGCCCTTGGCACCCAACTCCGTCCATTTCTGCGTGGAACAGTCAAAGAGCATCAACACGCCTGGAGCTTCTGTGGCAATGGCAGCGATGTGCTTTCCATCCGGTGACCAGCGAGGGGAAAAGAGTCCACCTGAACCAGGCAAGATGGACACACGCTCGGACCTTAAGTCGAAACTGTAGATCGGCATGTTCGGGACAGATTGGGTGCCGAAAATCAGCGAGTTCCCATCGGGTGACCAGTTCACATCAATCTGACTCTGCTCGCTGGGGAGAATCCGCTGTGGAGTACCGCCTTCGCTAGGGATGATGTAGACATTCCAGGTCGCGCCGGCGTCCGGAAGAGTGGCATTGAAGGCGATTTGTCTGCCGTCAGGCGACCAACGTGGCAAGAGAGCACGCAGGGGTGGAAAGGTGAGCTGACGCCGCTCACTTCCATCCACCTTGCTCCGCCACAGGGTGCCATCGGGGTAACGAGTATAGGTAACCCGCTGTCCATCTGGGGAAAATGACAGACCCTCGGCCGAGATTCCGGAGAGATAAGGAACGAACTGCGTGCTGCGAGAATCATAGCGGATTACTTCGGCCCGGTGGGACTCACCGATGACGAAAATCTGCTTGCCATCCTTGCTCAGCAGAGCTTCCGCAAAGCTAAGAGGGCCTTCCGTGAGTTGGATGGGTTTTGGAGCTTTCTTACGCCAAGGGAAACTTCCGGCTTCAGGCAAGGCCCAAAGATTGAGCCTGCCCTCGTGCCGGGTCTGAAAAACGAAGAACTTCCCGTCCGAAGTCCATTTGCCACAGCATGCCGGAAGCATTTTGTGGAGCCCCGTACCATCCGCAGCGGCTTCCATAATTTCCATGGTATCGACCCGGTAATTAAACTGGGTGAATCGAAGGAGCCGCCCGTCCGGCGAAAATTGAAACGAAAATGGAACGCTCTCAACACTGAAAAGCTTTCGAGGATCGGAACCGTCCCGGTTCACCGAGTAAACGTCTCGTTCGTTGCCATAGATGATGCTCGCTCCATCTGGGCGGAAGCGCGCATCATGCATGAAGACCGAGCCCACGCGGCGCGGCGATCCTCCTGCGACGGGCTGCATCCAAAGAGAGGAGGGCCCGGCACCTTCCTCATTCGCGACCAGGAGCTGGGTTCCGTCTCTCGACAAATCGAGCACCTGAGGCTGCTTGAGCGGAAGCGAGAGAGGAACGACTTCGCCTCCCGTGATGGGGACCTGAGCGATCAGATGGCCCTTCTCTGGCAACAGCTCGTTAAAATAGATTCGCGAACCGTCGGTAGCCATCGGGCCGGCTTTCGCTTGGTCGTCATTGGTCAGCGCCGTGTAACGCAAGACTTTTGGAATGGCTGGCGCCCGGGAGACTTCCCTCCAAAGGGCCAGCGCGAGGAGAGACGCGGTGAGAACTGCCACAATCCCAAGTCCGAGGTAGCGGTACCTTCCAACGATCTTCGATTCTGGTGATGGAAGAGCTTCGACCTGCTCGCGAGGAGCATGGATACCGAGTGCGACCGGCGCGATGAGTCTGTATCCGCGACGGGGGAGAGTCTCGACGAAACGTGGATTAACGGCATCGTCGCCAAGCGCCTGGCGGAGCTTTTTGACGGCGCTGTTCAGGCTGTGGTCGAAATCCACGAAGGTATCCGCCGGCCATAGCTTTTGCCGTATTTCTTCCCGACTGACTACTTGTCCCGGATGCTCCAGCAACAGAGCCAAGATTTGGAATGGTTGCTCTTGCAGCTTGATTTTAAGACCGGACTTGCGCAACTCACCTGATTGAAGATCGACTTCAAAGGCAGCAAACTGCATCACCCTCGCGCTCTGGGTCGATCCTGGCAAGACTTACCTCAGTGCACAAAGTGTAACACAGATCAAGAGTTGGAAGAGTAGGTCACCTGAGCAGGAATCTCCTGAATTATGAGCAAGATAGCTGGCCACACGCGCTTCCCATCCAGAGGATCTCCAGTGCATTGCCAGTGTCGGGCGCTAACGCGATAGTGCGCCTGCAGAAACACCGATTGGGCCGGGCGAAGCCCAAAATCTGAACGGGAAAGAGCAGGGCAATGAAAAACATACGAACAATCGCAGCATTCGCGTTGATGTTAGGCATCGTGGTTGGATCTGCGCACGGGCAGACGGGCACCCCGACCATAAAGGTGAACGTTCCATTCCGATTCACGATTGGAGGAACCACTCTGTCGTCCGGTCAGTACTCAATGACTTCATTAAGCGACAGAGTGTTGGTGCAAGAAGCGAGCGGCCGAAATGTGGCTCTCTTGGTGACTGGCACGCTCGAGGCAAAGGCCAAGGAACGCAATAGCAGAGTGGTCTTCGATTGCTATTTTGACGAGTGCTTTCTGTCTCAGGTCTGGTTTGCCAGCCAGGAGACGGGCCACACACTGCCTCAGTCGAAGCACCAAGTCGAATTGGCAAAGACGAGCGAAGCAAAGCAGTTGGTCCTATCGAGTAAGGAGTCACGGTAAGCCCGATGGTTGGGCACGAAGCCGGGGTGGAACCATCTCCGCCCCGGTTTTGGCATCACCGGATTGGAGGCCAACAGACATGTAGCGAGTGGCGCCAATTGATGCGGGGCCCTGTCTTCGCCAGGCAAAAGGGTTTCGGCAGGAATGAATATGGACTCTTGAGCGTGCGAACAAAGGGGCATTTCTCGCCGGTAGATTAATTCTCTACATCGAGCGCAAGAAATCGATGGGTTCGGCGTGGGCTGCGCGCATGGCGGGAAGGGCGGAGGCCAGCAGAGCGATCAGCATCATGAGAAGCACGCTCACGGTGTGGATGAGGGGATCCGTGGCGCTGACGCCGAAGAGGAATGAGCTGACGAGGCGGGACGCAGCGAGCGATCCCAGAACGCCGACGGCGCAGCCAAGCAAAGCCAGCTTCGCGCCCGAAATCAGGACGAGCCGCGCGATGGCCGAGCGCTGCGCACCGAGAGCCATGCGGACGGCGATTTCCTGAGTGCGCAGGGAGACTGAGAAAGCCACGACAGCGTAAATTCCAGTCATGGCAAGAAGCAGAGCTCCAAGAGCAAACGCACTAATGAGGTCAGTGTTGAAGCGGCGTGGGGCTTCGACGTTTTCGACGACGTCGTTCATCGGCTGAACTTGATCCAGCGCAAGGAGAGGATCAATGTCTGCGATGGAAGAACGAAGAGTTTCAACCATATCCTCGGGAGGCAGAGCAGAGCGCAACGTGAAATACCCGCCCGCAGGCTGAGTGAGCTCTTGCGAGCCGCCGGCCCCAAAGAGAATGGCGGGCTGTTCGAGAGGCATATACCACTGGTCGCCGCTGGGCTCATCGGGAGAACCGAGCTTGGTATCGGCGACGACGCCGACGACGGTTGCCCAAGGCAGACCTTTTTGAGGATTGCCGACGTGCATGCGCTTGCCGATGGCGCGCTGGCCGGGCCAGCAGTCCCTGGCCATGGACTGGTTCACGATGATTACGAGTGGCGCGTTCGCGCGGTCCTGCGAAGTGAAAGTTCGGCCGTCGAGGAGAGGAATGCGCATGGCCCGGAAGTAATCGCCGTAGATCAAGGCGAACGAGGCGAATTTCAGTTTCCAATTTTCCGCGGCTACCCCTTCGATCGTGTAAGCGCCCATCGGCGAAGAGTCCGTTGCGGGGAGCGAGTTGGTGATGCCGACGGCGACGATACCAGGTTGGTTTGAGAGGCGATCCACGGCGGCGCGGTTAAAGGTATCTACCGACACGTCGGTGGGATATTGCCGGAGCGGCAACTGATAGGAGGCGACGAGGACGTGGTCCGGGCGGAAGCCGGGGTCCACGGCGCGCATGTTCTGAAAGCTGCGCAGGAACGCCGCGGAGACCGTGAGCAAAACAAGAGCGATCGCAACTTCGGAGACGACCAGGGCCGAGCGCAGCCAGGCGTGGCTCGATGCACCCGTGCCGGTCCGGCCACCTTCTTTCAGGCTTTCGTTCAGATCAGTGCGCAGCGCCGCGAATGCCGGAGCGAGGCTGCACAGAACTCCCGTTGCCAGAGCGAGCAAAAGGGCAAAGGCTGCGACGGTGCCGTCGAGGGAGATGGAATTAATCAGCGGCATGGAATCGGGCAGGAGATGCAAAGAAGTACGGATGGCAATGGCGGCAAAGGCGAGACCAACTAGACCGCCGGCGACACTGAGCACGAGGCCTTCGACAACGGCTTCGCGGATGACGGCGCCGGATCGCGCACCAAGAGCGAGGCGAACGGCGTATTCGCGGCGGCGACGAATGGCCCGGACCAGGAGCAAGCCGGAGACATTAGCGCAGGCGATCAGAAGAACGATGGAGACTGCGAAAAACAGGGTACGGAGGACGGGACGGACGTCTTCGACGAGGAAATCGCGCAAGGAGAAAACATCGCCGCGAATATGAATGGCGGACATGTTGGCAGGAAACTCGTGCATGATCTGGCGAGCGACGCGGTCAGTATCTTGCGCAGCCTGCGGCAGGGTGACTCCATCCTTGAGGCGGGCGACCATGTGATAGCCCCAAAAACCGGCGTGCTGATCAGAAAGTTCCTCCGAAGTGAGACTCAGGGGAATCCAAAGCTGGGACTGGTCCAGGAGGCCGGCTTGCAGGGGAAATTCAAAGCCGCGGGGCATGACGCCGATGATCGAATACGTTTTGCGATCGAGATCAATGGAGCTGCCGAGGACGTGGGGATCGCGGTGGAAGCGATTGAGCCACAGGGAATAACTGATGACCGCGAGGGGCTGGTGAGCGTCTTCTTCCTGCGGAGTAAAGACGCGGCCGAGGAGCGGCTGAACGCCAAGAGTGGGGAAGGTGTCGGCAGAAACGCGCGCGGCGTTGATTTCTTCGGGTTGTGCGCCACCGGAAATTTCGTAAGCGCTGGTGATGTACCCGCCCAGCGAGGAAAACGCCTGCGTCGCGCTTGAGTAGGTTGCGATTTCGCGGGCGGTTACCGAAATGCCGTGACCGTTTCCCAGGTGATCTCCCAATGAAACCAGGCGATCAGCAGCCTTGAAGGGAAGCGGGCGGAGGAGGACGCCTTCGACGAGCGAAAAGACCGCGGTGACGACTCCAATGCCCAGAGCCAGAGTGAGGATCACGGTCAGAGTGAAACCGGGAGTTTTGCCGAGCTGGCGAAGGGCGAAGCGGAGATTTCGTGCAAGCGTGACCATGTGTCTCCCCGCACCGTTCCGTTCCATGGACAGATGCGCAGGTTAGATTAGAGAACGAGAGAAGCTTCCTTTTCAATCGGCAAAGTCAGGTTCGTCATTGCAGGATCTGCTTGGAAGTTCCCAAGGAGGTGATGGAGTGGTTTTGGATCAAGGTTATTGGATTTCGGAGACTTGCATGGTCTGGTCAATGGCGAGATTGGGATAGCGGATGGGAGAGCCTTGAGGGGCGGGGGCGTGGGTAGCTGTGACCTGGAATTGATCGCCGGAGCCGCAATTGATTTCGTAGGCGTAGCCGTCGCGGCCTGGCTTGGCAACGGCGAGGGAGCCGGAAGAGGTCAAATCGGCGAGCGAGACACAGGAACTGTTGAGAGCGATGTAGCCGCGCTCGGCTTGGGCGATTTGAAGAAGATCCATGCGCACGCCGGTGAGACTGATGGCCTGCGTGGTGGCGGTGCCCTTGTCGGTGACGGGCATCCTTTTCAAATAGTATTGGTAGACGCCAAAGAGAACGGCGGCAGCCACAAGGATTACAGCAAGGGCACGCATAGGATAACTTTGATCTGGAAAGGCCTTCAGGGCAAGAAAGCCGGAAAGGGATGTGCGAAAAAAGACAACGAAGAGTGCCGATCGTCCGCGCATGGAGGTAACGTGCGATTCGCGGGTGGCGCGGGGGAAACGAGCCGAGGAATTGGAATTGACAGGCGTGGCGGTCTCCAGTAACAACAATAGATACAGGCCAGTTTTTAGGAGAGTCCTCAATGAAGAAGAAGTCCCCGTATGCCTTGGGCCTTGCGATACTCCTCTCTGCTTCGGTGAGCATTCCTGCGGATGTGTGGGCGGCGCCGCAAACGGCGGGCCAGCGCGCCGGCGAGGTTTCGCGCGTCATTCCCGCGGTGAGCATCGCGCGCGGATCAAAAACCATCACAGCTTCAGCGAAAACGGCGGTGGACTGGCTTGACGTGGTGGACACGAAGACGAGCGCGCGGGCGCGGATCGCGCTGGACGACGGTTCGGTACTGAATGTGGGATCGGACTCATCGCTGAAAGTGCTGAAACACGATGCAGGAGCGCAGCAGACGGAACTGGAGCTGGAGTACGGGAAATTGCGTTCTCAGGCGCAAAAGATTACGAAGCCAGACGGAAAATTCGAGGTGCACACTCCAGCCGGAGTGGCGGGAGTGGTGGGGACGGATTTTTACGTGGCCTACGATCCGACGACCGGGACGATGAACGTGATCGTGTTCGAGGGATTGGTGAAGGTGTGCAACCTGGCGGGAGTTTGCGTGATCGTGAAAGCGGGGCAGATGAGCGGAGTGCGCAACAATGATAACTCCGCGCCCCAGAATCCGATGCAGGCAACGCTGGATATGCTGACGGAAGCGGGAAGCGCGACGATGATCGGGAACGGGCCGGGACCCGGGGTGGTCGCGCATCATTTTGGAACGGGAGCCGCCGTGACGCTGGGAATTCTGGCGGCGATACCGGCGATCGTGATTCCGATCGTGGTGACGAGAGGAAAAGGAACGCAGGCGCCGCTCAATCCGTGCCCATCACCGCAAACGCCGGGCTGCGGCTGATCTTTTTGCGGTTCCTGGGGCGGGCTGCCCGATGCCGTCCCGTTTCTCCTACCAACAGAGAAGCAAGCGCACCTCGCCCAAAAGGGGATGCAACGTTCGGGAAAGAAGCGCCGTCGAAATAGTGTCGTGCCACGGGCTTACTACCGAGTTCACTCGCTGCCATAACCGCCTGAGAAGGAATCAGAGAAGACGGAGGGGAAACCGCGGGGGTGGTGCAGAATTGTGGTGCATGATTTGTGGGCTGAGGGGCGGTAGCGTAGACTGGAAAATTCGGTATCACGTCTGAAGACTAAGCGAGGCTTGCCTTGAGGAATTCCATGAGCAGTTGCGTTCGAAGAGCAGCATTGCCGCCGGCCGTTTTGGCCTTAGTTTTGTGCCTGACGGGAGGAAGTTCGCGCGCGGCCACGCGTGAAGCGGCGGAGGCCAAGCCGTCTCCGGTGATCGCGGCGATGCAGGCGGAACTGGACCGCTCGTACGCAGCGCTGAACAAGCAGACCCCGCCGGCGTATTTCATCAGCTACACGGTGACGGACACACAACGCGCGACGGTCTCGGGTTCGAACGGGGCGCTGCTCTCGAGCGACGAAGGAAGGAACCGGTGGCTGCAAGTTTCCGTGCGAACGGGAAGCTACCAACTGGACAATACGCACAAAGTGGGCGACCGGCAGATGCAGAGCGGCGATCCGGGAACGGCGGTGCCGATTGACGACGATGCTTCGGTTTTGCGGCGGGCGATCTGGCTGGAAACCGACGATCAGTACCGAGCGGCGGCGGAAGCGCTGATGAAGATCCAGACCGGGAAGGAAGTCAACGTGGAAACGGCGGAGGCCAGCGCGCCGGATTTCTCGCGCGAAAAACCGCACACGTATTTTGGGCCGTTCGTTTCGTTCACGCTGGACCGCAAGCCCTGGGAAGAGAAAGTGCGGGCGTACACGGCGGCGTTCCGGCAATCAGCGGCGATCATCAACTCGATCGTAACGTTCACTGCCCAGGCGCAGAACATCTACCTTGTGAATACCGAAGGATCGCAGTTGCAGTTCGGGCAGGTGCGCTACCGGCTGGAGCTGTTCATTCAGGGCAAAGCGCCCGACGGAATGGACATTGACCGCTACTACAACTTTGACTGGGTGGATCCGAAGGACGCGCCGACCAATCAGCAAGTAGAAGCGGCGTCCGCGCAATTGCGCAAGGAGCTGGAGGGGCTGGTGAAGGCTCCGATCATTGACCCAACGGTGGGACCGGCGCTGCTGACGGGAAGAGCGGCGGCGGTGTTTTTCCATGAAGTGTTCGGGCATAGAGCAGAGGGCTTCCGGCAAAAGGACATCAGCGAAGGGCAGACGTTTGCGAAGAAAGTAGGAGAGCAGATTCTGCCGAGCTTCATCAGCATCGTGGACGATCCAACGCGGAAGAAGTTGAACGGCCAGGATCTGCTGGGCTATTACCAATTCGACGATGAGGGCGTGCCGTCGGAGGATGTGCCGCTGGTGACGAATGGAGTGCTGAAGAATTTCGAGATGTCGCGGCAGCCGCTCGTGGGGTTTCCTCAGTCGAATGGTCACGGACGCAGGCAACTGGGAGCGGTTCCGGTTTCGCGGCAAGGAAACCTGATCGTCGAGAGCAGCAAGACGATGACGGACGCGCAGCTACGGGCCAAGCTGATCGAACTCGTCAAACAGCAGGGAAAACAGTACGGATTGCTGATTGATGACATCGCGGGAGGATTTACCTTCACCGGGCGCGGGCAACCGCAAGCGTTCCAGGTACAGCCGCTGGTGGTTTACAAGGTATTCGCGGACGGGCGGCCAGACGAACTAGTGCGTGGAGTGGACATCGTGGGAACGCCGCTGGCTGCGCTGACGAAGATCGTCGCCACCGGCGACAAGATGGAGATTTTCAACGGCTACTGCGGAGCAGAGTCGGGATCGGTGCCGGTTTCGGCGGATTCGCCCGCGATTCTCACTTCGGAATTGGAAGTGCAGAAAAAAGAGACTTCAACGGACCGGCCGCCGATTCTGCCGCCGCCCGCGCACGATCCGCAGGCAACGGGAGGCCAGCAGTGAAAATCGTGAAAGCCACAGCGATCCTTGCACTTTTCATTTCCGTGTTCGGTTTCAGCATTGCTACGCAGGCGCAAACCCCCGACGGGAAAGACCACACGTTACAGGCGATGCGCGACGAGATGGCGCGCTCGAAAGCGCGGCTGGAATTGAAGATTCCGGGGACAGATCAACCGGCGAGGCCGTATTACATCGAATACCGGATCCTGGACCTGGATGTGAAGCAGATCTCGGCGGAATTCGGCGCGCTGATGGGCAGCACGACGACGAGATCGCGCTTCATGGACGTGGAAGCGCGTGTAGGAGACTACCAGCACGACAGCTCGAATTTCATCGGAGAAGAGGGCTTCCGCGGGTTCATCGGCTCAACGGGAGCCGTGGGTATAGACCGCGACTACAACTCCCTGAGGCAGGATTTGTGGATCGCGACGGACCAGGCGTTCAAGGAAGCGGTGGAAACATACTCGCGCAAGCAGGCTTACTTGAGCAGCCTGGCGAGCCCTTCCAACATTGACGATTTCGCGAAAGTAACACCAGTAAAGGTCGTCGAACCCCTACAGGAACCGGACTGGACGAACCGCAACTGGGAACAAGAAGCGCGGGATGTTTCCGCCGCGCTACGGGCGTTTTCGGAGATCCGCGAATCGCGGGTGACGTACTACCTCGTGTACAGCACGGAATACCTGCTGACCAGCGAAGGAACGGAAATCCGGACGAATCACAGCTATGCGGCAATCGAAGCGGGGATGAACACGCTGGCAGCGGACGGGACGCAGCTCAACGACTTCTATGCGAGCTACGCGCAGAACCCGGCGGGTCTTCCCAACGTTGATAGGGTGAGAAAAGGGCTGAACGTCACGGCGAGCGAGCTGATGGCCTTGCGCGCTTCGCCTCCGGCGCAGGATTACACGGGGCCGGTGCTGTTTGAAGCGCGGGCCGCGGCGCCGCTGCTGGCGCAGGTTTTGGGGCCAGCGATGAACGGCGCACGCCCGCCGATCGCGTTCCAGCCGGTGGTGGAACAATTTCTGAGCAGCGTGGGAGGCAGGAGCGACTGGGCGGGGCGCGTGGGAGCGCGCGTGCTGCCGACGAGCGTTACGCTCATGGACGATCCCACAGCGACCGAGTTCAATGGAACACCGTTGATCGGCGGTTACAAGGTAGATGAGGAAGGCGTGCCGGGACAGAAAGTGACGGTGGTGCAGGACGGGCTCCTGAAAGAGATGCTGATGTCGCGCAGGCCGGGGCCGGACTCCGACCAATCGAACGGGCACGGACGCTCCGCATTCCTGAACGACGCCAAGCCGACAATGAGCAATCTGTTTTTCACTTCGACGGAAACACTTTCTCCGGCGGACTTGAAAAAGAAGTTTCTGGAAGATTGCCGGCAGGAAAAACTGCAGTATTGCATCGCGGTGCGGGAGATGGACAATCCGGCGCTGAGCCTGCTGCACCAGGATGATTTTTCGGAATTGCTGGCGAGCTTCGGAGGAGGAGCGGGAAACGGAGACCGGCTTCCTTTGGTGATGTTTCGAGTCTATCCAGACGACGGACGCCAGGAAATGGTTCGGGGAGCGCGCATTAGCGGGTTGAATTCGCGGCTGCTCAGGAATATCGAGGGGATCGGGAACGATCCGTTCGTGTACAACTACATGCAGAACCAGACCACCGGATTTGCCGGCACGGCGCTGGGAGCATTCGGTTCCGCACAGAACGGTTTGCCCGCAGCCGTGGTAGCGCCCTCGCTTTTATTCGATGAACTGGACATCCGCGGAGCGCGCGGCGAGGCCAAGCGGCTGCCGCTGCTGCCTCCACCGCCGATGAGCGCCGAAGTGAACGAACAGCCTGGGAACGGCAAGTGAGATAACTGCGAGGCGCATGGCCAGCATTAGATTGGGCCGGCAAATGGCTCGCGCTGCTATTTTGTGATTCTTTCACCTTGTTTCTTATCCCTCTTGTAGTTTCCCGAGAGGAATCTGACCTTTCCTTTTCACTTCTTGCTGCCGCGGCTCGCGCACCTAAATTCGCGTCGAATTGAGGTAGTCTAAGCGGAAGGCGATGGCGACCTATTCAGCAGAGGAAGCCCGGGAAAAGAGGATGGCGGCGCTGCTGAGCGTGGGCTCGGCGGTGCTGCTGGTGATGCTGAAGAGCTTCCTGGTGGTGCGGACAGGCAGCCTGGGCGTGCTCAGCGAAGCGCTCCACTCGGGGCTGGACCTGGTCGCGGCCATTATTACGTTTCTTTCCGTACGCGTTTCCGATTTGCCCGCGGATGCGCGGCATCCCTATGGACACGGGAAGATCGAGAATTTTTCGGCCTTTGTCGAAACCGGTTTGCTCGTGCTGACGGCTTTGTACATTATCTACGAAGCGTTCGACCGGCTGTTTTTCCGTACCGTTCACATTCAACCGAGCCTGCTGGCAATCGTGATCCTGCTGGCGGCGGTAGCGATCGACGTCACGCGGGCGAGAAAACTCTCGCATGTGGCGAAGAAGTATTACAGCGAAGCACTGGAAGCCGACGCGCTGCACTTCTCGACGGACATTTGGAGCACCACGGTGGTCATCGCCGGGATCGGCCTGGTGTGGGCGGGAGAAACCTGGAACCTACCTTGGCTGATCTACGCGGACGCGCTGGCCGGGCTGATCGTGGCGGGAGTGATTTTGTGGGTGGGATCGCGGCTGGGAAAAAGGACGCTGGATGCGCTGCTGGATGCGGCGCCGGAGGGGCTGCAGGAAGAGATTGCGAGGACCGTGAAGCGCATGGAAGGAGTCATGGACGTGGAACGCGTGCGCGTGCGGCGCGCCGGCAACCGCTACTTTGTGGACGCGACCGTGAGCGTCCCGCGCACAGCGAGCCTCGAACAAGTTGACGCCTGGAGTGACGCGATCGAGAAGCGCATTGACGAGATTGTTCCGTCGGACGTGCTGGTTCACGCGGAGCCCCGCGCGCCGACGGGCGGACATCTGTTTGAAGCGATTCGCGCGGTGGCGCAGCGAATGGGATACGCGATTCACGATCTTTCCGCGCAGCAGCAGGACGGCCAGCTTTTTGTCGAACTGCATCTGGAGGTAGGCGAGAACTTGAGCCTGCGGGAAGCACACCGGCAAGCGAGCGAGCTCGAGGAGGGGATTCGGGCGCTGCGAGAAGAACCCACGGAAGTGACCATTCACATTGAGCCGCTGGGAGACAATGTCGCGGTTGGAAGCGACGGAGCAGGCGAAATGAAGCTGCTGTCGAGCGCGATTGAAGCGTTTCTCAATACGCTCCCGGCAGAGTACGACGAGTTGGTCAACTGCCATGACGTTCGCGTTCGCCAGGTGGGGCATCACATTCTGGCCTCCTGCCATTGCACGATGAAGGCTGCGCTGCCGATCACGGAAGTGCACGACGTGACCGCGACGCTCGAGGATCGCGTGAAAGAAAAATTTCCGCAGGTGTTCCGCGTTACGATTCACCCCGAGCCAGTCGAAGAGCGTTGAGCCGATCCGATTCGGAGGGCAACGCAGGCTTTCCGGCAAAGAGCACGGCAATCAGCGCCAGCAAAATGGGATAGCACTCGAGAACGTAACGAGGCTCGGGCGTTTCCAACGTGGTCAGAAACGCCGTGCGAAGAACGATGTAGAGAATAAACACGAGGAGCGCCAGCTTGGCACCGGAGCCACGCCGCCAGAGACGCCAGCCGCCCGAGAAGCCCAAGACGACATAGGCAAAGTTCAGCAAGAAAAAGCCAACGGTGAAGGACATGTCCACGGGATCGATGTCCCAGGCGGCCGCGGGAGGCCAAACCTGGCCGGAAAAAGGAAGAAGCTCGATGCGCGGCGTGAACCACATGGTGAAGACGCGCAGAAACGGCACGCAAAGATAGGTACGCAGAGGATGCCGGGCGGTGCGCTCGCGGCCGATTTCGCCGAAGGCGGCGTCTTCCTCGGGAGTCAGCGTTTCATCCTCATTGTACTGGTCGAGGATTTCGGCGACCTTTTGCTTTTCTTGAGGGCTGTCGAAAGCATAGGAAGGAATGTCGTCGAGGTTGATCGCATCACCGTTCAGATTCCAGGAGACCAGGTAAACGTCGCGAAAGCGGTAAAGCCAGGTGCGTTCCCACTTCATGAAACCGTAAGGAATCAGTTCGCCTGGAATATTGGAATACTCGGGAGCAAGAAAGCGGACTTCATGCAATGTGACAGCATTTCGAATCGCCCA
>DATJAD010000148.1:0-14130 GCA_035516615.1 Candidatus Acidiferrum sp.
GCTTTGGTAGCCGTTTTTCTACTTTACGCAATACCTCTCAGCCGGAATTTAAAGGGCATATTGCTTGGGTATGGCATTTTTCTCGGGGTCAGCGTGGTCCAGCTCACGTTCATGAATCTATTGGGAGTCAAGATTGAGGCCATCTGGCCGTACCTGCAACCCGTATCCTATCTCCTTATATTGGCAGTTTGGGCTGCAGCCTTGTGGTCGCGCAGCGAAGAGCCGGAAGCCAACCGCAAAATTGTCCTCGAAGATGACTACCGCAGGCTGGTCAGTGCCACGCGGCGGCGTTTTCGTGAGTCCGGCTCCGCTCTTGGCAAGGCGGTTCGCCCATGATTGCGGTTTACGCTTGCAGTGGGCTTGCCGTTCTTCTTCTTATTCTGCTGTTCTTTGTTGGAGACGGGCGGGAAACCGACGAGGACAAACTCCTGTATGCGGAACACGATTTGCGGAGCGAAGTTTTGTCTCCTCCGGAAATCGTCCACAGGATTTTCTCCAGGCAAGATAGAAGGTTTATCCGTGACTTCGATTCCCCGCGTCTGCGCCGGATCTATTCCAAGGAGCGCAAGCAGATCGCCCGCGATTGGATTCGCCAGACCTCCCGCGGAATCCGCAAAATCATGCGGGACCATCTGCGCTCGGCCAGAGCCAGCCAGAATCTCGAGCTTTCCGGAGAAATTTCTCTTCTTGGTCACTATGTTCAATTGCGATGTCTTTGTGGCTTGCTCGCGCTGAGCTCTCTTCTCGTGAGCCCCGGGGTCCTGCAGGAAGTGGCTCTTTACGCGTGCAATCTCTCGCATCGCATGAAGAGCGCGCACCACAGATTGGAAGCTACCTTCCAGATTCCATCTCCCGAAAGCACCGCTGGTGTTTCGCGCTGAGCACGAAACGTAAGGCCGTTCCGTAACTGGCAATGAAAGACGCTTTCAAACCCGGACTTCTGCGCTCGGCGTATGACGATCTCTTGAACCGCACCCTCGCGAAAATCCCCAGCGAGTTTGGCCGCCTGATCTATCTCGCCTCCACCCGCGATTACAATTCCGGCTCCTACCACCACGAGGGCCTGTCTACGCGCTTCACTTCGGAAGACGCAAGCGCTGCTTTGTGGGCCGCTCACCGGGAGATTTTTTGGCGGCTTGCGTCTTTATCGCTTGAGGAAGTCGTGCGCGAACTTGATGCTTATATCCAAAGCTCGCATGAGCAGTGCGATGAGATCCTGCACGCGTGGCTGGAACTGGAACCCTACAGGGTCGCCATCCCCATGGATGTTGACCCCATCATGGCACAGCTGCTTCTCTCGAACATCAAGATCGGTCTGGAAGTCTTGCGGATCCGTCAGAAGAAGAATTCGGCGAGTCCGTCAGGCGCATGGCCACTGCCGTCACCTGCCCGATGATCTCTGCGTCCACTCCGTAATTTAGACGCCGGACGCTGCAGGGCGACAGCGGATGCGGCAACAGCATCAAGCATCCATCCTGCAGTTCGCACCATGAACAGGCATAGCCGTCGCGCAGCTCCACGAAGTAAACCGGCCGGTCATACTCCGTGCGCCATCGCAGCGGCTGGATCTTCTGCACCCGCTGGTCAATCTGGACGAATGATCCCGGTCGCAACAGGGGATAAAGCGTGAAATCCTGCAGGCCGATGTAGCCGTACAGGCTGTGCCGGATGTCGAGATGTTGTATCAGGGCAATCGGTATCTCGCCCCAGACCTCGACCATCCGGGTGAGTAGATTTGTATCGTTCAGGTCGAATGCCCCATCAAAGCGCACGGGAAACGAAACGGGCCGGTCATCGTCGTAAACCTCGAGCGTCGTCAAATGGGTGTGATTCAGCGGCGCCTGAAGCTGGTGATGGTTCAGTCTGTTGAGGTCGACATTGAAGAGCAGCAGCAGATCCGCGAATTTGACGTGGAAAACGGAACTCAGGCTGTACAGCTTATAGATACTCGGCACGGAATCGGAGTTTTCGATCTGCGTGAGCCAGGCGTTGGAAATGGAAAATTCCGGGTTTCCTTCTTCTTCGGCTATTTTCTGGCTGAGCTCCGCCACGTCGCGCGTAGTAATCCCCAGCCGGAAGCGAATCTGTTTGAGGCGTTCCCCTGGTCGCGTGTCGGGCATGTGTTCAAATGTTACCCCAGTCCGCCAGAAAACGTTAATCTGGAATTCCGCGGTGGCGTCTGGCTCTTTCCTGGCTACTGAACTGTTTGATAAATACTTAACCAGAAGGGGAACACGCCGATTGAGCGGTGAGGCGCCGAATTCAGAAGCCCGGAGCGCCGGAAGCTGCAGGCCGCATCTCCGGAGCGTTTACGCCGAACCGCATGTTGGCAAGATAGGTCTGGCCGAGCGACATGATGCCCGTGTACAGGTATCCCCAGACGAACAGCAGCAGGAAGGGAAGTGTCGCGTAATTCCCGTTGGTGACTGCGTAGGCCACGGTCATCGCGAAGTACGTCCCCAGTAAAACCTCGGCATAAGGCATCCAGCCTGCCTTGTTCCGGTATTTCTTCGCCACGAAGGTGTCTTTCTTTCCTTCGATTTTGTATTTTGGCGTTCGCGCGAATTCGCTCTTGATTCCCAGCAGCGCCTCAAGAACCGCTTTCGCATTGCGCACGGAAATCCCGATTCCCACCGCCATTACGAACGGCATGTACAAAAACGTCTTCCACCAGCTTTTCGGCCGCAGCTCTTTTTGCGCCACAAGATAGAAGCTGGAGATCGAGCACGTGGACGCCAGGAACAGCGGCAGGTCAATCACCATCATCTGGAACCAGCCCTGATAAAACCTAACAATCATGGCCGGCAGCAGCATCGCGGAGAAAAGCACCATCATCGGATAGCTGATATTCGCCGTCAGGTGAAAAAACGCTTCAGCCTTCACTCTTGCCGGTGCGTCGGATTTCATCACCTTCGGCAGAATCTTTTTTGCCGTTTGCATCAACCCTTTGGCCCACCGCGCTTGCTGCGCCTTGAATCCGTTCATATCCACCGGCAGTTCGCTGGTGCACTCGATGTCCGGCAGGTACAGGAATTTCCAGCCCTTCAGTTGCGCGCGGTAGGAAAGGTCCGTGTCCTCGGTCAGCGTGTCGTGCTCCCATCCTCCCGCCGCTTCAATCGCCGCACGCCGCCATACCCCCGCGGTTCCGTTGAAATTGAAAAAAGTGCCCGCGCGCGACCTCGCCCCGTGCTCCACCACAAAGTGCCCGTCGAGCAGAATCGTCTCAACCTGGGTCAGCAGCGAGTAGTCGCGGTTCAGATAGGTCCACCGCGTTTGTACCATGCCGATATTTGACCCATTCTCCGGATCAACGAAGTATGGAATCGTGCGCCGCAGAAAATTCACCGGTGGAATAAAATCCGCATCAAAGATCGCAACGAACTCGCCTCGCGATATCTTCAAGCCGTTTTCCAATGCCCCGGCCTTGAACCCCTCGCGGTTTGTGCGGTGGATGTACGTCACCGGCATACCCTGGGCTGCGTGACGCTCAACGCACGCCCGCGCGACCTGCTGAGTCTCATCCGTCGAATCGTCCAGCACTTGCACGTCCAGCAATTCCCGCGGGTAATCGAACTGCGCAACCGCTTCCACGAGCCGTTCGATCACGTATCTTTCATTGAAGATGGGCAATTGCACGGTCACCCGCGGCCACACCTTCACTTCCGCGGGTTTTTCTGGCACGTTTTTCTTGTATTTGTAATAGTCGTACACCAGCCAGTACCGGTGCATCCCATAGATCGCCAGGATCACCAGCACGATGAAGTAGGGAATCATCATCATCAGGTCGAACGCGTTCGCGTGATACATCCCCGTAAACGTTCGGTTGGTGAGCTTGTGCCAGTACTGGCTGAAGGAGCTCTGCACCAAGATCAAATTGACGAACAGTGGACTCATGAGGGCTTGAATTCTACAAGTTTCCGGGGGAGTTGCGCCGGGAAATCCATCGTGCCCTGAATCATTATACGGCTTGCGCCGCAGAAGGCCAAGAACCCGGCTTAGCGGAGAAGAGCCTCTTGTTGAGGGCGGAAACTTCTCCAACTTCAAAGATGCCGCCTCGCACTTTCGTGCATAATTCGGTCTCCAGAATGAAACGCTTCCATCGCTCCGCCATTTCCAGGCTCCATTCGCTCTTGGAAATTTTCCGCGTCTTTCTACGCCTGGGTTTCGTGGCTTTCGGAGGCCCCGCAGCCCACATCGCCATGATGGAAAACGAATTCGTCCGCCGGCGCCAGTGGCTTACCCGCGAAGAATTTCTCGACCGTATGGGCGCCGTCGGATTGCTTCCGGGTCCCAGCTCCACGGAACTCGCAATTTATCTCGGAGAATTGCGCGGCGGCTTCTTGGGACTCATCGCCTCAGGCATTGCCTTCCTTCTTCCTGCCGCCCTGCTCGTTGCTGCGCTTGCTTGGACGTACGTTCGTTACGGTTCGCTCCCTCAAGTTGCCGGAATTCTCTGGGGCGTGAAGCCCATAGTCGTTGTCCTCGTCGCGCAAGCAATTTGGGCTCTCCACCGCGCCGTTTTCAAATCGAAGGAATTGGCCGTTCTCGCCGCAGTAGTATTCGTGCTCTCATTCTTTCGTGTCTCACCTATCGCGCTTCTTATCGGTGGCGGGGTTGCGTGGGTGGTGGCACGGCGCGCGGAGCATTTTCGCTCTTCCGTGCTCACGGCCGCTAGTGCTCTTCGCACGGCCGGTACCGCCGCTGCTGTGGGCGCCGTCGGCCTGGGATCCGTCTTTGTTTATTTTCTCAAGGTTGGTGCGGTGCTCTTCGGCAGCGGCTACGTTTTGCTTGCTCTGCTTCAGGCCGATCTCGTAACACGTCTCCATTGGCTTACGCAAGCCCAGCTTCTCGATGCTGTGGCCGTGAGCCAGGCCACTCCCGGTCCCTTCTTCACCGTCGCGACGTTCATCGGCTATCTGCTCGCCGGCTGGAAAGGAGCCGTTCTCGCGACTTTCGGCACGTTCTTGCCTGCTTTTCTTTTTGTCGCGGCGACCGCAAAAGTCCTGCCGAAACTTCGCCGGTCTTCCTGGGCTTCCGCTTTTCTCGATGGAGTCAATGCTTCAGCGATTGCTCTCATGGCTTTCGTTGGCTTTCAATTCGCCCGGGCAGTGTTCCTGAGCGCAACTTCTGCAATGATCGCCGGCCTCGCCGCGTTGCTCCTCTTCCGTTTTCGTGTCAACTCCGCCTGGCTCATTGGTTTCGGAGCTTTGCTGGGCATAATTCTGAGCTTACTTCGCTTGCACCTCTAATCGTCAGCGGCCTACGCCACCAGAACAATTTTTCCGTATGACCCCGGCGCCAGCACGTCCACGTGCGCTTGCGCTGCATCTTTCAATGGCAATTCCTTCCCGACGATCGGCCGCAGCGTTCCGTTTTCGAGTCCTGCGATCAGCGCCGGATGTATTTCCGCGATTTCCGCTGGTGTCGCGCCCCACAACGCAAACGCCAGAACTCTTCCTCGCTTTGCCATTAAGTCCCGCGGCGTGATCGTCACGTCTCCCCGGCTCCCGATCACCACCACGCGCCCGTTTTGCGCCAGCAGTTTCAAGTCGTGCCCCAAATTCACGTTCGCCAGCATCTCCAGAATTACGTCCACTCCGTGCCCTTCCGTCGCTTTCATGATCTTTTCGCGATAGTCTCCCGCCCGGTGGTCGAACGCCTCCGCCGCTCCTTCCTTCTTCACCAATTCCAATCCCTTCTCTGTACCCGCAGTTCCGAAAACCGTCATCCCCATGGCTTGCGCCATCTGCACCGCCGCGATTCCTACTCCCCCACTCGCGCCGTGAATCAACAGCGTTTCGCCGGCCTTCGCCCTCGCGAAATGATGCAGAGCATGAAACGCCGTACCGTAAGGCACCCAGACTCCCGCTCCCTGCGAAAACGAAATATTCCCTGGCAGCCGGTGCACCTGCGCCTCCGTCGCCAGCGCATACTCCGCATACGCTCCCGTAATCGTCGTTGCCGTGTACACCCGGTCGCCAACCTTCACATTCTTCACGCCTTCGCCCACGGCTTCGATCGTCCCCGCCGCGTCTGATCCCGGGGTGTATGGCAGCGGCGGTTTGATCGCATAGCTTCCATTTCGCATGTAAGTGTCGTAGGGATTCACACCCGCCGCGAGCACGCGCACCAACACCTGTCCGGCCCCCGGCTTCGGCGTTGGCGTCTCTTCCAGTCTTAAAACTTCCGGACCGCCGAATTCACGCACCATGATTGCCTTCATTAGCTTTTCTCCCTTTTCAACTGAGCAGGTTCATCGCCGTCGTCCGCCACTGTCTAAATTTCTCAAAAGTGATCGTCCCTCACGACGCTGGTATCGCGTACGACGTAGCCAGCCGTCTCTCCCCACGCCGTCGTTTGCCAGTTATCCTTCCCCTTTTTTTCCGGAATCCACGGCGGCAGGGCCCGGCCCAAATATTTCGCCAGCGAATATACGTAAGGCTCGTACATCTGACGCAATTGCGCCAGTCTCTGGTCCGCCTCGGCCGAATCATTCAATTTCAATCCATGCTGCGCCAGCTTCTCGCGGATCCGCCGCAAATCCGTGGAGAGAAGCCGTTCGTGGGGAGACTGCGGCGCCGTTCCAAATACCTGGGAGAGGTCCACGACCGCATGCCGCGCAATCGCGAAGGTCAATTCCGCCTGCCGCTCGCACGCGTCTTCAATGCCCGTCATGATCAACGCGCAGGTGTCCAGAATCGCGGTCAGTGATGCGATCCACGATTGGTTGTCGTGTTGCGACCTGAAATATGCCAGCACGGGGTATGAAAGGTGGCTCTCCATCAGCTCCGCGCTCCAGAGTTCCCACTCCTTCAGCAGGTCGCGCAACGCCTCCAATCCATACTGATTACTATGCCGCCGCAACAACTCTCCGGCAGTTGGCGGCGTCCCCGCGCGCGAATCCAGCAGCGAGATATTCACCTCGCGCTTTGAAAACGATCCGAAAATAAAAGGCAGGTATCCGATTACCGCGGCGAGAAATCCGAATCCGAATCCCGCTTCCGCAACCACCAGTGCACGCGCGAGCCCGGAACGCGGAACCACGTCTCCTAGTCCCAGCGTGAAGAACGTCGTCCCGCTCAGATAAACATCGGTCCAAAATCCCGGCTTCAAGCCTGCCACGTTCACAGCAGACCCTGCGCCGTACTGCATCATCCCGAATCCCATCAACAGGCCCAGCGCCCACACGCCGACCAGCACGAGAAGCGAAATTGGCCCGAAGTAGCCAAGGGACGCTTCACGCTTCTTTTTGCTCGAAACCAACTCTGCCGCGCCCTTCCACGTGGCCCAACTCGTCCTGTAAAACAGCCGCGTCAGCCGGAATCGGCGCGTCACCCGCCGCGGCAGGATGATGGACTCGAACGCATCCCACAGAACGATCACGAAAATCGCGAACCCTGCGGCAAACACCAGCGGATGGGGAATCATGCCGTGCATTCTACCTGTTTGCTTGGCGCCGCGTGAGCGCTCAGGGCTTTCTCAGCTCTCCAGCCGTGCATTCACGCTGATCTCTGCCTTGAACAGCTTCGACACCGGACACCCCATTTCCGCCGCTTTCACGGCTGCGTCAAACTTCGCCTGGTCCGCTCCGGGCACCTTCGCCACAAGATCGAGATGGCTCTTCGTGATCGCAAACCCTTCGCCCACTTTTTCGAGTGAAACCGTGCAGGTCGTTTCGAGCTTGTCCGCCTTCAGGCCCGCCCCGCCGAGCTGCGCCGAAAGCGCCATCGTGAAGCAGCCAGCGTGCGCCGCAGCAAGCAGCTCTTCGGGATTTGTGCCCACCCCGTTTTCAAACCGCGTGCTGAACGAGTATTGCGTCTGCTTCAGAGTTCCGCTGTCCGTGGAAATCGTTCCCTTGCCGCTCTTCAAATCTCCTTGCCAAACCGCCGATGCTTTTCTCTGCATAATTGCTCCTTCAGATTGAAAGATTCGGTCCCTTTGAAACTAACGACTTCGATTCACCTGCCTGCTTTCCGGGTATATTCAAATTGCATTCCGAGCCTCTCATGAATTCGCTGCTTTCCGCCTTCCATCATCGCCCTTGGCCGCTGCCGCCAGGCCGCTGGATCATGGCTCAGAGCTGGCACGATCTGCTCTTTGCCCATTGGCCGCTCTCCCCGGAATCGCTGCGTCCGGCCGTTCCTTCGCCGCTCGAAATTGACACATTCTCCGGCCAGGCGTGGATCAGCGTCGTTCCCTTCCGCATGACCGGCGTGCGCCTCCGCGGTTTTCCTCCTCTCCCCTGGATTTCTTCGTTTCCCGAATTGAACGTCAGGACTTACGTCGTGGCCGATGGCAAGCCCGGTGTTTGGTTTTTCAGCCTGGATGCCGCGAATCCGCTTGCCGTAGCCGCGGCGCGAGCCTGGTTCCATCTGCCGTATTTTCGCGCGGACATGGCTTGCGAACAACGCGCTGGCTGGATCGAATATCGCTCAACACGAACGGATCGCTCCGCCCCTCCCGCCAGCCTCAGCGCGAAATACCAGCCGCTCGGCCCACCCTTCTCGCCGCGGCCCGGAACGCTCAACCACTTTCTCACGGAACGCTATTGTCTCTACGCCGAAGATTCGCGCCGCCAAATCCATCGCGGTGAGATTCATCATCCACCCTGGTCACTTAATCTCGCCCAGGCTGAATTCCCGCACAATGACATGGCGCTGGCTTCGGGCCTCAATCTTCCCGCACAACAACCGCTGCTTCACTTCGCCCGGCGCCAGGACGTACTCATTTGGCCTTTGCGACGCGTCGCTTCCTGACTTCCGCAAAATTGTGTCGCCTATTTTCGATTGCTTCTGCCGCCAACGGCCGCGCTCTTCTTTCCAGTGCCCGGCCGAGCCTGTCCCTTGTCCCCTCGCTCCCCTTCGCTTTTCTTTCCCGCCCGGGCCTCGGGCGCAAGATGGCTCATTTTCAGGCTCACCGAATAGGTCTCAGCCTCCGCAGTGGCCAACGACGATTGCAGTGCCTGGATCAGTTTCTGGCGCACTGAACCAGCCGGCACGACCGGCGAATTCTTCGCCCGGTCATACGCGTCGTCCATCTCTTTCAGAGATTGCATCGGCTGAATTTGAAGATACGCGGGCATCGCCATTCCCGAATCCACCTGGTAAATCACCCACGGCGCATCCACATCGTTCGTCTCGTAAAAGTGCCGCACCGTTTTCACCGCCTCGGCGAAGTCCGCGTCTGTTCCGGTCTTCAGCTGCACTTGTGTCACGCGCACGTAGCGCGCCTTCGCCAGGTCCGCCTTGTTCATACGGTAGCCTAGGTCGTCCCTCCGGAACGCCAGCACTGTGTGCGACCCGTTCAGGTAACTCAACAATTCCTGCTGCATTCCCACGATGTCCGAACGCGTTGCGAGGACATCGCGGATCACTCCTTCGGTTGTCTCCACGTCCCCGAACGAATCGAAACCCTCGAAATACAGCACGCGAGGAGTTCCGGTCAGCGAAGTCATCGCCAGCCAGTAAACGGGAATCTTTTTCTCCTCGTAGCTCGCTGCGATCTCCGCTTCCTTCCGCGAATAGTCCATCTCCCGCCCCGGCACCGTTTCGGCCGAGTACAGCAACAGTACGTTCGGCGTGACTCCCGTTTCCGGCGTCGGCGTCACTGTTTGCGCCCGCGCTCCCGGCACGCCCAGCCCGAGCACGACCCCCAAGCCCAAGTTCGCGAGCGCACGCATATCGCCTCCCTGTTCTTCATTCGAACCGCTCCTTCCAAGCCTACCATCGGTGAAACTGAAAAGGATTTGCCTCACGCCATTCCCGGCGTGAACTGAGTGTTCGCCCGATTCGCGAATGTTCTTTCCATGACAATATATTTTTCTGAACAAGTTCGCCGAAGCCTCTTGTCCTCACAAACTCTCTTCCCTTAGCCTGAGTTTGTATCCTTGCCTGGTGGGCTGTTCAATCTTTGGGCGTGCGTGGGGTCTTGATGATGCAACTTTCGCGGATTCGTCGCTGGTCCGTATGCGCTTCGCTGCTCGTGGTTCTCGGCGCGCAATCGGCGGCCGCTCAGTCGGACATCACTCTTGTGGCCACCGGTTCGAGTCTTCCGGAACCTCTCTATCTTCGCTGGAGCGAAGATTTCCATAATCAAAATGCACAGATCAAGGTCCGCTATCTCCCGGAGGGAACCGGCGCCAGCGTCAGCCGCATTCTTGCCGGGAGCGGTGACTTTGGCGGTGGCGATGCGCCCATTCCCGAAAAGCAGCTCAGCTCTGCACGGACTCCGATCCTCGAATTACCCACCGTTCTCATCGCCATCGTGATCATCTACAACGTTCCCGGAGTCTCCGGGAATCTCCGCCTTTCTGGACCGGTTTTGGCTGACATTTACCTCGGCAAAACCACTTCCTGGAGCGATCCCGAGATCGCTAAACTGAATCCCGGAGTCAATCTCCCGCATCTCCCGATTGTCGTTCTCCATCGGACCGAGGGCAAAGGCTCAAGCTACATCTTCTCCGACTATCTTTCGAAGGTGAGTCCCGAGTTTCAATCCAAGGTGGGTCGCAGTGTTTCTCCCAAGTGGCCCGTTGGCCAGGCCATCGGCCTGACTCCCGATTTGATCCAGAAAACTCGCGCCACTTCCGGCGCCATCGCTTACACGGAATTGAACTGGGCTGTCACTGGGGGGATCAGGATGGCTTCCATCAAAAACGCCGCAGGCGAATTCATCCATCCCAATGCAGAATCCGTCGAGGATGCTGCCTCCGCGCTCGAATCCAAAATGACCAGCGATTTTCGAATTTCCGTGACAAACGCGCCAGGCAAAGGCAGTTACCCCATCGCCAGTTTCACCTGGCTCTATGTGCCCGAACGCTATTCCGACGCGGCACGCGCTCTTGCGGTGAGGGATTATCTCAAGTGGATCTATTCTTCAGGCCAGTCCGTCGCGAAAGACCAGGGCTACGCGACGCTTCCACCCTCCATCCTCGCCAAAGTCGCGGCTAAGACTTCCACCATCAAGTAAGAATTTGTTTATGGGCTGATGAGCCGAACTAGACGTTCAGAGTGAGGGAAACCAGGCCCTTTGGCAGCGCAGCCGGAACCGGCGGGAGTTTCGAACGGTCCACGGTGCGGTACAGCGTATCGCGCTCAACCGGCACGCGGCCTGCCGCGCGGATCAGCCGCTCCAGTTCCGCGCGCGGCGTGAATTCTGAAGTCTTCGCGCCCGCGTCGTGATAGATCTTTTCTTCCGCGACAGTCCCATCCAGATCGTTTGCGCCGAACCGCTGCGCGATCTGCGCGATGCTCGGTGTCAGCATGATCCAGTAAGCCTTGATGTGCTCGAAATTGTCCAGGAGCAGCCGTGAAACCGCGATGTTTTTCAGGTCCGCGTAGCCCGTCGGCTTCGGAAGGTGCGAAAGCGCCGTGTTATCCGGATGAAACGCCAGCGGAATGAACGCCACGAATCCGTGCGTCACGTCCTGTAATTCGCGCAGCTTCACCAGGTGATCCACGCGCTCTTCTTCCGTCTCCACGTGCCCATAGAGCATCGTTGCGTTCGAGGGCAGCCCGATTTCGTGCGCCTTCTTCGCAATGTTCAGCCACACCTGGCCGCTCACCTTGTGATCGCAGATGATCCGCCGAACCCGCGGATGAAAAATTTCCGCCCCGCCGCCCGGGCAGGAATCCACTCCCGCTGCTTTCATTTTTCGCAGCGTTTCTTCAATCGTCAGTTTCGCGATTCGCGAAAAGTAGTGCACTTCCACCATCGTGAAGGCCTTCAGGTGGACCTGCGGAAACCGCTCCTTCAGCCCGCGAATCATTTCCAGAAAATGCTCGAACGATAAATCCGGATGCAGCCCGCCGACGATGTGGAATTCCGTCGCGCCCTCGCGCACGCCCTGCGCTGCGCGCTGGTAAATTTCTTCGAGCGCGTAGGTGTACGCGCCGGGCGCGTCCGGGTCGCGTCCGAAAGCGCAAAGTTTGCAGTGCGCCACGCAGACGTTCGTCGGATTGATATGCCGGTTGACGTTGTAATACGTCACGTTTCCGTGCTTCTTTTCGCGCACGTAATTCGCCAGCCAGCCCGTCGCCAGCAAATCCGGCGAGCGGTACAGCGCGATCCCGTCGTCAAACGACAGCCGCTCTCCGCCGAGCACCTTCTCGGCAATCGGTTTCAGCCTTGCATCCGTGATCGTCAGTTCGCTCAACTTTTGCCTCTGCGCCGATCCCATTCTCCGAAGCGCGTTACTCTCATTCTATCCGCGCTTCTCGGCCTATTCACATTCCACGGAAATCAATCTTTTCAAACTCTCCAAACCGCCGCCGCTGCTCCCCAGAACATCAGGAACGATAGACTAATATAGCCGTTCATAGTGAAAAACGCAGCGTCCAGCCTGCTCAAATCATCCGATTTGACGAGCGAATGTTCGTATCCCAGCAGCAGGGCCACCACCGCAATTCCCACCCACGCTGGCCACGGCAAGCCGAAGCTCACCGCCAGCCACGTGAGCAAACCAACGACTCCAACGTGCATCGCGCGTGCGATCAGCAATGCATTCGCGATCCCGAACCGCTTCGGAACGGAAAAAAGGCCCGCGCGCTTGTCGTAATCCAGGTCCTGGCACGCGTACAGCACGTCGAATCCGCCTACCCACAGCGTCACTGCCGCGCACAAAATCAGCATTCGCCAATCGAGTCCGCCGGAAATCGCAATCCAGGCCGCAGCCGGAGAAATTCCCAGCGCGAATCCCAGAAAAAGATGCGACCAGTTCGTGAACCGCTTCGTGAACGAATAAAAAAACAAAATGGCGACGGCCACCGGCGAAAGCTTCAACGCCAGAGGATTCAATTGCCACGCCGCCACGCCAAAAACTGCCACGGCAATCAGAGTGAACATCCAGGCAAATTCGAGCGACAGTTCGCCCGTCACCAGCGCGCGTTTCGCCGTTCGTGGATTTTCGCGGTCATAGCGCAAATCCGCAATGCGGTTCATGGTCATCGCCGCGGACCGCGCGGCTACCATGGCCACCGCGATCCACAGAATCTGACGCCAGGTCGGCCAACCGTGCGCCGTGAATCGCGCCGCCAGCAGTGCTCCCGTCAATGCGAACGGCAAAGCAAACACACTGTGCTCGAACTTGATCATCTCGAGCACCGTTCGCATGCGCCCTCTGCTCATGCCTTCGCTTCCTTGGCCGAGGACGATCCCTTCCACCGGTACATTTTCTCCTGTGGCATTCCGATCTGCGCCAGCACTCTGCATACATATTGCGTTGCGAGGTCGTCAATCGTTTTCGGTTGGTGATAATACGAAAGAACCGCGGGCATGATCACCGCTCCCGCTTGCTGCGCCCGCAGCATATTTTCCAGGTGAATCCGGCTGAACGGCGTGTCCCGCACGCACAGCACCAGCTTTCGTCCCTCTTTCAGCATCACGTCCGCCGCGCGCGCAACAAGATCCTCGCTCGTTCCGTTCGCAATGCTCGCCAGAGTTCCCATCGAGCAGGGAATCACGATCATCGAATCCACTTCACAACTTCCCGAAGCGATCGAAGCGCCCACATCTCTATTCGGCAGAACTTCAATTTTCGCCGAAGCTTTTCCCAAAATCCGGGCCGCAAGCAGTTTCGCATCGCCGGAGGAAATCCCCAGCTCTTCTGCGAACAATCTCTGGCCTGCCTCCGTCACCACGAGATGAATGCGCGCCACGCGAGCATCTTCTTCGAGCAGCGCCAGCGCCTTCTGCGCCAGCAGCGCTCCGCTCGCTCCGGTCACGCCCACGGTCACGGTTTTTTGTCTGGTTTCGTTCATGTTTTCCGCGGAAAATCTAGTCTCCCAGCCGCTGCAACCCAAGTCAAGCAGCTGCGTTCGTTCTCTCCAATGATAGAATTCGTTTCGGTCGAATCCGATGAATCGCAAAGAACTCTTGAAAATTCTGCATGCGGTGGAAGCGGGGAGAATCGCGCCAGCAGCAGCCGCCGACCGCTTGAAACATCTTCCGTTCGAGGATTTGGGCTTTGCGAAAGTGGACCATCACCGCGCTCTGCGGCAGGGCTTCGCCGAAGCAATTTTTGCGAAAGGCAAAACTCCTTCGCAGGTCGGGGAAATCGTGCGCGCCATGCTCTCCAAAAAAGATTCGCAGCACAACATTCTGGTCACGCGCGCCGACGCGAAAATCTTCGCC
>DATJAD010000149.1:0-3577 GCA_035516615.1 Candidatus Acidiferrum sp.
GAACAGGCAAGACTTTGCTGGCGCGCGCCATCGCGGGCGAAGCGAATGTTCCGTTTTTCTCGATCTCCGGTTCCGATTTTGTCGAAATGTTTGTGGGCGTGGGCGCTAGCCGCGTTCGCGATCTGTTCGAACAGGGCAAGAAGAACGCGCCGTGCATCATCTTCATCGATGAAATCGACGCCGTGGGCCGCCATCGCGGCGCCGGCCTCGGCGGCGGACACGATGAGCGCGAGCAGACGCTGAACCAGTTGCTGGTCGAGATGGACGGCTTCGAGTCCAACGAAGGCGTCATCCTGATCGCCGCAACAAACCGCCCCGATGTGCTCGATCCGGCGCTGCTGCGCCCCGGCCGCTTTGACCGCCGCGTGGTGGTCGCGCGTCCTGACGTGAAAGGCCGCGAAGAAATTCTTCGCGTGCATACGCGCAAAGTACCTTTGGCGGATGACGTGGAACTCTCCATCATCGCGCGCGGCACGCCCGGCTTTTCTGGCGCCGATTTGGCGAATCTCGTGAACGAAGCGGCACTCTGGGCGGCCCGGCAAAACCGCAAGTTCGTCATGATGCAGGACTTCGAGATGTCCAAAGACAAGGTGTTGATGGGCGTCGAGCGCAAGTCCATGATTCTGTCGGACGAAGAGAAGAAGAACACCGCGTATCACGAAGCTGGGCACGCGCTGGTCGCGGCCATGACGCCGGGCGCCGATCCCGTTCACAAGGTGACCATCATTCCGCGTGGCATGGCCCTCGGCCTGACCATGCAGTTGCCCGAAGACGACAAGCACACCTACACGCGCGAATATCTCGAAGCCATGCTCGCCGTATTGATGGGTGGGCGTTCCGCGGAAGAAATCTTCCTTGGGCACATCACCACCGGCGCCGGCAACGACATCGAGCGCGCCACGGAAATCGCCCGCAACATGGTCTGCGAATGGGGCATGAGCGAGCTCGGTCCGCTGGCCTTCGGGAAAAAAGACGAAGCCATCTTCCTGGGCCGCGAAATCACGCAGCATCGCGACTATTCAGAAGACACCGCGATTCAGATCGACAAGGAAGTGAAGCGCATCGTTAGCAGCGGCTACGAGCGCGCCAAGTCCCTCCTGTCGAATAATCGCGACACGCTCGAGCGCATCGCGCAGGCCCTGCTCGAACGGGAAGTGATTGACGCCAACGAAGTGAAAATGCTCATGGAGGGCAAGACGCTGCCGGAAAAGCCCCGCACGCCGCCTCCGCAGGCTCCGCCCGCGCCCAGCGCCGATCCCAAGGTGGTTCGCCCAGAGTTGCGGCCCGCTCCCGGATTCACTCGCGGCGAAAACCCCGCAAAAGCATAAAAACTCTCTGTTACTTCGGAGGGCGTCCGCTAACAGCTGGCGCCCTTTTTCTTTGTCATATCCCACTTCCGTGCCGCGGGGTGTTTCCAGCGGCTGGAGTTGGTTATAGCTTCGGCACGTTGATCCGTCCTGGAACAGATTGATGTGAGAATAAGCCTATGAAGAGAGCCGCGCTTGTTCTCGCCGCGGTGGCCTGTGTCGTCATCGTGTACGCCTTTGGAAGATTCGCAACACACCGTAATTCAGATGCGCCCAGTGTCGCTCAATCCAAGGCGGGCCCACCTTCTCAGAAGTCATCAACGCCTCGACCCCAAGCTGAACTCGCGGCCGCTCCGTCATCGAATCAGACACCGCAAGCTGGCTCGGATCGGTCCGAGCAACTCCCGCCAACCCTTCTGGCAGGCATTGAGACCGCCTTGCCCGGCTATCATTTGCCGAACAGCAAGGACGGCGATGCCAAGAACTCTCGCGAAACTTCCTCGCCATTTTCGTTCCATTGTTCGGGAGACTTCACGTCGAGCGGCCACGAGGAATTTGCCTTAATTCTGCTAGGCCAGGACCAGCTCCGCGTCGCCATCTTCGCTCCAAACGCGGGCGGGCCGTATCGACTGATCTACCTCGCGCGCCCCAAGATCGCGGAAGAATGGGGTGAGTATGCCGAGGGCTCGCTTGTCCAGCACGCCGAGCAAATCGAGATGCGTACCATACCCAAAGGAGAGTCGTGGGCGCCCGAATCTGGCGATGTCTTCGAGAATTTCCATGCCCCTCGTGACGCCATTGACCTCCATACCCACCCCAAGCCCAATTATGATTTTGCGTCTTTACTTCTCCACGAAAACGGCGAGTTTCAGCAACTCAATTCGCAACCCCTGATTCGGCTCCAATAACTCTGTCCGTTCCTCGTGAACCCTTACCTCGCTTCCGAAAAAGTCGTACAATGTGCGTATGGGAAATCGCAGCGGCGAAAACCTGAACGTAACGTGCCCGTGCTGCCAGGCCAAGCTCGTGGTGGACGCGGTTTTTGGAGCTGTACTGTCGCATGAAGCCCCCGTGAAGCCGGGGCCGAATGTCGACCTCGAAAACGCGCACGGCATTCTCGCCGAGCAGCACCGCCAGCGCGAAGACAAGTTCGCGGACTCCTTTTTCCAGGAGACGCACAAGGAAGACATCCTGGCCAAAAAGTTTGAAGAAGCCATGAAAAAGGCCAAGGACGCCCCCGCCGGCAAGCCGCTGCGCGATTTCGATCTCGACTGAATTCCGCGTCTTCTTCCGTTTCGTTCAACCGTTCTATTCGTTTCGCGCCCAGTTGGCTTCCGGCCGTTTCTGCGAATGCTCTGTTGCCTCTGCGCCTCTGCGTTACCCTTTTCCTCTCCTCCACGCTAGACTGCCTCTCTCGTCGCCATGAAGCCCAGAACAACATTCCGTCTCCAGCTCAAGTCCTCCACGCTTCTTCTCGGTCCTCGCACGCTCCTCATGGGCGTGCTCAACGTGACGCCAGACAGCTTTTCCGACGGCGGCAAATTCTTCGACCCGCAAAGGGCTGTGGATCACGCCCTCGCGATGGAGCGCGACGGCGCCGATCTGCTCGACATCGGCGCAGAATCCACTCGGCCGGGTTCGCAGCCGGCCACCACCGCCGAGGAACTGTTGCGCCTGCTTCCGGTGCTTCGCGCACTGCAGCCGCTGCTGAAAATTCCCATTTCCACCGACACCCGCAGGGCCGAAGTCGCGGAAGCGGCTCTCTCCGCAGGCGCACAGCTCATCAACGACGTTTCGGGCTTGCGCCACGATCCGCGTCTCGCGGAAGTCGCAGCCAAGCACAAAGCGCCGCTTATCGTCATGCACATGCGCGGCGAGCCCGGCACGATGCAAAAAGGCCCTTTCGCGCGGGACGTCCTCAAGGATGTCATGCGCGGGCTACGAGCCGCCGTCGCAAAAGCACGCCAAGCGGGCGTTGCAAAGTCACAGATTATTCTCGACCCCGGCATCGGCTTCGGCAAAACGCACGCACAGAACTACGAGCTGCTGCAAAAGCTTCCGCAACTCGCGAAGCTCGGCTATCCGCTGCTGGTAGGCACATCGCGCAAGGGCTTCCTTGGCGCCACGCTCGCGCGCGAAGGAAAGCCTGCTCCGCCGGAACAACGCATCTGGGGTACTGCCGCCACAGTTACAGCGAGCATCCTGAACGGTGCGCACATCGTCCGCGTTCACGACGTAGCAGAAATGGCGCAAGTCGCGCGCGTCGCCGA
>DATJAD010000150.1:0-36492 GCA_035516615.1 Candidatus Acidiferrum sp.
GCGGAGTCGTTTGGGCTGGTGCAGGTGGAGGCGATGGCCGCCGGTATTCCGGTGGTGAACACAGAGATTGAATCGGGAGTGCCGGAAGTTTCGCTGCATGGCGTGACCGGAATAACGGTGCCGCCGGGGGATGCGCAGGCCCTGGCCGAGGCGGTGAACTACTTGCTGGAAAACACCGAGATGAGGGAGAAGTACGGGCGGGCAGCGCTAGCGCGGGTGAGCGAGGAATTTTCCGCGGAACGCATGGCGGAGAGCACGTTGAGGGTGTATCAGGAGGTGCTATGAGACGTGGGGTGGGTCAGGTGATCCGGCGGGAAGCAAGATAGATAGGGTTAGTTCGCAGATAGTGGTTCCGTCCATGAAATTGAATCCGTAGTTCCTTTCTGCATCCAGGAAAACCGAGGAGCCAGAGATCATGTTCCTTCTGGTGGTGTTTTTGGCGTGTGTGGCGGTGTCGCTGGCGGCCACATGGCATGTGCGGAATTTCGCAAATGCCAGGGGATGGACCGACGCTCCCCGAACCAACCGGCACCTGCATAGCATCCCCGTCCCTCGACTTGGAGGAGTAGCTATCTGCTTTACGTGCGTAACCGCTGTCCTTCTCGCGATCGGAATACCGCGCTTTTTTGGACAGCAGCCGTTGTTTCCCGCCAATCCCGCTTTGGCTCTCCTTGGGCCTGCTTTCCTCGTGTTTCTTCTTGGGCTCGTTGACGATCTGCGAGCGCTTAGTCCGTGGTGGAAGGTTGCGATCGAGTCTCTGGCGGCGGTTTGGCTGTATGCGGGAGGGTTCGGAGTTCACAATCTCGGTCTAATTTTTCGAGGTCACTCTCTTCATTCGATCTATGGTCTTCCTTTGACTGTGCTGTGGGTGCTGCTGATAACCAATGCTTTTAATCTGATCGATGGTTTGGATGGATTGGCTGCAGGTTCCGCGCTCTTTTCCACGGTTGTGCTCTTAGTTTTGTCCCTCGCCGTGCCCAATTCTCTTGTGGCTTTTCTGGCCGCGGCTTTGGCTGGAGCTACACTCGGTTTTTTGCGCTTCAATTTTCATCCCGCCACGATTTTTCTTGGAGACTCCGGAAGTTTGTTTATTGGATTTATGCTGGCTGCGCTTGCCCTGGCTGGCTCGCAGCTGGCCCCCACTATCGTGGCCGTCGCAATTCCGCTTGTGTCCCTCGGTTTTCCCATTCTTGATGTTGTCCTGGCTGTTGCGCGCCGCTTCCTCACGGGCAAACCGCTGTTTGATGGCGACGGAAATCATATTCACCACAAGTTACTGAGACGCGGCTTCTCGCAACGAGACGCCGTTCTTGTCCTCTATGCAGTCACCGCAGGATTTGGATTCCTGAGCCTGCTCCTCCTGCAGGAAAGGCGAACCATTGCCTTGGTTCTATCCGTGATAGGAATTGGAATATTCCTCGGAATCCAGCAGTTGCGTTATCAGGAGTTTGCCGAACTGCTTTCCACGCTGCAGCGGGTGCCGCGGCGGCGTCAAATCTTGGCGAATCATGTGGCGATTCGCCACGGAGCGGAACTGCTCCAAACGTGCCACACATTCGGCGCCATCTGCCGCGTTTTGCAGGAGACCCTTGAACCAATCGGGTTCGATGCGATCCGCATACAGAAGCTCGGCAAGGACGGCCTTCCCGCAGCGGCGATTTACCCCTTGCAACACGGCTCTCAAGGGAGCCTGTTCTTTGGATGGTCGGGAGGCGAATTAGATAAAGCATCGTGGGAATTGAGGCTGGAACTCGTCACCAGTTCCAAGAACCGATGGGGATATTTCTCAATCATTCGTCTCTCCAACCAGGAACCTCTACTCTTGGACGTGAATATTTTGACGGAACATTTGCGGAAGCCGCTATCGGACGCGGTGGATCGCGTGACGGGTCTCCTTGAGGCGCCGGAGGCGGAGGTACGCGCGCGGGAGAATCGGCGCTCCATGGCCGTAGGCACGGGCGCAGATTGAATGAGGCTCCGAGACACACCGAATTCTCGAGCGGGGAACAGCGAGTTTCACTTTATGGTCATGCGCTGAGAGGTGGGTGGTTGCCTGCAGGCAACGGGGCGGGGGCCGTTTCGTCTTGAGCTACATCGAACACTTCCCTCACCTACATTCCCAGGACTAAGATCACGTCGGTCAGCGTTTCGAACACTTCGTATCCCCTAAACTATCCCGCGCCACAGAACGCAACGCGCACGGCGCAAAAGTATGCCTGGCGTAAAATCGGTGGCGTTCCTGTAGCCGCTCTCCGGGCCGGGCGATGATTCGGTCCGCCACGAGGTCCGCTGCGTAGATCAGCCAGACCAGCGCCAGGGCGAAAACCTCTCCCGTGGGCAAAGACGTCCCGGCGCAACGCGCAAACAGCAGCGCCCACACCACCGCAACCGTCCGCGCATCCAGGCTCAAAATCTGCCAGCACATCCAGACGGGCTAAGACCGCCGCAGTGTTCCGACGATGGCCGGAGTCGCAGGCAGTCACCTGCGGGAGTTCGTTAGCCGCAGAACTTCTTCGTCCATCGCCGCTCGATTCTGTTTTGCAGGAATCCATTTCCGTTGTCTCGTGCTCAGCCGGCAAAAACATTTTTCACCAGAAACCAAACATTCGCGGGGCGCTCTGCGAGCCGCCGCACGAACCACGGATACCAGTAGTTTCCGTAAGCCACCAGAACAATGGACCGGTACCCCTTCACGGCCAACCGCTCCTGTTCTCCGCGCTGGATGCCGTAAAGCATCTGCACCTCGACAATTTCCTTTGGCATGCCTTCGTGAGACGCGAATTCCGTGATTCGGCGGATCATGGTCACGTCGTGCGTGCCGAAAGCCGGCCGGACGATTCTGGCGTCTTTCTTTGCACGAAGCATCGTCTGGGACAATTCGAAATAGCTTGTGTCTACGTCCTGCTTGCGGGGGAACGCCACGTTTGCCGGTTCTTTGTATGCCCCTTTGACAAGGCGGATCGAAGGCCGCAGCGGAAGCAGTTTCTCCAGATCTTCGCGCGTACGATACAAATACGCTTGCAGGCATAGCCCAACGTTTGGAAATTCATGCAGGCAGCGCCTGTACAAATCCAGGGTGGCATCCACGTAGTTGCTGGCCTCCATGTCTATCCAGACGATGGAATCGCGGTTCTCGCGCTCGAGAATGCGTTTGAGCTGTTGCAAGCACACATCCGGAGATAGATCCAGCCCGAGTTGCGTCAATTTCACGGAGATTTCTGTTCCGAGTCCCTGTTGGTGGATTTGCTCCAGTGCTTCCACGTAGTGCGCCGCAACCTGTTCCGCTTCCGCCTGGTCCTGGATATTTTCGCCCAGATGTGTGAAGACGGTGCCGATTTGCTTTTCACGCAGCGTGCGTGCGGCACCAAGCGCATCCTCAAGGGATTCTCCCGGCATGAAGCGGCTTACCGTGCGCCGGACAAACGAGTAGCGCGAGGCGCGGTCCCGCATCCAGCGGTTCTGCGAAGCGGCCAGCAGCAGAGAACGCATCATGCTCATTTTGGGCCGTCACCTCAGCGCGACGGGAGGCGCATCAGCTTGCGCACAGAGGCTTTGTATTCTAGAACAGAACTGCGACGCGCACAGAAGGCTAGGAGGGGTTTTCAAATGCAGATGGAGGCAGCGCCAGCGCTTCCCGAGCCACGTCTGTCGCATCCTTCCGGACGGCAGCAGCATTTTTGCCCAGGGCTTGCTCGCTTCTCTCGCGCACTTTCTTGACCTGCGCAAGCTCATCGCCCGTGGTTCCCTGCAGCAATTCCTCTGCCTGAAGAAAACAAGCCAGCGCCAGCCGCTCGGGCTGTTTCTCATGCAAGAGGAACTGGCCATAGTTAAACCAATCCGCGGCGGCGCCTCGCGGATCGGAGAGATCGGCGTCGAGTCGCAACGCGCGCTGGTAGGAATTTGCCGCCTCGGGCACGCGATTTATCTTTTCCTGAAAATCCGCCAGATGCGCTAGGGCCAGGCTTTCCACGGGCTTGTTGCCAGCCTTCTCCGAATACGCAACAGCGGCCAGATAGCCTTTCATGGCGTCGTCATTGCGATTGGCGTTGGAATCCGCGTCCGCAACCTTGATCAGCACCATCAAAACTGCATTTGCATCTTCTTTGTGGCCGCTCGGATCCGCCGCCACGATCTGGAGGAACGCACGATAATGCCGTGCCGCCGCTTGCGTTTCGCCGCGCTGCTCCAGCGCCTGCGCCAGATAAAGTTGCGCATGGGCTTGCCGCGGATCGGCGTCCACCGCGCGCTGCCAGTCATCCATCACTTCCTCATCGTGGCCCAGTTGGTGCGCCACCAAACCAAGGTCCACCCAGGCATCGGCGTGCCGCGGCTTCAGCGCCAGGATTCTTTGGAACTGCGCGTACGCCTCGCCGTAGCGCCCCGTTTCCACGAGTCCGCGCGCATACGCCTCCTGCACCGAAAGATTCGCTGGGCTCACAGCCGCAGCGCGCTTCAGCGATTCCACAGCGGCCTGCGATTCGCCAGCGGCGCCTTCCGCGCGCGCCAGACGCATCTGCACGGCACTGTCGTCAGGATTCCAAACGGCAGCGCGTCTCAGGGCGCGAACATTGGTCACTTCGCTGGAAAAATAGAAATGAGCCTGGTCCATACCCGCCCACGCAAAAAGCAAGATCACCGTCGCGATTCGCAGCCTTCGCGCATTCGCCGAAGAACCGGCAAGCCAATGCGCAAAGGACATCACCCGGCCGCGTTCCGGTTCTCCGGCCAGCGCGGTCTTCTCGCGCGTGTCCAGCAAAAGGGAAGAGATTCGCGAATCGCGCAACTTCCAAAGAGCGCCGTCCAAAATGAAGTGATGGATGTTCACGAGCGCGGTGAACGTCAGGAAACTTGCCGCGAAATCCGCGTGAAAGACGCGGCTCACGATCCAGGGTCCCGGAATGAACAGCGCAATTCCGCCCGCGACTAGCGTCAAAAGATAGGTCGAGAATCTCCAGCGCGAATTTCCCGCCGCCACCGCTTCGCGCTTCTGGTAATAGCCGGTGATCCACAAATACTGCGCTGAATGCAACAAAGCCAGGATGCCGCTGCTGTAGCGCGTTTGCGGCACCTCGCTCCGGCTAATCAACTCCACCATGGAAGGCAGCAAGAACCAGAAAAACTGCGTAAAGGCCAGAGTCATGGGCGCAACGATCGTGCGCAAACCGCATCGCTTCGCCATGCCGGCGAGCGCCCACACGGTGGCGACGATAAAGAAGAGACCCAGCGCGGCGCGGACCGGGATCGTCAGTTTTGCCGGCAATCCCAGCGAAAGAATCAGCGCGTCTCCCGATGGCCCGGTGTGGAAGCTGAGCATCAACATGACGTAGGAAGCGATGAACGCCTGGTGTAGAGCGCCACGCTCTTTTTCTGTCGGCGTAATTCCGGATCGCCTCGTGAACATCATTAGCAGCCCAAAGTTCTGTCCGGTGTAATGCCAGGGACTCCAGCAGATGTACAGCGTGAAAAGCCACGGCAGCAACGCGTACCACAAATGGGCGAGGACTCCAGCAATGCCCAGGAGGATCGCCACATGAACGGTGAAGATCCGGTACTTCGAGAATTCCTGGCGCGTGTGGTAAGCCCGGTACACCGTGGCCATGAAATGTGGGTAGTTAAAAAAGAGGGCGAGGAAATAGAAAGTCAAGGACCAGGCATGAGAATCCGTCTTCGCCAGGTAATACGCAAGCAGCAGCAGCGGCGCTGACCATGCGCCGCACCCAACCAGCAGATCCAGCCATGGCTTATAAATCCACGGGCCGCATGATCCCGGCGCGGGCGCTTGCGCCGCGCTGGAAACTGTGGAGACGGAGCCCATCTCCTAGAAGCGTAGCCCAGATCTCCGCCACGCCGATTTCTAAAGGGAGGTTGCATGAAGAAAGAATTACGGTCTGCGCTTGCGGCCGCTCACGTTACGTTCAGAAAACGCAATAGAAGCCCTGCCAGTGCGCCGCCCATGAGCGGCCCCACGATGGGTACCGCTGCGTAATTCCAATCGGAACCGCCTTTGCCTGCAATCGGAAGAATGGCATGCGCCAGCCGCGGCCCGAAGTCGCGCGCGGGATTGATCGCGTATCCGGTGGTGCCGCCGAGCGACAGACCGATGCCCCACACGAGGCTGCCCACCAGGTAAGGCCCCAACCCAGAAGCGAGCCCATCTCCCACGACACTCTTCGAGAAAATTGCTCCGACCACGAAGACCAGGACAAAGGTGCCAATCACTTCGCTCAGGAGATTCGGCAAGATGCTTCGAATTGCCGGACCCGTGCAAAAGCAGGCCAGCTTCGCGGCGGAATCGGGCGTTTCCTTCCAGTGCGGCAGGTAATGCAGCCACACGATCGCAGCTCCGGCGAGAGCGCCGAGCACCTGCGCGGCGAAATAAGGCGCAATCTTGCTGAAATTTCCGCTGCGAACGGCGAAGCCGAGAGTCACCGCCGGATTTAAGTGCGCATCGCGGCTGCCGCACGCAACGGCGGTGAACACGCCGCACATCACTGCCAGCGCCCATCCGGTCGTAATGACCATCCAACCGCTTCCTTCCGCCTTCGTGCGCTTTAGCAGAACTCCCGCGACAACGCCGTCTCCCAACACGATCAACATCATCGTTCCCAGAAATTCGCCCAGCCACGGTGAAGTCATCCGCTGCTGCTCCTTCAATTCTCGGCCCAGTCAAAGGACCGGCTGACAGCTTTCTTCCATCGCGCATAGAGCCGCTCGCGTTCCGCAGAGGGCAAGTTGGGCGTCCATGTCCGGCCGGATCGCCAGTTTGCGCGCAGCTCCTCCAAACTGGAGAAAAATCCGACGGCCAATCCTGCTGCATAGGCTGCTCCCAGCGAAGTTGTCTCCTGAACTTCCGGCCGAACAACCTCACGATCAAGAAGATCCGCCTGGAATTGCATCAGCAATTCGTTCCTGACCATTCCCCCGTCCACGCGCAAGGTGCGCAGCGGAATTTGCGCGTCCTTTTCCATGGCTTCCGCGACGTCGCGCGTTTGATACGCCGTGGCTTCCAGTGCAGCACGTGCCAGGTGGCCTCTGTTCGCGAAGCGCGTCAACCCCGCAATTACGCCTCGTGCTGATTCTTTCCAATACGGCGCATACAAGCCGGAAAACGCGGGAACAAAGTAGACACCGCCGTTGTCCTCCACGGTTCGCGCCAGAGGTTCAATCTCCTCGCTACTGCGGATCATTCCCAGGTTGTCCCGGAGCCACTGCACCAGCGCCCCCGTGATCGCCACACTCCCTTCCAGCGCGAAATTCGCGGGTTTATTCCCGAACTTGTAGGCCAGTGTTGTCAGCAAACCGAATTTGGACGATACGATCTGTTCGCCCGTGTTCATCAGCAGGAAGCATCCGGTGCCATAAGTGTTCTTCACTTCGCCCGGGGCAAAGCACGCTTGCCCCACGAGCGCGGCCTGCTGGTCGCCAAGGATCCCCGCAATTGGCGTCCCTGTGAGCGGTCCGGAATTCACCTCGCCGTAGATTTCGCTGCTCGGTCTTATCGTCGGAAGCATCGCACGGGGAATCTGAAAATCCGCGAGGAGCTCCGCGTCCCAATCGAGGGCGTTGAGATTCATCAACTGCGTGCGGCTCGCGTTCGTCACGTCTGTCGCGTGCACGCCGCCACTCGATCCGCCCGTCAGATGCCAAAGCAGAAACGTATCTACGTTCCCGAAAAGCAATTCTCCATTCGCCGCTTTTTCCCCGGCGCCCGGAACATTTTGCAGAATCCAGCGCAGTTTCAATCCGCTGAAGTATGTGCTCAGCGGCAAACCGGTCTTCGCTCGATAGCGGTCTTGCCCTCCCGCCGCCGCGAATCGCGCAACCTGATCGGAAACGCGCATGTCCTGCCATACGATGGCATTGCTCACGGGCGAGCCGGTCTTGCGTTCCCATACGAGGGTGGTCTCACGCTGATTGGTGATCCCGATTCCGGCGAAGTCCGAAGCCCGCAATCCCTTTTTCTCGAGCGCTTCGGCCATCACTTGGCGCGTTCTCTGCAGAATCTCCGCCGGATCGTGTTCCACCCATCCCGGCTGCGGGAAAATTTGCCGGTGTTCCTGCTGTGCCGCGGAAACGATGCGGCCGCTTTGATCAAAAATGAGAAACCTCGTGCTCGTCGTCCCTTGATCAATCGCACCGATGTAGCTCTTCATCTCATTCTGCCCCGGCCAATCCGAGTTCCCGCAGAAAACCTTGAATCTTTGCCGTGTACGACTTCACCGCTTCGGCTTCTTCGTCTTCATTCCATCCCAGCTCTCTCGCCAACAGATCTGCCGCAATGGGCGCGGCCCGAATCGCTTTTTTCCAGTCAGAAAATTGAATCCCGATGCGCCGAGCGAGGAGATCTTCGATGGTCACCGCCATTTCCTCGCGGATGCAGTACACAGCCTCTGCTTGGATCGCCGGCGTTCCAACCGCCAGCGGCTCGCTCCATTCCTTCCGCTCGTCGCACAGCCTCAACACCCGCTCCGCTTCTGTTCCGAACTTCCCCGCCAAATGCTTCGCGGTCGCTTCCTCGATACAAAAGCCGTCACGAAGCTGTTTCCAGTAGTCCTCTGTGTATCCTTCCGCTCCCGCGAGAGCATGCTGCTTCGTCAGGCACGGCGAGACCGGGTCGCCCATCGCCTTCTGTACGGCATCAATCGTCTCCTCGGCCATCAGACGATGCGTCGTCCATTTTCCTCCCTGAATGCTGATCAGCCCGCTTGCCGCGTCTATTTCCACTTCGTGATCGCGAATGAGTTTCTTGGTGTCGCGTCCGTTTCGCGCGGCCACCAGCGGCCGCAATCCCGAAAGCCCGCTGACAATCTGTTCAAGCCGCAGCGGCTTGGAAAGATAAGGATTGAGTTGCCGGAGAAGATACTCCGCTTCCGCGCGAAGAACAATCATTCGCGACTGCGGCGTGGCTTCCTCATCCGTTGTTCCCACCAGCAGCCGGCCCAGCCACGGCACCGCGAAAATCAACCGGCCGTCTTCCGTCCTGGGGACAAGCAATGCATCCTCGCTGGGAAAAGCTTCCAGCGGAAACAGGATGTGCACGCCCTTGCTCGGTCTCATTCGCTTTGTCGCGCCGGGGGACGCCATTTCTCTTACGGCGTCAGAAGCCGGCCCGGTCGCATTCACGAACACGCGAGCTTTCACCGCAAATTCTTCTTGGGCCAATTCGTCGAGCACGCACGCTGCTTCCAGTTTTCCGCTTGTGTCCCGCGAAAAGCCCGTCACCCGCGCATAATTCAGCGCTTGACCCCCGGCCCGCGCGAACGTCTTCACCAGCGATATGTCGTATCGCGCGTCGTCGAACTGTCCATCCGAGTACGCGACCGCGCCGCGCAAACCCTCGCGGCGGAGTCCGGGCATACGCCGCAGAGTTTCTTCCCGCGAAAGATACCGGCTCGGGAATAACCCATGTTTCCCGGAAAGCCAGTCGTACATCATCATCCCCGCTCGGTAATATGCGGCCTGGCTCCAGCTATACACGGGCACCACGAATTCCGACGCGTGCGCCAGATGCGGCGCGTTGCTCAACATGTAGACCCGTTCCTTCAGCGCGTTCTGCACCATGCGGTACTCTTCCAGATTCAACCGCTTGACCGCTTGTTCAAGGTAACGCACGCCCCCATGGACCAGCTTCGTCGAAGCGCTGGAGGCAGCCGAAGCAAAGTCCCCGGCGTCCAGCATCACGGCTCGCAGTCCCCGCAACTGCGCATCGAGCGCGCAGCCCGCGCCTGTCGCTCCTCCTCCAATGACGCACACGTCGAAAACGCGTGCTTCGATCACCTCCCTCGCCAGTGCTCGATTCTTCATCGCCCGGTTACACGCTCCAGATGTATGGTCTGCTCGCGGCGATCCGTCCGCGCCTGTTCCCTGATGTCTCCCATTTGAAGGCGCGGTGCATCTAAGTATACGTAAGGGCTTTTTGGGAGCATTTCACTATGAAATCACACTTCTTCACGCTCAATCTGGCAGGGCTCCTGGCTCTCGCGGTCTTCTCGCCTTTTATTGCCAAGGCGCAATCTCCGGCCTCAAGTTCAGGAAGCGCCACCTTCACAGTCACCGCTGTTGGGAGGGGCGATTCGGCTCCGCCGCCCGTTTCCAAGGATGACCTCCAATTCTCCGTCAATAAGGAGCGCAAGCAAATCGCGTCCTGGAACAAAGGGGAAAAGTTATATCTCGCGATTCTCATTGACGATTCGTTGAATAGCCAGGTTACCTTGCAATGGCCCGACCTAAAATCCTTCATCATGGCGCAGCCCGCCAGCACTTATGTCGCACTGGCTTACGCTTCCAATGCCACCGTCTTTGTCGCTCAGGATTTCACCAATGACCACGAGCTGGTAACCAAAGGCCTCCGCATTCCCCGAGGCGAAATCTCGGCAGGCGGCAGCCCCTACCTGTCCATCGAGGATTGGATCAAGCGCTGGCCCTCTATGGCTCCGGATGGCCGCGCCTCGCTGCTCCTGATTTCTTCCGGCATTGACTACCTACGCGCGGGGTTCGGGCCTATCTATCCCGACGTGGAACCCGTGGTGCAGCTCGCTGCCAAGAAGAACATCAACCTCTGGAGCATTTACTATCCCGGTGCGGGTTTCCGCAGCCGCTCTTTCTACCTTGTGAACACGGCCCAACTGAACCTCAGCCAGATGTGCCTCGAATCCGGCGGCAATTCTTTTTACATGGGATTCATGGCGCCGGTCACCTTCAAACCTTATTTGAATGAGCTGGAGACTTATCTGAACAATCAGTACCTTCTGACCTTTTCCGGCGAAGGCGGTGCCAAAGGCAAATTTGTGACTCCTAAACTGAAGTCCTCTCTGACCTCCACGGACTTCCTTTACGCAAATCAAGTTTTCATCCCGCCCTCAAAATGAGGTTGCTTCTGTCATCTTCTGTGAAGGCGCGGAGGCCGATACCCCGCGCCTTTCACTTGGGGCTTGTCCTGAAGCCATCCGCGGACTACACTTCCTCCTGCAGATAGACCGGGGGTGGATATCATAATTGCTGTATTGAATCGTTTTAAATCGCACTCCCGGCGTTCCCGCTTTGCGCTTCGATCTTCTGGGGAATCTTTCTGGAAGGAGCCTTTCGTGCGAATCTCCCTGCCTCTCCGCTGCGCGCCCAGTATTGCTGGATTCGTCGCCAGGACCGGCCTGACGGCCGCCATCCTTTTCACTCTTTTTCCGCTTTTCGCGCATGCCGATGGCGAGCGCTTCCTCCGCGAAGGCTGGAGGGTCCAAAGTTCTGCGAAGGTCTCCGCGGGTGGTGAAGACGTTTCCCGCCCTGGATTCTCTACCTCCGGCTGGTATCCTACTTCCGTTCCGCAGACTGTTTTCGCGGTCCTGGTCGAAAACGGTGTCTACAAGAATCCTTACTTCGGAATGAATCTGCGTTCCGTCCCGGGCGTCGAATACGCCATCGGCTCCGAGTACGCCAACCAGGACATTCCTTCGGATAGCCCCTACGCCGTTCCATGGTGGTATCGCAAAGAGTTTGACGTTCCTGCTGCCGACAAGGGAGAAGAAATCTGGCTCGACTTTAAGGGAATCAATTACCGCGCGGACATCTGGATCAATGGCAAGAAGCTCGCCGGTTCGGATCAAGTCGTCGGGGCATTCCGCCGCTACGACTTCAACGTCACACAGTTGGTTCATCCAGGAAAAAAGAATGTCGTCGCTGTGGAAGTTTCCGCCCCGGAGGCCAACGATCTGGCCATCACCTGGGTGGACTGGAATCCAACGCCTCCAGACAAGGACATGGGCCTTTGGCAGGAAGTGGTCCTATCGACGAGCGGTCCCGTCTCCATTCGCCATCCTTTTGTTGAGACGAAGCTTGATACGCAAGGTGCGGAGATCGCCCACCTGACTGTCCGCGCCGATGTTCGCAATTCTTCCGGCTCTCCCGTAAAAGGAACTCTCCGGGGCAAAATTCATGGCGGTGGGCTATCCATTGATTTTTCCCAGGAAGTTGAATTGGCCGCCAACGAAGAAAAGGAAGTTACCTTCACTTCCGAAGCTGTTCCTGCATTGAATATTCTGAAGCCCAGGCTCTGGTGGCCCTACCAGATGGGCGAGCCGTTTCTTCACAAGCTCTCTCTGGAATTCGTGACCTCTGAGAATTCAATCTCGGACAAACAGTCCATCTCCTTCGGCATCGAGCAAACTACCTCTGAAATCACTCCGGAAGGTTTTCTCCTGCTCAAAGTCAACGGCAAGCCGGTTCTGGTGCGCGGTGGGGGCTGGGCTCCGGACATGATGCTGCGCGTGGACGAATCCCGCCGCGCCGCCGAATTTCGCTACGTCAAGGAAATGGGGCTCAACACCATCCGGCTCGAAGGCAAGCTCGAAGACGAATCCTTCATGGAACGCGCCGACCGCGACGGCATTCTCGTCATGGCTGGCTGGTGTTGCTGTGACGCTTGGGAAAAATGGGGCAAATGGGACGATGAAAGCAAGCGCGTGTCAGTGGATTCCCTCCGCGATCAGTTGCTCCGTCTCCGCAGCCATCCGAGCATGCTCGTCTGGCTGAATGGCAGCGACAATCCTCCTCCCGCAGATCGCGAGCAAGCCTATCTGGAGATCGAAAAGGAAATCCATTGGCCTAAACCAGTGATCTCCTCGGCTTCAGCCAAGAGAGCGGAGTTCTCGGGCGCTTCCGGCGTAAAAATGAGCGGTCCTTACGATTACGTTCCTCCCGATTACTGGCTCGTGGACACCAAGGCCGGTGGCGCCTACGGATTCAACACGGAAACCAGCCCTGGTCCCGCGGTCCCTCCGCTGGAAGAACTGAAAACCATGTTCCCTCCGGACAAGCTCTGGCCCAGAAATGAGTTTTGGGATTATCACTCCGGTGGCGGAGAGTTCAAGAACATTGACCTCTTCGCGAACGCTCTCGAGAAGCGCTACGGCGAGGCAAGGAATGTCGCCGATTTCGCGTGGAAGTCTCAGGCCATGACATACGAGGGCGAACGCGCCATGTTCGAGGCCTACGGGCGGAACAAGTACAAATCCACGGGAATCATCCAGTGGATGCTGAACAACGCCTGGCCCGGCCTCATCTGGCATCTCTACGATTACAGCTTGCGCCCCGCCGGGGGCTATTTCGGCACCAAGAAAGCCCTCGAGATGGTTCACGTGCAATTCTCCTACGATGACCGCACCGTCGCCGTCGTCAACGCTAGACAATCGCCCGAGAATAATCTGAAAGTCGTCGCAAAGGTTTATGATCTCTCGATGAAAGAACGCTTTTCCCGCGAAGTCTCGCTCAATGTCCCCGCGGACAGCGTCGCTCGATCTTTTGCCGTCCCGGAACCCGCCGACATTTCCACCACCTATTTCCTGAAGCTTGAGCTTTTGTCCTCTTCTGGTCGTTTGATCAGCCGCAATTTTTATTGGCTCTCCACCAAACCCGACGTCCTGAACTTCTCGAAGACCGAGTGGTATTACACTCCCATGACTGAATTTGCGGACTTTACCGCTCTTCAAAAGCTGTCCAGGGAAAAGTTGAAGGCCTCTTATCGCGTTATGGAGGGCAACGAAGAAACCACCGTTCATGTAAACGTAGAAAATCCCGGCAAGGGTCTAGCTTTCCTCGTCCGGCTCCGACTGCTTCGCGGCAAGGGTGGCCCCGAGATTCTTCCCGTGTTCTGGGAAGACAACTATTTCTCGTTGCTTCCCGGCGAAAAACGCGCCATTTCGGTTCAAGTGCGCAAATCCGATCTTCGCGGTTCTGCTCCCGTCCTGGCCGTGGACGGTTTCAATGTAAATGAATTCGCAGTTTCGGAGGCCGGGCCTCCGCAAGCCTCCACTCCCAAGAATTAGAACTCTGAATGCCGCTTCCTCGGGAAGCACCGCTCACCCTGTGCGCATCCTGGCTCCCGTGTGCGCGCCGGTTGATTCCTAATTCGCGACGTCGGCCAGATCGGCCCGGAGCTGGGCGGCATTGAAACCCGGCGCAAACCCCGGCTTCAGCGCCTCTGGTGGCAGGATAGCGTAAGCTTCGTCCACGCATTCATCCCACCAAGCCCAGGTAGCCTGCTGCGTGTTTCCCCAGGTCAGGACGGTAACTCCGGTCTTGTCGTATGCAACGGCGTACACCGCATGTCCGTCGTTGGTTAGGGGCCCCGGCGTCCACGGCTTGCCGGCGTTGAACTCCTGGACGCAGTTTTCCTGAACCTGGAAGCCAAGATAAACCCCGCCAAAAAGCTGGGTGGCTTGCTGCACGTGCGTATGATTCTTCGGGTCAACACTAACGTAGGTGATGATCTCATCTCCAGAAACTGGGTTCTGGCGCCAGTAATTGAGCACATCAAGCTCGTTCAAGCCGCTGTCCACTCCTCCCGTCATGTGCATGTACAGCTTCACCACCGCTTGCTTCGCCATGATCAGCTGTGATTTGAGAATCCCGCGATAAACAGTGATCGAATGTGCTAGCGCCGCAATCGTGCAGTCTCCGAGCGTATCGTTGCCGTCCATGGGAAAAAGCTTTTTGGGATCTGAGGTTTGAAGATTCTTGTACACGTTCGTCAGCACGTTGTAGGACTTGGGCGGTGCGGCCAGCTTGGACGTCACATAACTTTTGAACCGCAAAGTCCGGTAATCAACCTTCGGCGGGTGTTTTCCAAATCGGTAGTTTGGCATGGCAGGTCCTTCCTTTCAGCGATACCGCAGTCTGTGTAGATTGTGTAGCAAGCTCCGGCGCCGTTACATTCCTGCCGGCAATAGATTTCTGATTGGTATAAACGGAGTGTAGGAATTACAAAGCACCTGAGGCGGACACTTCTGGCGAGGTGTCGGCCGGTCTTGACGCTAGCAGATCTTCGGATTACTGCACTTGCCGGGCCATTCGTCGCCCCAAGTCTCCTGCGTGGCCCTGAAAGCGCCAAACCGGGAACCCGCCTCCCCGCTTCACTTCTCCCCTTTCGAGCTGGCCATCCTCACTGCAACTGAAAGTTGACTGTCACCAGCATTTCCACGGAAACGGGATGGCCGTTCAGTAGTGTCGGCTGATATTTCCATTCGCTCAGAGCCTGCATCGCCGATTGAACCAGCAAGGGCGAGCCCGATACCACTTTCATCTGTGTCACGTTTCCGTGCGTGTCAATCACGCAATCAATCACTATCTCGCCTTGCGCCCGCGTTTCCATCGCGAGAGGCGGATAAATTGGCTGAACCCTTCGAATCAACCGCGGCACCTGCACGTTTCCTCCCACACGGACCGGCCCTCTGAGAACAGCCGGCTTCGGTGGCGGTGCCACCATCGTATTTCGTCCAGAAAGAATTCCGCCCAGAACCCCGCCCAATTGACCTCCAGGAACTCCTCCGGTGACTCCGCCCGGCACTCCTTGCGCAATCTGCTGTGGCTCCGCCTGCTCCTTGATGATCGCAATGTGCTTCGGGATCACCTTGGGAGCATACAATTTGCCTTCCTGGAAGAGATCGCGGTGCCGAATCGGTTGCGCGACAGCAGCAGCCGGCGGTGGCGGTGGTGGCGCCGGCGCCATAAGAAATGTCGTTTGATATTTCGGCAGTTCAATTGCGTGGGTATAAAGCAGAGGCACCAGAATCAGCGCGGCCACCACCACGGAATGCGCTGCGACCGAAGCCATGGTATCCAACCAACCCCTCGGCTTTTTCATCCGGTTGTATTCCAGCATTCCCTCGGTCAGGTCCAAGTTTGCTTGGGGGGTGGAAGAGGTGGGGATGGCGGAGGGGCGGACCCGTTCTTGCTTTCTAATCCCTAAACCGTTCTCGCGTTCCAATAAGCTGTGCACACCATACATCTCTTTTCCTTTCAACAACGTGGATGCAGAAAAGCTCTCATAGGATGCCTTAAAATTGGCGGAAACTGGACGTTAGCAAACGGATAAGGCAGGTAGACCATCGGGAAACCAGGATTTTTTTTGAAATTGTTCTTTGGGAGGCAAATTACTGAAACTTTGTGACTTTCTGCAGAGCGATGGCGCTGGCTAGGAGGAATGCCAGCATGGCCACGCATAACACTTCCGCGGCGGTCCAATTCATGGCGATCTGCGGCGCATGAGCCGCAGATGCCAGCCACAAAAATATTGCGGTGGCTCCAAGGACCAGAACCCAGTCCAGCCAGTTCCTCCCTTTTTTCCCGGATGAGTTACTCTCCGCTTCTCTTCCTTCAAGCCCAGCCCTCAAATATCCTTCCGCAACTCCATACCGCACGCCTTCTCGCTGTGCCGCTTTCCTCCAGCGTTCGTGCTCTCCCTGCGATACGGATGCAAGCGCGATGGCGCCCGCACCTGCCGCCATCAGCAGTGATCCTGCAACCACCCTGGCGAGTGTCGCTCCGCTCTGTCCGTGGAACTCTCCAAACACTAGGATGCCCCACATTAGTCCCCACAATTGGTTCGTATTGGAAAGCGGAATGCCTCGGCTGATTCCCACGTACTTCGCCGCATACTGTTGGAATACGTCGCCTATCACCCATACGAACCCGCCGAGCATCAGCCAGAACAGCGCAGGTTTGGCGTGCCCGATTTCCCGCGCCAGCCCAGCCGCGCCGCCGCTATAGCTGATGGCCAGCGCGGACATCATTCCCAATTCTCCAATCGTAAAAAACGCGACGAACGACAGCGGATTCATCCCCGTCAGATACGCCTTGCGATAAGGGATATACATGGTTCCCCAGAGCACTCCCGCTCCGAGCGCGGCCACAATGCCGCGCAGAGCGTGCGAGGGTGTGGTTTGTGCCGAAGACGCCACCGCGAGCAGCGTCGCTCCCGCGAACATGACTGCCGCCCCTCCGGTCACCCCGAGCCAGCGCAGCTTTCCCGCTCCACGCAATTCGCGAAACAACGTCACTCCCCACAAGATTCCCAGCAGGCTGTTCAGATTCCACAGTGGAAACGCAATGCTCAATCCGATATCGCGGATCGCAAAGATTGTCAGGGTGTTGGCCACCGCCCACAGGCAGCCCGCCAGAACTCCCCAGATCACCAGATGCGGCGCAGCATGGAAGTCCGCTCGAATTTGCGCCGTCCCCCGAACCAGGGCGGGCAGGCTCCATCTCGCCAGGAAAACTCCTGCCACCATGAGCAGCGACACCACCATCGGCGAGACGCCTGCCGTGACGAGTTTGGTCGGCGCTTCCGCCGCTCCGAGCCACGCTCCTGCGCTGAACCCGCACAACATTCCCAGCGCCTGTAACTGCTGCAGCCGGGTGCCGTCCGCCGGCCCGCCCGTGGCGGAACTCGCGTTCCCTCCGACTGTCATCACTGGATCCAATGCAGCACCAGAAGTCCTCCGAGCAGAACGATCGCGGGAATCCAGAAGTGAACGTCGCTCAGCACAGCTCCCCAATAGCTGGCCGGTCGTTTCGCAGGCTCCTCACTCGTCATTCTTGTTCCTCCTCTCGACGGGAATTCTGTCTTTTACCACATTCTCTGGATCCAGCCGCAGTGGCGTAAGAATCGCGAGATCTCACATCTCGGCAGGGTCAATCGTCTGAAGAAGACAATGCAACCGCTCGCGTGGATTCCCGGATCACGAGTTCCGGTGCGGTCCGGTGGTGCGAAATCGTCCAATCCCGCTTTTCCTGCGCCGCGTTGATTCCTTCCATCGCAATATTCACGGCCAGATTTCCCATCGTTTCCAGCGGTTGCCGCACCGTGGTCAGGGACGGCGCCGAAATCGCCGCCAGCGCCACGTCGTCAAATCCCACCACCGAGCATTGCTCCGGCACCTTGATGCCCGCTTTCGTCAGAGCGCGAATCGCTCCCAGCGCCGTCAAGTCGTCGAACGCCATCAGCGCCGTGAATTTTCTTTTCCGCTGCAGCAGTTCTTCCGTAAGCCGGTGGCCACCCTCGAAGCTTGAGTTAGGATCGAAAACGTCCGGCAGCTGCAAAACCAGATTCGGGTCAATTTCGAGTTCCGCCGAAGCAGCGAATTTCTGGATTCCTTTCCACCTCGGCGCACTGTCGATCAGCATTTTCGGGCCACGAATAAACGCAATCTTCCGGTGCCCCAACTGGTGAAGATGTTCCAGCGCCAGCCGCCCTCCCGCTTCGTTGTCCACCATCACCGAACTAATCGTGTCTCCCGGCAGTTCCCACCCGATGGTCGCTGCCGGAATGTTCCGCTTCCCGAAGTCGGCCAGCAGGTGAATATCCACGAACAGCCAGTTCGCCACCACGATCAGCGCTTCCACGTGCCGCTCCAATAGCATTTCCAGGTAGCGTTCGAACCGGTTCCTTTGGTTGTGCGCGTCCGCAAGGATCGGCAAGTAGGAAGCCTGGTACAGCCCGTTTTCGATTCCCCGCAGAATTGGCGTGCAAAAGGGGTCGGTAATGTCAAAAAACATCACCCCCACGCTGTGCGTCCTCTTGCTGCGCAGGAAGCGCGCCATCGCGTTCGGCCGGTAGCCCAATTTCTTCGCTGCTTCTTCTATTTTCTTTTTTGTGGCAGGTGCGATGTATCGCGCCAGTGGGGCATCGTTCAGCACGATTGAAACAGTCGCGGGCGAAAATCCGCTCGCGTGCGCCACGTCCCGCATCGTGATTGTCGCGCTTTTCTCGCTTGGACGCTTCACAATGGTGCCTCGTTGGGCTCCATCATCTGGCGTTTTCGGTTCGAATTGCAATGGGGGTACTCGCACCACAAGCTACTCCGCGGGAACCTCGAACGAGAGTTGCTCCCGGAATCCACGCGTCTTCCAGACCCCAAACAGGATTCCGGCCAGCATCCAGATTCCCCCGACAATTTGCGCTGGTCGGCTCAGGTGCAGCCATAAGCCGAGGCAGATCAGAAACCCTAGTGCTGGCGGAATCAGATTTGTGAAAATGTTTCCAACCAGCTCCGTGCTTGTTTTGTGTTCCGCACGCACAAAATACCGCATCAGCGCGGCCAGATTCACACCCATGAACGCGATCAACGCGCCAAAATTGAGCATTTCCGCGCCCAGCCCGTACGACAGAAAAAATGCCCCGATCAGCACGATCGCTCCGATAAAGAACACGTTGTTCCTCGGCACGCGGTGTTTCGCGTCCACCGCCCCGAAAAAGGACTTCGGCAGCGCGTTGCTCCGCCCCATACCGTAAAGAAGCCGTGCCGCGCCCAACTGCGCTCCCATCCCTGATCCAAAATTCGCTAGAAGCAGTGTCAATCCCACGATGGTGAACAGCGGCGCCCACGTTCGCGCCGCGACATATACATACGCAGTGTCCACGTTCGGAAACGCCTGCGAAGCGGGCCACACGAGTTGCGCCGCATAGACCTCCACCGCCGAAAGCAGGCCGATTACCACGCACGTCAGCACTGTCGCCAGCATGATGTTCCGCCGCGGATTCTCCGCCTCTTCGGAAAGCGTCGAAATTCCATCGAACCCGATGTACGTCAGCACTGCGATGGAGGTGCATCCGAACACTCCGCTGGTGCTGAACGTCTGCGGATCGTAGAAGGGCCTCGTGAAAAATCCCGGTTCCGCGTGTGGATGTCCCAGAATGTACCTTGCCGCCGCCACGAAGATCACCACCACCACCGCGCCCATTCCTGCAGCCATCCCTGCGTTGATCCGCGCCGAAGTCTTTACGCCGCGGATATTCAGCAGCGTGAACACCGCCGCGAAAAAAATCTTCCATCCCCACACGGGAATTCCTGGCGCAAATTGGTGCGCCTGCTGCGCGCACCAGATCGTGCAAATCAGTGGGTTCAGGATGTAGTCCATCACCATGCTCCATCCCGTCACGTATCCGAGAGCCGGATGGATTTCCTGCGCCACATACGTGAACGCCGATCCCGCGCTCGGATACGCCCTTGCCATCCTCCCGTAGCTGATCCCCGTAAACAGCATCGCGACCATGGCGATCAGGATCGCCGTGACCACATGGCCTTTGCCTCGTTCGCTCAGCACCCCGAACACAGACATCGGCGCCACCGGCTGGATCACGATCACACCATAAAGAATCAGGTCGCTCAACTTCAGCGAGCGCCGCAGTCCTGCCGCAGCCGATGTGCCACCCTCGCTCAACCCGCGTCTCTCCCCGCCGTTCCTCGTTTTTCCACAGAATCCGTCCCTTCCCATTGAATCGTTTTAAGCCGATGATTCTGTGCGATCTCCGCCCCCTACTGCAAGCGCTATCTCCATCCCATGCGCTCTTTTTTCCGCCGTCCTGTACTGCCGTACAGTCGAATACTTCCTCTTCGGACGGTATCATTTCCTTTACGCGCCGCTGCGATTCGCAGCAACGCTACGCCCAGGAACATAGTCTAATGATATGAAAGGCGGCCGTTCTCCAGCAGGGCCTCGCACATGGCTGACGGATCTCTGAAGCAAACGCGCTGGCGTTCCACCCCGGTCTTCTGGCACCTCGTTGCCTTCCTGACCATCGGGGTCGTCGCCGTGTGGCTCCGCCCGATTCCATTTCAGGCGGACCTGACTCTCCAGGGCTATCTCCAGGTTGTTGGCGGACTTCTCGCGCTCGTCTTTTCCGCCGTCACCTTGGTCCGTTTTCAAGGCACCCAGGACCGTATTTCCCTGATGCTCGGCGCGGGTTTCCTGCTCTCCGGCACGATCCTCTCCGGCACCAGCCTGCTCTTTTTCCAGTTGCATCCCGCCAAGGTGGCTTGGGCTCCTCTCGCCCTATGGGTTGGCCGGATGATTTTGGCCTTGCTCCTCGTGGTCGCCCTGCTCGTCGAGCATTTCCTGCCCCGCTCGCGCCATACCAAGGGAGAGCTCGCTGGCACTCTGCTTACTGTCGTCGCGCTAACCTACTTGATCACCGCCGCTTTGCGCCACATGCCCGGAGAAGTTTCCGCTCATCCCAATTCTCTGATTCCATCTCCGGATCAGCTCCTGCCCGCCGCTTTTTTCTTGATCGCCCTGATTTGGTTCCGGCGTCGTCTGCGCACCGCGAATTCCGCCTTCGATCGTGCGATATACGCCGCCACCTGGATGAATTTCGCCGCTCAGATTGCCGGCTGCCAGTCCGAACATCTTCTGGACGGCCCCTTCGTTTTCTCGCAAGCCTTTACTATTTTGGGATTTGCCGTCGCCCTCGGCGGCGCTTTGCTGGATAACGCGCGCCTGTTCGAGCAGGTCCGCCACCTTGCCGTGAGCGATCCGCTCACCGGCCTTGCCAATTACCGCAAGCTGCTTGATGTCCTCGAAGGAGAAACCGAACGCACCAACCGGAGCGGGCGGCCCTTCGCCATCCTCTTGCTCGATCTCGATGGCCTCAAGAAGATCAACGACTCCCATGGCCATCTTGTCGGCAGCCGGGCCATCTGCCGCGTTGGTGATGTTCTCCGCAATCACTGCCGCTCGATTGATACCGCCGCCCGTTACGGCGGAGATGAGTTTGCCCTTGTTCTGCCGGAATCGCAGGAGGAGGAAGCGGAGCGCGTGGCCAACCGCATTCGCAAGGTTCTTGCCAACGACACGGAAAAGCCTCAGCTCTCGGCCAGTATTGGCATCTCTGTCTACCGCGGTTCCGAGGAGCGCATCGAAAAGCTTCTCTCCGAAGCGGACACGCGCCTCTACGAGGAAAAGGCCAAGCGCGCGCGGCGCATGGCTCCTCCGCCTTCCCGCCGCAGCGCCGCCAAATCCGGCACTGCCTAACCCAATTTGAATAAAGTCCGATTTACTGCGCTGCAGGCTCGAATGGTTTCAATTGCTCGCCGATCTTCGCTTTGTCCCCTACCACCACGATGGTCATCTCGCCCGGTTTGATATATTTTCCCGTCATCTGCTGCACTTCCGCCGGCGTCACCGCATTCACCTTCTGTACGTAGGTCTTCAGGTAATCGCTGCCTAGCCCCTGCAAATCCACGTATTGCAGTTGTCCGATGAGCGCTCCTCGCGAGGAATTCTGGATCACGAAAATCCCTGAGAGATACGTCTCGATCCCCTTGAGTTCAGCTTCGCTCGGCGGTTCTTTCTGCAGCCGCTCGATCTCCCCGAAAATCTCCTTGATGGAGGGCCCCGTGAACTGCGTCGTCACGTCCGCCGCTTCCGCCCAGTACGCGTCGTGATATCGCTGCGAAATCGTGCTGTAGGGCGAATACGTGTAGCCTTTCTGTTCGCGAATATTCGAGGTGATCCGCGATCCGAACGATCCTCCGAGCAGCGCGTTCATCACCACCATTTCAATATGATCAGGATTCGTCGGCCCCGGCACGGGCAGTCCGATCAGCAGCGTGGATTGCGCCGCGCCCGGCCGGTCTGTCAGGTCCAGAATGTGTTCCGGCTTCACCTTTGGAAGGTCTGTCGCCGGCGCGGGCCCTCTCTCCCACCCGCCAAAGTTCTCGGCAATCGCGCTCTTCACCGCCGCCGCATCGAATTTTCCCGCAACGTAGAGGTGCGCGCGCTCTGCTCCAAAATTGCTCCCGTAATATTTCTTGATGTCCTCCACCGTCGTTTTCTCGATGCTTTCCTGCGTTGGCAACACCGTGCCATACGGATGATCCTTGTACAGAATTTTGCGGAACCGCTCCAGTGCTATTCTTTGCGGAATCGTCTTCGCAATCGCCAGTTGCCGGAGCGCATCGTTTTTCAGCCGCGGCAACTCTTTATCGGGAAATAGAGGATGCTCGGCAACATCTGCAATCAGCTTCGCGGCTTGGGCCCCGAAATCGGAAAGTACGTCGCTCGTAATCTCGCTTTCGTCCTCCCCGACGCTGATGCTCAGCGAGCCGCCCATGTTCGCGGCTTCTTCCGCCACCTCCTGTGCGCTCTTCGTCTTCGTTCCTTCGTTCAGCAATTTCCCCGCTAGATCGGCCAGCCCCGGCAAGTCCGCCGGTTCGTTCACGCTGCCCGTGCGCAGCACCAGGTCCAGCGTCACCTTCGGAATGTTGCCGTACGGCACCAGCGTCACCTTCATCCCGTTGGGAAGCGTGTACGTCTCGCTCTCCGGCACGGTGAACGCTTGCGGCGGCCCGCCCGCCGGCGGTGCCTCTTTTTGCGCCGCCAACGGCAATCCCGCAAACGTCAATGTTCCCAGTGCCAGCAAAGTCTTGGTCATCATTGAGCGGCTCATCTTACTCTCCCCCCTCTTTCTTCGCTGGCGCGGCGGATTTTTCCTCGCCCTTCGGTGCCAGAACCAGAATCGTCCGGTTCGTCGGCCGCAAATATTCCCGCGCCGTTTTTTCAATCAGTTCGGGCGTCACTTTCTCGAATTGCTCTTCGAGGGTATTCACTCGCCCGGGATTGTTGTCGAAGAGCGCAAAGCTCGCCAATAAATCCGCCAGCCCGAATCCATTGAACTGCCCGATATTGTCGTAAAGATCGGAGCGCAGCTTCACCAGCGCTCGGTCCCTCATCTGCTTGTCAATCGGCTTTGCGCGCAGCGGCTCGATCACGCTGTCCACGGCTTTCATGATTGTGTCAGGGCTTGTTGAAGGATCGTAGGTCAGGTTCGCCATCCACAGCATCGGCCCGTCGTAGTCGTACATGTTCCCCAGGTAATTGATCCCGCCGCTCACGTTCGCCGTCAGCCCGCGCTTCTGCACCAACTCCTGGTAGAGCAGGCTGTCGTTTCCCTCCAACAGAATCTGGTCCAGCAATCCCATCGCGTAATATTCCGGCGTGTTCCGCTCTGGCATGTGGTACGCGAAGGCCAGCGCCGGGCGCTTCGCCAGCGGATCTTCCTTCGTCGCCTCCTTTTCCGTCTCCTGTTTCGGTTCGTTCAGGTCCGGTTGCTTGGGAAGCTGGGAGGCCCTGATTCCCCCGAAGTATTTTTCCACCCACAGTTTCGCCTGCACAGGTTCGAAATCGCCGACGATCGCCAGGGCCGCGTTGTTCGGCGCGTAATAGGTCTCGTGGAATTTCTGCACGTCCGTAAGCGTCGCCGCCTCGATGTCCTTCAAGTCTCCGTAGAAATTGTGCGCGTTATACCAGTTCGTGTTCGCGTATTGCGGCATGTCCAGCCACGGGAATCCTCCGTAGGGCCGGTTTAGCACGTTCACCTTCACTTCATTCGTCACCACGCCCTGCTGGTTCTTAAGGTTCGCTTCCGTCACGTCCAACCCGCTCATGCGGTCCGCTTCCGCCCAGAGCATCGTTTCCAGCTTGTTCGACGGCACGATCTCGAAATAATTCGTGAAGTCGAACCGCGTCGAGCCGTTCAGGATCCCGCCATTCTGCTGCACCAGCTTGATGAACTCCATCTTGCCCAGATTCTTCGAGCCCTGGAACATCATGTGTTCGAACAAGTGCGCGAATCCCGTGCGGTCTTTCGGCTCGATCCGGAATCCGATGTGGTAATACACCGCTACGCACACCGTCGGCGTGGTGTGGTCAGGCGAAAGAACCACGCGCAAGCCGTTCGGCAGCGTGTAGTATTCCACCGGCACTTTGAAGTGTTCCGCGGCCGGTTTTGCGCTGCCAACTCCCGCGCATACGGCAACCACCGCTGCAAGCGCAAACAGCGCGCGGACAACCCGAACGGATTTCAATCGCATTTTTCCCCCAACTTTCGTTCAAATCTCAATGTTCCAACGTGCAAACAGACAAATCCCCGTCCCTGAGAATTAAAGACGCACGAGCGCCGAAGAAGTTTCGCACTTTTTCGTCCCGGCAGGTTCTGCTCCCCGTTCTGTAATCCGCTCCTTCAGTAGATCGCCCTGCGCTGCACTGTTTCTTTCGCCGCAAGCTGGAACCTTGGTTCTACGGCCGTTCCATCCAGAATTTGCGCCGCAACGTACTTGCCCACCGCCGGTCCGTGCTTGAATCCGTGCCCTGATCCGCCGCCCACGAGCCACACGTTCTCCGTCTCCGGATGCCGGTCAATCAGAAAATCCCCGCTCGACGTATTTTCATATTGGCACACCCGCGTCTCCACAATTGGCGCATCCTTCAACCTCGGAAAACGGTGCGCCACGTACGCCCGCATCTCCTTCGCCGATTGCTCGCACACGATCCGTGACATCGTATCCGGATCGGCCTTTCCCCCATGTTTGTCGCACGCTATTTTCAATCCGCGGCTCTCGATGTCTGGCATCCCGTAAACTTCGTCTTGCTGAAATAGAAATGTCGGCATCAGAGTTGGCGAAAATGCTGCATCCCCCGCGGGAACGCCGAAGAAAAAAATCTCCTGCCGCGTCGGAAAAACCCGCACGCCCAGAAGTTCAGGAAAAAGCTTCCCGAGCCATGGCCCACAAGCAAAAACAAATTGCTCTGCCTCGATCTTTTCTCCGCTGCCCGTTTCGATGTCCGTCAGTTTCTTGCTGGCGTGGGGAGAATTCACGTGCGCCACCATGTATTCACAGCCGAGCCGTATCGCCTCTTCCACAACCGCCGCCACGGCACGTCTCGCCAGCAAAACCCCGCTTCCCGGTTCGAAAAGTCCTCGAGTCACCCCACTAAAATGAATCTGCGGGTATCGCTGTCCCAGCGCCACCAGATCAAGCTCGTCGAATCGAATCCCGCATCTCCGCAACGTCGCGGCGGTTTCTTCAAGCCGTCTTGCATCTTTGCCGGCAAGCCACAGCACCCCGGTTCGGTGAAATAGCGGCTGCTGCGCACTCGCAAAAAGTTCTTTCCACTGAATCAACGAACGCTGCGACCACCGCGTGTAAATCTCGTCCGCGCCATAACCCATCCGGATAATCCGCGTTTCACCTCCTGAGCTCGCCCGCGAATGCGCTGGCCCGTACCCCTCCACAAGAAGTACGCGCTGGCCGCGCTTCGTGAGGTGCCACGAGGTCCACGCCCCAAACACTCCCGCCCCTATCACCGCCACGTCGTAGTGCTTCCCGATACTCATTGCTCCACACTTTAACAGTCGCCCTCGCAATCAGACCGAATAGTTCACGGTTGTCATTCTGAGCGAAGCGAAGAATCCCTTTTGGTTTTCCTTTATCATTCACTCTCGGATGAAGCGCGTTTTTTAGAATCCGCCAATCTCGCGGACCAATGCGACAAATGATTCAGCGATTCCGTGTGCGTGGGATCGAGGTGCAACGGCGTGACGGAAGCTTCACCGGAAAAGACAGCCGCGTAGTCCGTGTCCGGTTCCACGTCCTTGTCCAGTCTCTGCTCGTAAATCCAGTAATACGACCGCCCGCGCGGGTCCTGCCCTTCGCTCAATTGCGTACGCGTAATTTTCTTCGATTGCCGCGTGAACCGCACTCCGCCGTTCCACGTTTCCGGCACATTGATATTCAGCAGAACCTGGTCCGGCAGTCCTTCCTTCAAAATCAATTCTGCGGTGCGCCGCGCCAGCTGCGCCGCCCGTTCAAATGGCGCGTCCGGCTTTTTCGAACACAACGACATCGCAATCGCCGGCATGTGATGCAGCGCCGCTTCCCGCGCCGCTCCCACCGTCCCGGAGTAGTATGCATTCTCGCCGAGGTTCGCGCCGTGGTTGATCCCGGAAATCACCAGGTCCGGTTTTTCTTTCAGCAATCGGTGCAGCGCGACAATCACCGCATCCGCCGGCGTCCCGTCCACCGCCCAATGCCCCTCGCCCATTGGATGGCACACGATCGGTTGCCGCAGCGTCAGCGATTGCGCCGCCCCGCTTTTTTCGCTGCTCGGCGCCACCACGCTGATCTTCGCAAAATCTGCCAGCGCCGCGGCGAGCGCTTCCAGCCCCGCTGCCCCGTACCCGTCATCATTTGTCAGAAGTATGTGAACCATAGTGGAGAAAAAATCCTGTTTTCGATTCCGCCTGCCGCAGGAAAGACTTTTGTGAGGCAGCGAATTCGGAAGGAAAGTGGTCGGCCCTAGCAGACGATTTTCGAACTTGGATTCAGCACTCCCTACCATCACCCCCAATCCATCTCGCCACCCCCCTGACTGGATCCGCCGGACGGATACCCTAGACGCACCTGCATGCAAGCCAGAATGTCGAGTTTCCACTTGGCATTGCACCAAAGGGTCGCGAACCAGCAAAGCGGCCTAACATTAGTTGTTTCGTTTGAATCTGTGTCAATAATTTCCATGCTGTACGACTCTGCAGGGCTTTGCCAAACAGCCGAACAATGGTAAAAAGCGCTGTAAGGAATACGAAAGGAATTCAATCCGATCAACGTCAAAATGTCTCCGAACAACAGGAGCACGAAGAAGCTCTTCCCAGGATTCGTCAACTGCGCCAGGATTCAACTGTGTCAGATATGGTTGGCACGGCGATGAATTCATGATCTAACAAACTCGCTGGAACAAGGACGAGACCAACCTTATGGCCCAGATCGAATCAGGGTCTCGCGGCCAATTCCAGCGCTTTCTCGAGAACAGGATCCCTACCGTTTTTGAGATCCTCGATTGTGGTGTGCACCTCAACATCTGGTTTTATACCTACTCCATCAAAAGCTGAGCCGTCCGGGAAATAGTCGCGCGTGACAGCAATTTTGAGGCTCATCCCGTTGTGGAAATCGTACACGAACGGCAGCCCCGAACTTCCCTGGGTAGTTTCACCCACCAGGATCGCACGCCCGCTGGCTTTGGAAGGTTCGACAAAATCCTCACACGCCGACACACAACCTCCATCCACCAGCAAGATCAAGCGTCCCCGGAAAGCGTTTCGGCCGGGCGTTATGACTCTGCTTGCCAGAATCGTTGCTTGGTTAGTACCCGAATCGACCGATGCGCCGGGCGCGGCCTGACCAGTATAGGTTTCCGGACCAGACTTAAGTTCCTTATCCCCTTCTTCTGGATCGTTCAATGAATTGGTGCAAGGGCGTCTGGCTCTTGCCCATCCCCTGTAAGGACGGTCCATAACAGCCCTGATCAGGCGCCAAGAGGAGATGCCGCCAGGATTTCCCCTCACGTCAATGATAAGAACCTTCGCGCTGCGAAATTCTCTTACGTAATCCAGCGCCCTTTCCTCGAAGCGTGGGTAGAAGAAGGATGGGATCCTAATGTAGGCGATCGCGCCCGGAGTTAACCAGCGGCCGACAGTTTGCTCAGGCGGTCTCTCGGATGGTGCGCGGTCGATAATCATTTGACGGCCGTCCTCCAATGTCAATGTGAAGTGCTCCGGAAAGAGGTAGGGCAGTAGGAACAGATTCTGTCTTTGGGCTGTCACACTTGACCCAGAAATGTAGCGCTCCTGTTGGAGGAAGTATGCTTCGACTGTCGCATCGTCAACTTTCGAGATTATGTCGCCTGGCTTCAGCCTATCGAGAAAACTGCCCCGTATGACCCATTTCCCTTCCAGCGGCGCTGCATAGAACCCCAGAGGATGACCATTGCTTTCGTCCAACCACGCATCCCAGAAGAAGGTATGACCGTTGTGCAGTTGGGCGACAAATTCTATTGAAGACAGATCGAACTGCCGACGGTCGTCCGCCGTTAAGATTTTTTGAAGATAGTTCCTGTAGGAGCCGTCCAGATCGTGACCGGACTCAGCTGGCGGAGAGGAAGAGTAGATCTGAAGCAACGAATATACCTTAGAAGCTATGAAAAGTTCCTCGTCGCGCGAGAGGCTCGGGGTAGGGGTCATTTGAACGGCCGCGCATGGTCCCAAACAACAGAACACCATTAGAAGCCGAATCGCGCTGCGCATGTCAATAATCAAGGGGCACAGGTCTTGTTATTTTGAATGTCCTGCAGTGCTCTCCGCGCGTCGTACCTGACCGGATAGAATCCGTCTTCATCACCGCCGTCAAGCGCTTTCCCCGGCCTCTTTTCGGGGTCCGTTTTGGAGATCTTCTCCAAGATTGGTATAAATTCTTGTCGATTTTCCAGGCAGGGAACCTCCTGGACAGCCTCACGGCGGACGACCGAGGATGAATCGATTAGTCCAGACCGAACGACATCCGCGGCGCTTTTTAGCGAAGCAGGATCACCCTTCCTCCGAAGGAGAATGACGCCCAGTTGCAAAGCCGATGAGCGCACCAGGGCATCTTGATTATTCAGTTGTTCCAAGATCGGTCCCAAAGCCTTGTCCCCATACTTGAGCAAACCGCGTCTTGCCATTCCTCCCGTTGTCATGGCTCCGACGAGAGCTGGAATCGCCCGCTCGTCTTCCAGGGAAGCGACGGCATTTATGAGGCGTGCATAGTGCTCGGTGTCATTTTCCGTGTAGCTTTTGGTCTCAGGGTCCTTAACAGAGACAAAAATGTCGTTTGCCGACTCGAGCAGTTCAATCAAACCCAGCTTGACTGGTTCCGCTTGAGCAGGATGGCGTACGAAGAAATTCGCGAGCGGAGTCGCGGAAGTATGACCTCCACCCTGATGCTGCTCTCTCGCTACAAGACCCATCATGTCGTCAAAGGCTTGCTCCCAAGTAGGCAGGTCTCTGCTCCTCATGCGAGTCAAAATATCAGGAATCTTCGCATCTATGGGTGCTGGCTGTTGAGCGGCGATTGCAATGGAGACCGTGAAGGCCACGAATAGACACCAAACAAGTCGCATCTGTCATTCTCCTAAAGAATTAATCAATGAATGTATCTCCCGAAGTCGTGATACCGCCAATCGGCATGTGTACAATTGTAGTGACACTTTCCCGTAAGCGGCTCCACAAAATCTGCGTCGGCCTTGTTGGCAGCGTTAACCATATCCTGCCACTCTGACTGCCCCGCAGTTGACGTGCACGGGACCTTCGAGCTTGGGCAGGTTTCGTTCTGAAGATCCACCGCGTCCCCAAACATATGGCGGCTATCGGAAACACCGCCGGCTGCCGCGTTTTGTAAGGGGTCCCTGTAGCCGCTATTTATTATTCGTGGCTGCCCGTAGTTTGAAACCCATGCCTCTAAGCCATAACCGACGGAGGCCGGGGCTACCAGGGGATACTTGATCAATGCTCGGTCAGGGAAATCAGGCTGTCTCGATGCACTGGGCTTGTTTATTTGGGCAAAAGTAAACAGCGGCGAGCCAATGACATGAACTATCGGCGCCACTGCAAAGAAGACGCAACTTGGCGTAAAGCGCGCCGTGCTCCCGGTAAAGCCTACCGCTTCTAGATACTTATCGAGGACAATTGTCTGGGCGTATTGCAGAACCAGCTTATCGCTGTCGTCGTGACATATCGGCGCAGTCCCGCTGGAAGACGGATTCGCCATGAGGGAGTTCCAGTAGGGAGGAGTCGCTAGATCAACATATATGTAAACCTTTTTTCTGACCGAGCCGAGCTCGTACGCGATTCCCGTCCATCCCTGCGTTGCGGTCTCTGACTGTCCGTAAGCATTACCACTCTCGTCGTAGACTGTTCCGGACCCTCCGACCACCCCGCCATCCGACGTGGCCATCTGCGGATAATCATTAGGCACGCTCCAGTTCACCTTGCCCGTCGAGTCAAAACCGAGCATCGAGTAGCCCCCGTCAGTGGATATCGTGCCGGCGAACGAACCGTCCTGGAGTTGGACCACTGGCTGAATCGGGCTTGTTTGACCCGGGATCATCGTAGTACTTTCGCCAGCCAGAGCAGAGCCAGCAATCCTGGCCATACTGTAGGTGATCGTCTCGTCCACGCAGCCGCTCTCTGTCCCCCCTGACTGGAATGCGCAATATGCCGGAACGTCTGCCTCCCAAGTGAACAAAATGCCTTTATCGGCGTCGGTAATCGGGGTTGATTCCACAAGGGCGTAGGCATTCGGGACAGGGGCTGATTGCGAAGTGGAAAAGAACCCGTTATTTGAGCCCGAACTCCACTCCCCCACAGGAATGACGTAGGAGTCTCCGCTCGTTCCCACACGCAGGATTTTCAGGTACTCTGTAGTATTTTCTGACCCGATGCTCGAACAGAGCCCGCTTCCCGGACGAGGAACATCACTTTCGGAAAATCCAGTAGTTGTAGAGTATACGTACGCAATATATGCGTAACCATCTCCAGCCACGATCGGAAAGCCGACGATCGGCGGCGAGGAGGTAGTCGAAGTGTTAGATCCGCCACCTTGAGGGAAGGGACTGCTATAGCAGAACTCGCCCGAAACGAGCGAAGTCGATGTGAAAGTAGAATCATCCAACCGTACCGTAAATCTCGGCTGACCTGTCTGGGGATCTATTGCAACCACTGCATCGCCATCCACTGTGAAGACCGTGCCATCCGTATAGGTGACCGGCGTCGGGAGGAAATTGCCTGAAGGAGATGTGTACGACGGATAGGCTTGGCCAGTCGTGCCGTCCAGTTTATATATCGATTGCCCGTTTGCGATGACAAGACCCCCCTGAAAATCCGGTACGAGACTGCTACCCGTGGGCACAGACGCGGACCAAACGCTGGTTCCGTCGCTCGCAATCGCCAGGACATTTCCATCATTCTCCGATGCGAATACGTCCGCCAAGCCCGTGGCACTAGGAACTGCGGGGACAATGCTTACGACGCCGGAGCCATCTCCCGGGTTCGACCAGACTGGGGTGCCGATGGGCAAGAAAGAAGCATTCAAAACAGTGACGTCGGCCGATGCATTTCCAGCCGTAATTGTCGCATTTCCTGCGCCGACAGCCGTAACGATTGGCGGATCGTCGGTCGAGAGTGTGACCACATTCGTATTGCTCGAAGACCACGCCAAGCCAGTGACGGACTGGCCGCCAGCATTAAGAGCCTGAATGGGTTGAGTGTTACCGACGAGCATGTTTACCACATTCGGGTTGAGAGTTACGGACTCCTCGGTGCTCAGCGTCGAGGGAACGGTAAATGTGATGGCGTTGCTCCAGGTCCCGTTTTGCTGGATTTTGACAATGCCACTCAATGTGGTCGAATCCACGGTTGCCGTAACCTGGGAATCATTCCAACTCGTTACAATTCCAAAAGTACTACCTATCCACACAGTGCCACTTCCCTGCAGTGCTCCAAAACCACTTCCATTGATCGTGACCACCGTGCCAGCGGATCCTGAATTGGGGCTAATCCCGGTAATATGAGGGATGTTGATCATGAACGGGACTGAATTGCTCCAGACTCCATTCTGCAGGACCTGCGCGCTTCCCGATATCGCCCCGGAGCCAACCGTCGCGACAATCTGGCCGTCGCTCCAACTCGATGCAATCGCCACGACCGATCCGAGCCAGATATTGCCGCTGCCCTGAACCGCGCCGAAACCGGAGCCGCTGATCGTGACCTGCGTTCCAGGGACGCCGCTCGTGGGTGAGATACTGGAAATTGTCGCAGTGATCACCGTGAACGGAACAATGTTTGAGGCAACTCCGTTTTGTTGGACCTGAGCCACCCCAGAGCTTGATCCTGTGCTCACGTTTGCCACCACTTGGCTGTCATTCCAGCTCACCACGATGCCGAGTGTCGTGCCAAGCCAAACCGTGCCCGAACCTTGCTGGCCTCCGAAACCGGACCCCGTAATTGTAACTTGCGTGCCTGCCGACCCTGTGCTCGGTGAAACGTCAAGAACGCTGGGCGCAATTGGCGTGGGCGGAGCACTCACCGTGAGAGTCGTGGCTCCGGTGACACCTTCAAACGATGCGCTTATAATAGCTGTGCCGACACCGACAGGGATGACGATCTGTGAACTCGACGAAACCAGATCTAGCGCCAGCGTCGCGACTGAGTCATTCGAATTGCTCCACGTCACATAAGGTGTAAGGTTACCGGAACTGCCGTCGGAATAGTTTCCTGTCGCTGTTAGTTGCAGCTGCTGTGATGAGTTCAATAAAACTGACGGATTGGACGGAGTCACGGTAACGGAGAGAAGAACCTTCGTTACCGTAATTTGCGCAGTCGTGCTAATCGACCCGACAGTGGCCGTTATGGTCGTTGTGCCAGCGCTCAGCCCATTGACAATTCCGGCGCTTCCCGCCGCGTTGCTGATGCTTGCAACCAATGGCGAGGACGAGTTCCAGACGACCGACCCAAGGACGCCAACGGAATTCCCGTAAATGTCATAACCCGTTGCAACAAGGGGAAGCTGTGAACCTGCCTGCAGTGGACTGTTTGAAGGAGTAATTCTGATTGAGCCCAGTTGTGGCGGAGACAGACTCGACGGCTCGTACGAATCGGTGCTGGCCACGGTTGTCCCGTTGTTGATTCCACCTATGAGCAGGACACTCCCGTCCGTCAGCATCGTCGCCGTGAGTCCCGACCGTCCGGTAGAAAGTGCCTCACTCGAAGCAAAACTGAAAGTCTGGGGATTGTAGATTTCCGTCGAGCCATCCGAAACGCAGATTGAACTGCAGGAGTCCAAGCCTCCCGCAATCAACACCTGTCCATTTGTCAGCAATGTTGCCGTGTGATTTGCGCGCGGCGCGTTCATATTCCCAAGAAAGTAGAAGTTCCCGCCCTCATAGTACTCAACAGAGGGAGTGGGACACCCGGGCGAACCGCAGGTTGTTCCCCCCGCAATCAGTACCATACCCGACTGGTTCTCGAGCAAGATCGCTGTTGCATTTGATCGCGGTGTGTTGAGACTTCCGGTGACGCTGAAAGTACCTGCGACCGCATCATACAATTCAGCTGAGGCAGGGTAGGTGCTGCCGTCGAAACCTCCAGCGATCAACACCTGACCAGATGTCAGCAACGCGGCGCTCGCATCAAACCGTGGTGCGTTGAGCGTCCCAGTTGCCGTGAACGTCCCCAAAGCCGGATCATAGAGTTCGGCAGTCCCAAGAGCCGTGCAGGATGTGGACGAGCTGCAGTTCTTGCCGCCAGCGATGAGAACTTTGCCATTAGCAAGCAGAGTCATGGTGTGATCCGAACGGCTGACGGTCATGTTTCCGGCGCTACTAAATGCGCCGGAAGCTGGATCGTAGATCTCGGCACTTCGGAGAGACGAACAATTTCCGTCGGCATCGCAACTGTACCCGCCGGCAACAAGCACCTTGCCGTTTCCCAGCAAAACTGCCGGAGCTGAACGGGCAATAGCCAGACTGCCCGTATAGGCAAAAACTCCTGAGACAGGGTCATACAGTTCCGCGCTGCTCAGATAGGTGCAGGAACTCGTCGAGGTGCATGTGACTCCTCCCGCAATCAGTACCGTACCGTTGTCTAGCAGCGTCGCACTGTGCTCATACCGACTGGTGTTCAGAGTGGGCACAGCGGTTTCTACCGCTAGAGTGGCACTTGCCGAATAGGACCCTGAAGTTGCTGTAATCGTGGTGCTTCCCTGACTTGAGGCGGTCGCCAGCCCGAAGGCGTTCACGCTTGCGACTCCGCTCGTCGAGGAACTCCATGTCACTGAAGACGTCAGATCCTGGCTGCTGCCGTCAGAATAGTTACCAGTAGCGTTAAACTGCTGATTCCGGCCAACAGGAATGCTTGCTTGATCGGGTGTTACGACAATCCCCACTAGACTCGCCGGACCTTGCGCCTGCACTGTAATGCTTGCCGTGGCGACAAGCGTGCCGTTGCTCGCGGTAATCGTCCCCGTGCCCGCCGCAATCCCTGTGGCCAGTCCCGTGCTACTTATTGACAAGCTTTGGGACGGAACCGCAAACCAGCTCACCGCATTCGTGAGGTTGTTTATGCTGCCGTCGGTATAGGTTCCAATCACCTGGAATTGCTGGCTTGCCCCAAACGAAATGCTAGCTGTGGAGGGGCTGACCGCGAGCGTTACCAGCATCGCAGGACCAATCGCGGCGTTGATCGAAACGCTGATCGAACCCGAACTGGCCTGTATCGTACTACTCCCGAGCGAGGCAGCAGTCACAAGACCAGAACTACTCACCGTCGCAGCGGACGAGGAGGAACTCCAGGTTGCCGTTGAGGTGAGATCCTGAAGACTGCCGTCCGAATACGTTCCGATTGCTGCTAATTGCTCGGTTGTCCCCAGAGGCATTGTGAGGCTGGGAGGGCTGAGACTGAGGGAAACCAGAGACGCGGGCGAGACAGTCACGATGGTCGAGCCGCTGACTCCAGCGGCGGAAGCCGTAATCGTCGCTGTTCCTTGCACCTCGCTCGTTGAGAATCCCCTGCTTGTGCCGTCGTTGCTCACCTCAGATACAGTTGGAGATGAGGAACTCCAGAGTGCCGAAGACAGTATCTGTTTGCTCTGGTCGCTGAAGTTCCCCGTAGCGACCATCAGTTGTTGATTTCCTATTGGGATCGCCGGTGCTGAGGGTGAAACCGTAATGCTGATGAGTCCTGACAACTGGCTTGTCGTGTAGAGCTCTGCGGTATTCAGGATAGTTGTGCCGTCAGTTCCGCCGTCTTCAAGAACGGTTCCATCGTTGAGTAGGGTGGCAGTTTGGTGCTCACGCGCATTCGTCATCATTCCTGGGACAGCCGTAAAAGTTAGGGTCGTTGGGTCGTAGAGTTCTGCCGAGTTGAGTGCGGTCGTTCCACCACCCGAATCGTTCTCCCCTCCCGAAAGCAAGACCTTTCCACCATTCAGTAGTACCGAGTCATGGTAAATCCTGGACGATACCATCGAGGAAGGCACAGCTTTGAAAGTGTTCGTTGACGGATCATAGATTTCCGCTGTATTCAGTGAGCCTGTCCCCGGAACATTACCTCCTGTAATCAGAACCTGCCCATTGTTCAGCAACGTTGCGGCGTGCCCCTCGCGGGCGCTCGTCAGGCTTGCCGACAACGGTATGAAGGTCCAGGTAGTCGGATCGAAGACCTCTGCATTGTTGTAGGCTGCTGAGGGAATGGGATCTTTTTCACCACCCGTGATGAGGACCTGACCGTTCTGAAGCAATGTGGCTGTATGCCTGAAACGAGGACTGTTCGTGTCTCCCAGATCGATAAAGACCTGCGCTGCCGGGTCGTAAAGTTCTGCATCCGAGATGATTCCTGTATCTGGATCATAGCCCCCGACGATCAACACCTGGCCGTTGCTGAGCAGCGTTGCCGTGTGTCCGACCCTGGCCGTATTCAACGTGGCTGCGAGCATCGTAAAAGTTCCAGCAACGGGATCATAGATCTCCGCGGAGTCGAGGGTTTCCTGATTTGCGAGATCCGAACCCCCCGTGATCAGGACCGTGCCGTCGTTGAGTAGCGTGGTTGTGTGTAGCCACCGTGGGACGTTCATTGACGCTGCCTGCGCGAAGGTTCGGGTTGCCGGACTGTACAGTTCTGCGCCGTTGACTACACCACTGCTGCTCATGCCTCCCGTGATGAGAATCTGTCCTGTTCCTAACTCGGTCGCCGTCTGTCCATACAGGGAAAACGCCATCTGCCCGGTCGTAGCTGAGAAGTCCCCCGACTGAACAACAAAACTGATCGCGTTGCTCTCAACTCCTCCGACAGTGACCACCAAGGGTCCTGATGTCGTGCCACTCCAGACGGTGACCACCACCTGTGTGTCGCTCCAGCTTGTTACCGGCGCCAACGTACCGTTGATTGTGACAAGACTACTGCCCTGACTCCCACCGAAGCCTGTTCCCATAATTGTGACGGCGGCCCCGACCTGACCAGCGATCGGAGAAATGCTTGTGATACTCAAGGATCCTATCGTGAAGTTCACGGAATTGCTCCACACTCCTCCTTGTAGTATTTGAACTGTGCCTGAGCTCGCTCCTGCAGCAACAGCGGCCACGACCTGGGTGTCGCTCCAGCTGACCACCACCCCGTAGGTGCTCCCCAGCCACACGTTCCCGCTCCCCTGCGTCGCTCCAAATCCTGATCCCGTGATGGTGATCTGCGTTCCCGCCGTCGCCGTCGTCGGCGTCACGCTGGTGATGTTCGGCGTCACCACCGTG
>DATJAD010000151.1:0-18491 GCA_035516615.1 Candidatus Acidiferrum sp.
AGTTGCGGGCAAAGGAGGTCGGCTGATAAAATTCGTGGTTTGCCGGCATAGCTCTGTCCGAAGAGAGGGCAGGCAGCCGCCGGGAACGGCAATCCCGTCCAGAAAGAAGAACCGCTCCGAGGCGGACTGACCGGCCTGGTCCCCTTCAGGCGAAAATCCGATCCAGGCCCCTGGGGAAGGGAGAACTCGAGTGGCAAAGTACGATGTGGCGATCATCGGGAGTGGCCCCGGAGGGTACGTCGCGGCGATTCGCGCCGGAGAACTGGGATTGAAGACCGTGGTGGTCGAGAAAGATCCCTTTCTCGGCGGAACCTGCCTGCATGTCGGATGCATTCCCACGAAGGTGCTGCTGCACCACGCCGACGTGTATGAGCATTTCAAGAATGCCAGCGAACTTGGCTTCGAGGTAAGCGGCCTGAAAATCAACTGGGCCAATATCCTGGAGCGAAAGGACAAGATCGTTAAGAAACACGCGAAGGGCATCGAATTTCTTTTCAAGAAAAATAAGGTGGAGTGGGTGCAGGGCTGGGGACGGTACGAAGGGCCGGGGCGCGTCAGCGTGGACAACAACGGGAAGAAGAGCACGATTGAGGCGTCCAACGTCCTTCTGGTGAGCGGTTCGGAGGCGCGTTCACTTCCTGGAATCGAGCCGGATCACAAAACGATTCTGACCAATCGGTCCATCCTTGAACTGCCTGAGATTCCGAAAACGCTGATTGTCATCGGCGCGGGCGCGGTAGGGGTGGAATTCGCTTCCATCTACAATTCCTTTGGGACGCAGGTAGCGATTCTGGAGATGCTGCCGCGCGTTGTTCCCGTGGAAGACGAGGAGATTTCTGCGGAGCTCGAAAAGGCGTTCAAGAAGCGGAATATCCAGATTCAGACCGGCGCAAAGGTCGAAAGCGCGAAGATAGACGCGAAGAGCGTCACCGTTACGTTCAAGGATAAGGACGGCAAGACGCAGACGCTGCAAGCCGAAAAACTGCTGGTAGCCGTAGGCCGCAAGCCAATGACCGAAAATTGCGGTCTGGAAAAATCGAAGGCCAAAGTGGAACGCGGATTCGTTCTCACCGGACCATTGATGGAAACGGACGAAAAGGGCCTCTATGCAATTGGGGACATCGTGGCGGGCATGCCGCAACTGGCGCACGCGGCCATGATGGAAGGGATCGTTGCGGTCACGCACATTGCCGGCAAGCCGGCGCAACCCGTGGTGAAGACACGGATTCCAAACGCAACTTACTGCGAACCGCAGATCGGCTCGATTGGGCTCACGGAAAAACAGGCGAAGGATGCAGGCTACGAGGTGAGTACCGGAAAGTTTCCGTTTGTAGGGAACAGCAAGGCCACGATTCTCGGGAGCCATGGCGGCTTCATCAAAGTGGTGAGCGACGCGAAGTACGGCGAGGTGCTCGGCGTACACATCATCGGGCCGCTGGCGACAGAGATCCTGTCGGAGGCGGCGGCGACGCTGAATCTGGAAGGCACTATTGAGGACATGATGAACATGGTGCATGCGCATCCGACGGTGTGGGAAGCGATGGGCGACGCGTTCGCGAGCGTGAAAGGGTTGCAGATCAACGTATAGCAAGAAGGTGGAGGTTCAGAGGCGGACACGTGCAAGCTTGCTGGGTTGTAGATGTGGGATTGATGGGGTACCCCGAGGCGTACGCGCTGCAGAAGCGGATCGTCGATGCGCGCAAATCCGGCCGGATCGAGGACGTTCTGTTGTTCTGCGAGCATCCACACGTGATCACGCAAGGCCGGAACGGAAAACCGGAACATCTGCTGGCAAGCGAGTTGATTTTGCGGCAGCAAGGTGTTGAGTTTTTCGAGACCAGCCGCGGCGGTGACATCACCTATCACGGGCCGGGACAGGTTGTGGGCTACCCCATTTTGAACTTGGGAGCCATCCGGCGCGACGTGGCGTGGTACGTGCACATGCTGGAAGAAGCGATGATCCGGACCACGGCGGAATTTGGAATCAAAGCGGGCCGCGTGGCCGGAAGAACGGGAATCTGGGTGGGAAGCGGAACCTCCGAGGAAAAGTTGGGAGCCATCGGCGTGCACTTGAGCCGGTGGATCACTTCGCACGGTTTTGCTTACAACGTTTCTACCGATCTAGGGTACTTCGACTGGATCGTGCCTTGCGGCATCGCGGACCGCAAAGCAACTTCTCTGGAAAAACTGCTGGGGCGAAGCGTGGCGCTCGAAACCGTGAAGCCGAAGCTGGCGCGATACCTTGCGGATGTTTTCGGACTCGACGCACAGGAAAGTTCGCGGGAAAAATTGATGGAAACGTTGGAAACCGCCGAGACCGCAGCCAACGTGGCGAAAGAATCCGTGCAAGGGCCGGCGGTCGGGCAGCGCGAAACGACGAAATCGGAAACGCCCGTGCTGCTGGAGAAGCAATGAAGAGCCAACTCACGCGCCAGCAGTATCTGGACTTGTACTACTACATGCGGCTGAACCGCGCCGTCGAAGATACCATGGTGAAGTTGTTCCGCCAGAACAAGATCGTCGGCGGACTGTATTCAAGCCTGGGCCAGGAAGCCATATCCGTGGGCAGCGCGTATGCGCTGGAGAAAAAAGACTGGCTGGCGCCGATGATCCGCAACATCGGGGCGCTCCTGGTGAAAGGCGTGCCGCCGCGCGACGTCTTCATGCAGCACATGGCGAAATACGATTCGCCGACCAAAGGAAAAGACGGCACGAGCCACTTTGGCGACCTGGAAAACCTGCGCATCGTTTCGCCGATTTCCATGCTGGGCGACTTGATCCCGGTGATGACGGGCGTGGCGATCGCGGGAAGATATCTGGGACAAAAGATTGTGACCATGACATGGATCGGCGACGGCGGAAGCTCAACGGGCGTGTTTCACGAGGGGTTGAACTTCGCCGCGACACAAAAGGCGGCGTTCGTGCTGATCCTGGAAAACAACCAGTGGGCGTATTCCACGCCGGTGCGGCGGCAAGTGCCAGTGGAAAACCTGGCGGATCGCGCCACGGCTTACGGAATTCGAAGCTACATTGTGGACGGAAACGACGTGGTGGCGGTGTACACGACGGCCAAAGAAGCGGTCGAGCGGGCGCGCGACGGCGAAGGACCGATCCTGATCGAGGCGAAAACATTTCGGCGGCTGGGCCACGCGCAACATGATCCTGCGGAATATGTTCCCAAGGAGATGCGCGCGTACTGGGAGGCGCGCGATCCCATCCTGCTCTATGAGAAATTCCTGACGAACGAGAAGCTGCTCGATGCCAAGAGGAAAAGCGAAATTGACGAAAAACTGGAAGCACTGCTGGCAAAGGAGCGCGAGTTCGCGGAAAATTCACTGATGCCCCCGCCGGAGCTTGCGGAGATGGGCGTGTATTGCACGGGCGACGATTGCCACAAGATTCGCGCGAAGTGGGAACGGCCGATCAGCGAAGTGACGCCACCGCGATCGAGCGTCAAAGCGGTGTGGACGGTTCCCGGATTCGGCAGCGGGAAGAGTTCAGGCGGAGGAAGCGCGCCGATTCACTTTGGCGATACACAGCCACAGCTGGTGGCCGAAGAAAAGCCTGCCGTTGCAAGGGACGCCTCAGCGAAAGCGCTCCCGAAGAAATCTGTGAAAACTGCTACAGCGGTGGCAAGTTCGAGGAAGGCGAGGAAATAGCCATGCCGCAAGTGACCTTTCTCGAAGCGATCAAACAGGCGATGTTCGAGGAGATGGAGCGCGATCCCACGGTCCTGCTCATCGGAGAAGATGTCGGCGTGTATGGCGGAGCGTTCAAGACCAGCGAGGGGCTGCTTGAAAAATTCGGCTGGGAGCGGGTGATTGACACGCCCATCAGCGAAAGCGCCATTGTCGGCGCGGCCTGCGGCATGAGCTACATGGGATTGCGGCCCATCGCGGAGATGCAGTTCATTGACTTCATCGTGTGCGCGTTCAACCAGATCACCAACTTCGTGGCCAAGGGGCATTACCTCTGGAACGCCCCCGCTCCGATGGTGATTCGCGGGCCCGCGGGCGGCGGCGTGCACGGCGGGCCGTTCCATTCCGCGAACCCGGAAATGTACTTCGTGCATACACCGGGCTTGAAAGTGATTTACCCTTCGACGCCTTACGACGCAAAGGGCCTGCTAAAGGCCGCGATCCGGGACAACAATCCCGTGCTTTTTTTCGAGCACAAGTTTTTGTACCGGCGCATCAAAGGGCAGATCCCCGAAGGCGATTACACGGTTCCCATCGGGAAAGCCGCAGTTCGGCGCGAGGGGCGGCACTTGACGATTCTCTCTTATGCGGCGATGGCGCATACTTCTCTGGATGCGGCGGAAGATCTGGCGAAGGAAGGGATCGAAGCTGAAGTGATTGATTTGCGGACGCTGCTGCCTCTCGATGAAGAAACCATCGTGCAATCGGTGAAGAAAACCAACAAATGCCTGGTGGTGCACGAAGACACGAAAACCGGTGGAATTGCCGGGGAAATCGCGGCCCTCTTATGCGAAAAAGCGTTCGGCGATCTGGATGGCCCGGTCGTGCGTGTCACGGCATTGGACACGCCGGTGCCCTATGCGCCGCCGCTGGAAGAATATTTTCTGCCGAACAAGGAGAAAGTCCTGCACGCGGCCCGGCAATTGGCCCGGTATTGAGCGCGCGCAACGCTTGCAGCAATCTGCTTGGATTGAGGAAAAAGCCGGGTGCGCAGCGAAAACGAGTTTGCAATGTTCCGAGGTAAGGAGACAAGGCGATGGCCGTTGACGTGGTAATGCCCCAGATGGGGGAAAGCATCTTTGAAGGGACGATCACCAAGTGGCTAAAGAAGCCCGGCGACAAGGTTGAGCGCGATGAGCCGCTCTTCGAAATCTCCACCGACAAGGTGGACGCCGAGATCCCTTCCCCTTCGGCTGGAGTGCTGAAAGAGATCAAGATCACCGAAGGCCAGACCGTGCCGATCCAGACGATCGTCGCGGTGATTGACGCCGCAGGCTCCGCGGCGAGCGCACCTGCGTCCGCGCCCGCCCCTGGGCCAGCCCAAACGGAAGCACCGAAGCCTGCAGCAGTCCCCGCTGTAGCGGCTGCTCCGAAACCCGCGCCAGCGCCTGTTACAGCTGCACCCGCGCCCGTTGCCGCAGCTGCCCCCTCAAAAGACGGTGGCCGCATTCACTCGTCGCCGCTCGTGCGCCGCTTGGCCAAGGAACACGGCATAGATCTGGCCGGCATCGCCGGAACCGGCGCAGGCGGCCGCATCAGCAAGCAGGACATCGAAGCGATGATCGCCGCAAGCGGTCCCGGTGCCGCACCCACGGCGCCATCTTACGAACCGCCCGCTTCTGCGCCACGGCCGGCCGCAGCGCCGCCACCAGTTGTTGCCCCGGCTCCCGTCGCTTCAGCGGGTGCGCCTACGGCGCATGGCTCGCAGTACATTCCCGCTCTGCAGCTCGGCGTGCCGCGCGAGCGGCTTTACTTCGGAAATTACGAAGTGCAGCCGATGTCCGTCATGCGCCAGAAAATCGCCGAGCACATGGTGGCCTCGAAGCACGTTTCGCCTCACGTGTATTCAGTGGACGAGATTGACATGACCAAGGTCGCCGCGCTGCGCGCCAGGGCCAAAACCGAATTCGAGCAGCGTTACGAAACCAAGCTGACGTTTATGCCTTTCTTCGTGAAGGCGGCCGTCGCCGGCCTGCGCGCGTTCCCCACGCTGAACGCTTCGCTCGACGGCACCAACGTCGTTCTGCACAAGGAGATCAATATCGGCATCGCCGTGGCGCTCGACTGGGGCCTGATCGTGCCGGTGATCAAAAACGCCGACGAAAAAAACCTCCTGGGCATCCAGCGTACCCTGAACGACCTTGCGGAGCGCGCGCGGTCCAAGAAGCTGCGTCCCGAAGAAGTGCAAGAAGGCACTTTTTCAATCACCAATCCCGGCGTCTTCGGAGGGCTCTTTGGCTTGCCGGTCATTAGCCAGCCGAATGTGGGAATTCTCGGCCTCGGCGCGATCGAGAAACGCCCCGTGGTGATTGATGATGCGATTGCCGTGCGTTCCATGTGCTACGTCACGCTGAGCTACGACCATCGGGTGGTGGACGGCGCCATCGCTCACCAGTTCATGCACAAGGTCAAGGAAACGCTGGAAAACTGGTCCGAGCCTCTGGTGTAGGGGCGCGGCCACCGCCCTGAAATTCTCCGCCGCCTACCGGAGTTGCGCCCTGAGCTTGGCAACCCACACCGCGAAGCCCTCCATGGGCACGGGCTCGATTCCGGAATCGCGCAGCGTCTCGCGCACGAACCGATGCCGTTCGTTCTCCGCTTGTAAAGCGACATCGGTGACCGCCAGAAATTCCGAAGCAAACGGCGCGCGCTTGGCGATGCGGTCCGCGGTATACGCGTAAAGTTTGCAATCGGCCGGCGAACGCGTGACGCTCAGGGTCTGCACGAAGCCCCGCGTGCCGTTCCTCCGGTAGCAATAATCAATACGCATCGGATCGCCGGGAAACGTATAGGGACTCGCGCGCACGGCCCGTTCGATGCGCTCCCACAAACGCGCCTGCCGCCACACTTGCGAGCAGTAGCCGCGGATCATCGCGCGGCCCCCGGGGGCGCCGATCCGCGTGGCGGTGCGCGGTGGCGCGACGTGTTCCGTGTAGAGCCGTTCGAGCTCCGCATCGAGATCCTCGGCGTAGACGCCCTTTTGCGGCGCGAGCTGCACCCCGTTTGAAAGCGTCTCGTTCCATTTCTCGACGAGCTTCTGCACCGCGCCGTTCGCCGTCGGAGAACTCCCACTTCCGTTTTGGGCTTCCTTTAGAAACGTGGCGAAGCGGTCCTCGAGGTGGTCGCGGAATTCGCGCAGGGTGTCCTCATTGGCCGCCGGCTGCAGGCGCCGGATGCGCGCGAACTCGTCCTGCCCCTCGATCAGCCGGAGGCGCAGTGCCGCGGTCCCGGGATCGTAGACCAGCACGCCGACATTGACCCATTCATCGCGGATCAGGTCCGAAGTGTAGCGAAGAATGTGGTAAGCAAGCATATGATCGCTTTCCTGCGCAATCGCTTCATTCATGGTTCACACCCAATTCGGAAATGGCTGGCGCGTGGTCTGTTTCGCGGCCAACAGCAATTCCGGGACGCGCGCTCTGCGGCGGACCAGCTGTTCTGCGAGGCGGTGCAGCGCATCGAGATCGTCCGCATACCATTCCGGCGGAATCTCCCCGATGATTTCGTCCAGCGCTCTCTCGTTCATGCGCTTTTCGAGCCTTTCGATCCACGGGCCGAAGGACTCCCGCCCGGTCACGCTTTCGTAGACCCGGTTGCGGGCATACAAACCGCGCAACGGCGCATCGGGAAAATTCCATTCGCCTGCGTTGAAACAAAATCCCTGGTCAATCATGACCGTTCGAAAGCCCGCCTCGGCTAAGTCCTGTCCCGGATGAGGCTGCTGGAAAAACAACGTCTGCCGCCCGTTGGTATTGCAGGTCCACTTGTCAAAAACCAGCATGCCCGCAAAATCGTGCAGGTTCTCAACGCTTGAAAGCTGCTGATCGGGCAGAAAATCGTGCAGCGTCAGCCGGTGCGGATCGCCCGGAAATCTCGAGCCGAATTGCAGCCCCGCCTTGCAGGGGATGCGCATGCGCGGCGTTTCGACACACAAATCCGGCGTCAATCGAATCAGATCCTCGCTCACATGCGCGATCCCCGTGGGCGTCGTCGGTAGCCCCAGCCGTGCCGCCAGCTTCGTTCCAAGCAACTCATTCACCAAAATCCGCGGGTGCTGCGGATTATTTTGGAACTTCACTACGTAGTAGTGGCCGTCTGAACAGCGCATCAGGTGCGATTGCGCCCCGCCCCGCATGCGGCGTATGTGCTCGACAGCCTGCAACATAGCCAGGTATCCTAATCGCACGTCGTCTTTCAGGCAAGAATCCGCCGCCTTCTCCTCCGCCTTCCCGAAGCGGCACGAAATTTCGTGCAGGAAGGGGACAATCCCAGGCGGCGCTTGCGCCCGCAGCGATACCCCTCCGTGCAAAAAGGAGACGGCCCGCCAGCGATGCGGGCCGCCTTCGTCCAACGCTCAGGGTGCCGGGATAAACTAACGCCGCTTCTTTTTCTTGGCGGCTTTCTTCGGTTTCTTGGCTGCTTTCTTTTTCGCGGGTTTCTTCTTGGCGGCTTTCTTCGGTTTTACCTTCTTCGCCGCTTTCTTGGCGGGTTTCTTGGCCGCGGGTTTGGGAGCGGGGCGCGCGGCGGGAGCCTCTTCTTCCGGCTCCTCCGTGATCACCAGCTCTTCCTCCTCGGTCTCCACGATTTCGTCCGCGTCCCCGCCCAACTCCTCGTCCTCCAGCGGCGACAGCTCATTATCATCCTCAAACTGATCCTTCTCAAAATCCATTCTATCCTCCCGTGGGGGAATGTTCTCCGGTTCGTCGGTGCGGGACTTCGTCCGGTTCGAGCCTGAACCGCAGCTCTGTCCTTGCGCGTTGGTATCGCATTCGAGAAACAAAGTCAAGAGAACTGCGCACAAGGAAGGCCGGATTACCTGCCTGCGGCTCCGCGATTCGCTGCCCATTCACGAAAACGGAGAGCGGCTTAACCCGGCCTAACTACCACAAAACACAATGTTTAATTGTTTCTGACCAGAGCGGCTTCGGACCTTGCGTGGGGCTTGACGGACTTCTGACGGCTCTGCTTCCGCCTCGACCTGCTGCGCACCGGTCTCGCTTCAGAAGGGCCGCCCAGCGTATAGATGCGCAGCACCATGCCACGGCGCACGCGATGCGTCCTCAAGTGATTCCATTTGCGAATCTCTTCGCTGCTCAGGCTGAAGCGGTCGGCAATCCCCTCGAGCGTGTCGCCGCGCCGCACGCGATAACGCACCAGGTGTCGCTTCGTTTCGCCGACCGGCCGCGTCGCCGGAATAATCAGTTTCTCTCCGGGATCCAATTCCTCGTTCTTCTCCAGATTGTTCGCCGCCGCAATCGCTTGTGCCGTCACGTGATACTCCCTGGCGATGGCCGTCAGCGTTTCTCCCGGCTCCACGCGATGGCGTCTCCAGCTCACCCATTTGTCGGGAGGAATGTCCGCAATTTCCGCGGAAAACTTCTCGGCGGTGCCTTGCGGCAGATGCAGCTCAAAGTTCGGATCGTCCGGAGTCGTCAGACGTAAAAGCGAAGGATTCAGCGCGCGCAGCGTGTCCACATCCACGTCAATCGTTTCCGCCACCAGGCGTAGGTCAATCGCCCGGCCGGGCTTGACCACGTCGGTCGGCACGGGAGGATCGGGATCGGCGTCAATGCCGTAGTGCGCCGCATCTTTCGCGATCAGCGTCAAGGCAATGATGATCGGCACGTAGTTCTTGGTCTCACGGGGCAGAGCATTGCGCCGGTACAGCTCCCAGAAATCCGCGTACCCTGTGCGCTCGATGGCCTTCTGCACGTTGCCCGGACCGCAGTTGTATGCCGCCATGGCCAGATACCAGTCGCCGAACATCCCGTAAAGATCGCGCAGGTGCTGCGCCGCTGCGCGCGTCGCTTTCTCCGGATCCTGCCGCTCGTCCACCCACCACGTGTGATGCAATCCGTATTCGTTGCCCCGCCAGGCCACGAATTGCCAGATGCCTCGCGCTCCTGCCCGCGAAAGCGCCAGGGGCTGGAACGCCGATTCCGCCTGCGCCAGGTAGATCAGGTCTTGCGGCAGACCCTCCTGGCGCAGCACGCGCGAGATCATGGCGCGGTAGCGCCCGGAACGCCGCAACCCGTTCTCCACAATGGCTTTCCCGCGGGGGGTCTGGAAAAAATTCAGGAACGATAAAACTTCGTCGTTCACCGTGAGTGGAAGGTCGTGCGAAGTGTTCTTGGCCGCCTCCTCGGCACGCGCCTTAAGGCGCGGGTCCACGGGAAAGGTCATCTCGGCAACTTCGTCAATCGCTGCCGGCACCGCCGGAGCTTCCTGGAAACCGTCCCCCGCTTGGAACGCCTGCAGCTCCTCGGTATAGATGGTGTCCGTGACCCGGTGAAACAGTTCGCTCAGCTTGGGATCGCTATTCGGGTCATAGCCGGATTCCAGCAGCCAGTCCACCGCGTCATCGAAGTCCCGCCTCGCCGCATCGAGATGCCCGGCCTGGTAGTTTTGCTCCCCGGAGGCGAATTTCTCTTCCACTTTTGCCGCCAGCCAGGTCACGCCGTCTGGAATGGGAGGCAGCAACTCCGGAGTGTATTCCTTGGAGGCCGTCCACAATGGCAGGACGCCCAGTTCGGCGTCCGCAGGGGGAACAGGAGCTGTCGCCGGATCGGGCCGCAATGCCGGAATATGCGCCTGGACCGGCTTCTTCGCGGCATCCTCGCAACCGCAAGTCAGAGCCGCCACCAATCCTAACCCAACCAGAAATCGAGACCTTCGACTCATTTGGTTATAGTACGAACCCTCAGGGAGACCGGTCAACGCTTTCCAACAGGGATGGGTTGATCAACTAACCACAAGGATTCTAGCGACGTAGGCCTCTTTCCGGCCGCAGATCGCGCTGCAGGACGACCTCAGCTATCTTGCTGGCGCAACTTCAGGTTGGGACCACTCCTGCTGCTCTGGGAGGAGCGACTTTACGATGTCTTCCAGCTCGTGCGCGCTGCGCACATCGTTGGGAAAATTGTGTACGCTGACTTCCGGCACAGCTCCGTGCACTGCACGCACTCCCTGCAGCTCTTCCTGATACCGGACGGCCAGTTTTTTCGCCGTCATCGAATCCGTCTCCGGCATGACAATCCCGAACAGCCCAGGTGAAAGCCGGTTGAGAGAGTCGCCCGGGCGCAGCTTGCGCGTGATTGCTTTTGCCGTGTCTCCGCCCAGAGCCGCAGGATCGCCATTCTTCCCCGCTGCCTGGCTCGGTTTCAGCCGGACCAGCACCAGCGAAAGCGTCTTCTTCATGGTCATCGCCCGCCGGAATTCCATCGTCAACCGGTCCCAGAACTGGTTTAAATCCGGCATGGATTGCAGCAAGTCCACGCTCGCCTGATGTTGCAGGGTGATGTTTCGTTCCAGCTCTGCCAGCAGATCCTGCTTCAGGTTCCTGACCGTTTTCTGATGATCCAGCAGATACACGACAAAGAGAGGAACCAGAGCGCAGAATCCGAAGAAGGCAGTGCGCATCGTCCATTTGTTCCCCTCCGGGTGCAGGAACACCAGGGGATACATGAACACGGCCAAGCCGCCCGCCAGAATAAGAACAAATACGATGAAAAGAACGGTCAGGTGCAGCTCGCGCCGTTCCAGACGATCCAGTTCTTCGCGGTTGATATTCGCCATGGAAATCCACGCCGGCTAGGAAGCCTTGCAAGGGCATCCCGGCCTTACAGGAACCATCTTGGTGTCTCGGCTTGCAATGTGGCAATAGACCCAGCGTACCTTGTGGCCCAAGCGGCACTGTCCCTGCGCCACGCCTCGAGCGGCCGAAAAAAGAAAGCGGGCGGAGCGCCGAAACGCTCCGCCCGTCCGTTTAGCCAGTCCGTGGTTTACAGCGGCTGAACGTTGGAGGCCTGCAGGCCCTTGGGGCCGCGGACGACCTCAAACTCGACCGCTTGGCCGTCGTTCAGCGACTTGTAGCCATCCGCGACAATCGCGGAGAAATGGACGAAAACGTCCTCTCCGCTCTGGCGCTGGATGAAGCCAAAGCCCTTGCTGGCATTGAACCACTTGACTGTTCCTTGTTCTTTACTCACTTCAGTTATTCTCTTTTCAGATAAAGCTATCTGTGCCCCGCATTCCGGATCTCGCTGTCCGCCGTTTCCGGCAAGGTCGCGAGCGTCCGTCCATCTGCAGCTGCGTTCTGTGCTTCCGCAATGCGGGCACAAAAAAAGGCCGCGAGTTTGACCTCGCGACCGCTTCACAACTCCAAACGCGATACAAGAGCAACAAACGCAAAACCAGCGTACCACAGGATCCAAGGAAGTGCAAGGGGAATCGGAACTTGGTGGCGGGTCAACCTGGAATCGGCCTATGCCCGATGTACTTGTGCGGGACGGCACTTCCGAAGAATCAGAACTATCACAGCGGAAGGAATGGCCCCAGCCAAAAACCAGATCCCGATGCACAGGACCGCCCAGGGACCGGGACCGTATTCAGACGCATCAGCTCCGAGCCAAACCGGCAGCCAGTAAAGCGAATATGCAAAAACGAAGGGCACGATCACAGCCCAGAGCCATCGCAAAGCAGCAGGAAATACAGCGCATAGTAACCAAACAACAGCCATCGAAAGGAGGGCGGTTAGAATTGCTCCAGAGCCAAGGGACAAAGACTCGATAAACGCCTTCATTAGGGGCACCACCGTGCCACAAGCTTCAAACTGACCTAAAAGCTGAAAATCCTCTCTCTAATGCGCCTTTGTTCAGGAAGGCCGACTTTCCAGCAGACTCCTTCTAGAGTCAGCTCTTGCGCGTGTAGCGAAAGACGTCGCTCTGGGCCTTGCCGTTCTCCTCGAAGGTCCACTCCTGCGTCAGATGGTCCTTGTCCACCATCATCAACACCAGCCGGACCATGTGCCCCTCGGCAGGACTCTTGAGCCCCGTCACGCGAACGAGCGTAAAGTCGAACTTCTGCGTCGGACCAGTGATCGCCGCAGTCTGCATTTGCGGCTGGTTGCCCGCGCTGCAGTAGTGGGTCACTACAATGCGGTCCCCGTCGGCGGAGTACATGGTGATCATCTCCGCTTCGTTCGACGGCTGCATGCGCTCCATCAGAGCAGTGCCGTTGGAAACCATCGTGTACGTCAGCTTCACCGGCGTGCCGTGCCCGTTGACTCCTTGCCATTCCCCTACAAGCGGAATCAATTGCGCAAATCCGGATGCTGGCTTTGCGTTGTCGTCTTTTCCTGAAGCAAAGGCGCCGATGGCAAATACCAGCAGAGCGCTGGTTGCCCAGAAACCACCGAATCGAATCTTTTTCATTTTGCTCCCCGTCGCGTGGCGTTTCCCGGCTCAGGAGTAATCTTCGCTTAGCATACGCCGGAACATCCCCGCACACCATATGAGCAAACACCTACGCTCCTCCCGTTCTGCCGCCTCCCATTTTGGCCTCCTCCGGTCATCTCCAAATTGGCTCTTGGCTATGCACGGATTGCTCCGACACTGAACTCAAGCGGCTGGTGTGCGATGACTTTAACCGTTTGGCGAGCGGCGCAAGAGGACTTGGAAACCGCCTACAAAATTGTTGAGGAGTACTACGAAGCCGCTGGCGTGGTGGCCAGGGACTCCTTCGACGAGTTTGCCCGCCTCTACTTTTGTGACGGTGTGGGAGTATGGCTGGCGCGGAACGAGGATTCCGTAATCGGTTGCATCGCCTTGCGCGCGTTGCCCGAGTATGAGTCAAGCGGCGAGATCAAACGTCTCTATGTACAAACCGCCCATCGCAAAGCGGGTGTCGCCCAGTCTTTGCTGGAGAACCTGGAGGCTTACGCCGTTACGTTTGGCTATCAATGGCTATATCTGGATTCAGCGCCAGGGATGGATGACGCCGTGCGTTTCTATCGGCGCAACGGTTACGAAGAGTGCTCCCGCTATAACAATAATCCCCAGGCCACGATTTTCTTGAGAAAAAGGATTGCGAGCGATTGAGGACTGGTAGCCGATCACCCCGGCGAAACGCTCACAGCTCCAGAACTTTCTGTTCCAAGGTTTTGGCAATTTCTTCCGGAGTTTTTCCTGAAGAAAAGGTGATCGGCCCGCCGATGTGAACGGTCACCTCGCCAAAGTGCGCGAGGCGCCTCCTCTCGCGCTTCATCCGCCACACTCCATCCAGCCGCATGGGAACGATCGGCAAGTTCAGATTCTGGGCCAACAACCCTATGCCCGTCTGGAACGGCGCCATCCGCCCGTCCTCCGAATTGTTGACCACCCCTTCTGGAAAGATCAGCAGGCTATACCCGCGGTCCGCGGTTTCGCCCGCAAAACGAAAACTTTCCCGGAAGCCGGAGAACTGCGGCAGGGGGAAAACGTTAAAAAGCGCGGTCACCAGGACATAACCAACCTGATAGGCCCAACGCTTCGCGAAAATCCACTCCCTTGGCGGCTGGCGCATTCTCTGCAGAGTTTCTCCGCCCATGGTGGTCGCCAGCCGGTGCCGGAACCTTGCGGGAAGCGCCGCCAGGATCAACCCAATATCGGCCCGACGGGTGACGTGGTTCGAGACCACAATGACGGGACCCCTCAGATTTTTCAGATTGTGGCGGCCCACGATCCGCGGGTGCGCAAGAATCTGCGTCGCCGGCCACACCAGCACGTAATAAATCAGCAAGCGGAACCAGCGAGCGGGAGCGCGCTGCGTCCATCGTGGATACACAAATTTCGCTCGGCCTGCGCTTGGCTCTTCCAGCAGCCGCTGCACGTCGCCAACCGTCTGTGCCGCGGAAAAGGCCGTCTCGCTGAGCTCCACGTTGTAGCGCTGTTCCAGAGCGGAAAGCAGCTCCACCCGGTCGAGCGATGACAAGGACGACAGCGGCGCTTCGGCATTCGCCGCGCCAGGGACAGCAAAATGTGAGAGCAGCCCCATGAGCGAATCTGTAGAATTTGCTGCCGTCATGCCTGCGCCCGTCCGATCGCTGAGCATCTCCGCGGCACGCTTTGCAATCTCACCCAATCTTGCTTTTCCCGTTGGTGTCCGCGGAAAATCCGGCTCCGGCCAGACCACCCACGATCGCATCCGCTGGTATTCGGCAAGCGCCTCATTCGCCCCTTCCACGGCCGCCTTGCCCAGTGAGTCGTCGTGACCCATCAAAAGCAGCACCGCGCAAGGCTCGGCATTGCCGTTTCGCTCGATGGGAATGACCACGCAATCGCGGACGCCTGGTTGTTTCCGTAACGCGCCTTCCAGGTCCTCGGGATAAATGTTCAGCCCCGCCGCCGTGACAATTACGTTCTTCTTGCGCCCGCGAAATCGCAAGTTCCCTTCCGCATCGAGCTCGCCGAGATCGCCCGTCCGAAGCCAGCCTTGTTCTTCTGCTGTTTTCAACTGCCCTTTCTCCCAATATCCCGCCGACACATTTTCCCCGCGCACCAGGATTTCTCCGTCTCCCGCCAGCTTGAATTCACGTCCCGGCAGAATTTTGCCCACCGTCCCTTCCGTTGCGCGGAACGGATGGTTCAGGCTGATCAGCGAAGCCGTTTCCGTCATGCCGTAGCCCTGCACCATTGCATAACCCAGCCGCCTGAAAAACAATTCTGTTTCCTCTGCAAGCGCCGCGCCTCCGGAAATAAACGCCCAGAATCTCCACCCGAATCGCCGGTGAATCCGCCGGAACCGCCACGCGCGCCGCAGGATTTCCTCGCCTTCTGCTTTTTCAAACCGGCGTGTGAACTTCTTCAGCTTTCCCTGTGCCTCGATCTCCCTCTGCATTCCGCTGCGCAGCACGTCCAGCATGCGCGGCACCGCAATGAGCGCTGTAGCTTTCTCGCGCTTCACGATCCGAATAATCTCCGCGTGCTGATTCGACGGCTCAAAAACGACGGTCGCTCCCAACAGCGGCGGAACAAACAGCGTCATGAATTGCCCGAATACGTGGCTCAACGGCACCAAAGAAACAAACCGCAGTGGGTGCATCCACCGCTCATATTTGAGATACGGCTGCATCCCTTGTTCGAGTGGCTCAAGATTCGCCAGAAAATTTCCGTGCGTCAGCACCACGCCCCGAGGCTCCGCCGTCGTTCCCGATGTGAACAGAATCTGCGCGACCGTTTCGCGCGTTGAAGCATCGCCGGGGTCAGGATGATCCTCCGGCCGAGGGGCCTGCCCTTGCGCGATCGAGGTGAAATCGCCATAGCGGACCGAGGGAATTGCCTCGGAATTTCCTGGCTGGGCTCCGTCGCGCAAGACCAGTTTCACGCCGGCCTCCCGAATCGTGCGCTGCACGAAATCCGGGCTTGCACCCGCGTCCATCGGCACAACAATCGCACCGCGGAGCAGGATCGCCCAGAAACATGCGATCCAGTTCGCCGAATTCGCTCCCCAAAGCAGCACTCGGTCGCCCGGCCCGATCCCTCGTCCTGCTAGGTCGTGATTCCAGAACCGCGCCGCCGCCGCGATCCCCGTGTATGTCGCCGAAAGGCGACGGTACCCGCGCCGTTCCACCACAGCCACATCTCTCCCAAACCGTGGAAAGTCGTTGAATAGCGATAGAAGATTGCGTCTCGTCATGGTGCCAAGAAACGAACAAATCCCTTCGCTCCGATTGTAAGCCCTTGGAGCACAAGCGCTTGCTCTTGCCCTCTGGTTACACCGGTTCCAGGGGAATGCTCGATCTCTTCCCGGAATCCTTTCCCGTCTTGAACTCTCACTCCAAAGCCTTCCGCTTGGTAAAGGCACCCGAAGTGCCACCAAAGAACAGGGCCGTGCATCGAAAGGAAAACCTGCTCCGCGATTCGGGGACTTGTCGGGTAGAATGTTAGGGGGCGTGGGGACATCATTCTCCGCGTCTGCAACCCGAGGAATGAGGCGGTTCTAGAAACAATATGCCAGTTCCGATTTCACAAGCCTGGACGGTCGCTACGTACGTCCTGAAACAAAAATTCCAGGGACGCAAGCGCTATCCTTTCGTGCTGATGCTCGAGCCGCTCTTCCGCTGCAATCTCGCCTGCGCCGGCTGCGGAAAAATCCAATATCCCGCTCACATTCTGAAAACCGAACTTTCGCCCGAAGAATGCTTCAAAGCCGTTGAGGAATGCGGCACGCCCATGGTCTCCATCCCCGGCGGCGAGCCGCTCATGCACTCGCAGATTGACAAAATCGTCGAAGGCCTCGTCGCGCGCAAAAAATATATCTACCTCTGCACGAATGCGCTGCTGCTGAAGGAAAAGCTCCACCTCTTCAAGCCCAGCAAGTACTTGACGTTTTCCGTCCACGTGGACGGCCAGCGCGAACATCACGATTTTTCCGTTTGCCGCGAAGGCGGCTACGATCAGGCGATTGAAGGCATCGGTGAAGCGGTCCGCCGCGGCTTCCGCGTGACCACCAACACCACCCTCTTCGATGGCGCCGATCCCAAGAGCGTCCGCGCCTTTTTCGACGAAATGATGGAGCTGGGCGTCGAGGGTATGATGCTATCGCCCGGCTACTCATATGAAAAGGCGCCCGACCAAAAGCACTTCCTCGGTCGCGCGCGCACCCGCCGCCTCTTCCGCGCCATTTTGTCCAATCGCAAGAAAGCCTGGCAGTTTAACCAGTCGAAATTGTTCCTCGAGTTCCTGATGGGCAAGCAAAATTATTCCTGCACGCCCTGGGGCATGCCGACCTACAACATTTTCGGCTGGCAGAAGCCTTGCTACCTGCTCCAGGACGGCTATGCCGATTCCTTCCAGGAACTCATTGATAGTACGGAATGGCAAAATTACGGCACCGAATCCGGAAATCCCAAGTGCGCCAATTGTATGGTCCACAGCGGATACGAAGCTTCCGCGATGAACCATACATTCAGCGGGCTTTCCGGCCTGTGGGCCGCAACGAAAGCCACATTCAGAACGACTTACGCCGATCCTGACGCTGCTGCGATGCTGAACGAACCCGTTCGGCCCGTCCACGCCTTCAATCCGTTGATACAAATTGACACATCGAAGCCTCAACTCGAGGAGACCCGCGCGTGAGCATTCCAGTTCACGTAGACCGCGAAGGTCAGCCTTCCGTTGTTCCAAAGCTGAATCCCGAAGTGCTGGAAGTAGCGCCAGGAAGAGCCAAAGAAAGCGTTGAAGGTTGGGTTCCCGAACTCGCCACCGAAGACGATTTGCGGGCCGCACTCGAAAAGGCTTTCGACTTTCGCGGCGATATCACGCTCACCCTTGAGAATGGTAAAACCGTCGAAGGCTATATTTTTGATCGTGTTACTGGAACCTCTCTCGAAAATTCTTTTGTCCGCGTGCTTCCAAAGGATTCCACGAGCCGAATCAAAATATCGTACGCAGACGTCGCGGCCTTGGCGTTTACCGGCCGGGATACCGCTGCGGGAAAAAGCTGGGAAGCCTGGGTGAAAAAGTATTGGGAGAAAAAAGCGACCGGAGGTCCTGCCGCCTCACTGCAGCCGGATGCACTCGAATAAGTCTTCCCTGAGTCCCCCCTTTTCTTCCCTTCATCCATCTGTAAGTCTATTAAATGCAATCACTTAAACGTGAAATCTGACTTCCTTTCGCGTGGACAATCTGCCCCCAATATGGTAATATTTGCTTAGCGTTTGTTGCTCTTGTAATACCTTTTGACTCGTTCAGGGGGCTGCAAGGACAAACTTTGCAGCCTTTTTTTGCGGGTTGAGGCTGTCACGGCGCTTGGGAGACGAGGGGCGTTGACCGCTTCGCGGTCGCCTGAGAAGCGGACCAAGAGGGGCAAAGCAATTTCATTATCGAGGTTTTGGAAGTGAAGGAACAAGGAACTGTGAAGTGGTTCAATGCTTCGAAGGGATATGGATTCATCCAGCGCCAGACCGGTGAAGACGTTTTCGTGCACTTCTCCGCCATTCAGATGGACGGCTACAAGTCGCTCAACGAAGGGCAG
>DATJAD010000152.1:0-15842 GCA_035516615.1 Candidatus Acidiferrum sp.
GGGTTCGGTGGGACCAAGCCGCAGGACCATTGTTGGGTTTCTATTTCTTCTGATTATTCCAATTTTTCCGGCGGGTGCGCAGGCGGCGACGTCCTGGAGCGGCGTGGTGCGCGGCGCAGATGGAAAAGCCACGGCGCGGGCGAGCCTCACTCTTCATGAGGCAGCGGGAAAGCGGCAGTATTCAGCCAACACTTCTGTAAGTGGCGAGTTTGTATTTGCGGGGGTCGAGCCGGGGAGCTACCGGGTGACGGTGCGCTCAAACGGCAAAACGTGGGCGGGTGCGAGCGCCGTGACGCTTGCGGATGGAGCGGCGCTGGCGGCGGACATCGTGCTTTCCAGGTCGGATCTGACGCTGCAAATCGTCACTCAACCAAATGGGAGCGAGCGCGAAGGCAGCGGAGGCGAACAGCTTTCTGGCAAGCAGGTATCCAGCCTGCCGCTGAACGAGCGCGACTTCAGCAAATTGCTGCTGCTGGCGGCCGGAACGATGACGGACACGAACGGCGCGGCGAATTTTACCCAACAATTCGCGGTGAACGGGCAACGCGGCGTGGCGTCGGTTTTCGCGTTGGACGGAGCCGATACGACCGATCCGGAGATGGGCGGGGCGACGTTTGCGAATTTCAACGTGGACGCAATCCAGGAAGTGCAATCGAACTCCGGAGTGCTGCCGCCGGAAACCGGGCACGGGGCGGCGATCTTGACGAACGTGGTGAGCAAATCGGGAACGAACCAGATTCACGGGAGCGCGTTCGAGTTCGTGCGCAACGCGGCGTTCGATGCGCGGAATTTTTTCGATCATGCGAGCGCGGTGGATCCGAGGAGGCTGCCGCCCTTCGTGCGGAACGAATTCGGAGCGACGAACGGCGGGCCGATCGTGCTGCCCGGGATTTACGATGGCCGCGACAAAACTTTTTATTTCGGCGAGTACCAAGGATTTCGGCAGGTGCTGGGGACAACGCAGGTCTTTCCGGTGCCGACCGCGGCAGAGCGGCAAGGCATTGACACGACCTCGTTTCCCGGTGACACACTGACCGTGCCGGTTAATTCGGAGATCGCGCCGCTGCTGGCGCGGTATCCGCTGCCGAACAATCCCACGGGCGCTTTCGGAGCGCGAACATACGCGGCTTCGTCGAAGGTGGTGACGAACACGGATCAATTTTCGACCCGCGTGGACCACTCGATTTCGGAAAAGGCGACGCTCTTCACGCGGTTCAGCCTGAATCAGATTAATGGGCCGACGACGAATCCCGACGAAACAGCGATTGATCCGAGCTTTGCGGTGAACTTTTTTGATCACCAGCGGAACGCGGCGGTGCGCTACGCGCGGACGATTTCGCCCCACCTTAGCTTTACGACTGCTTTCGGGTACATTCGCAGCACGCCGATTTTTCCGGCGCAGAATCATGAGGACGTGGCTTTGAACTTTGCCGATGGGCTGTTCCAGGGATTCAATACGGCGGACGGCTCGATCTTCGGGTCTTACAGCAATCTTTACCAGATCAAGCACGACATGGTGTACGCGCACGGGAAACACACGTTCAAGTGGGGCGCGGAATTCCGGATGAACAAAGACGCGACGATTTTCGGGACGAATCCGAGCGGGCTGTACACGTTCGGCGGAGGGACGGCGTATTCGCCGGTGGCGATCAGCTCGGCGAGCGGACAACACAACATCCAGCCCGGCGATGCGCTGCCTGACGCGCTGACTGAATTGCTTACGGCGACACCTTATTCGTATACGGTGACCGCGGTGTCGAGTGCGGTTCCCGCGGGCGATAAGTTCGACGAAGCCGCGGTGCGGCGCGAAGCCTACAATTTTTATTTTCAGGATACGTGGAAGGCCACGCCGAGGCTGAACCTGACGTACGGGATGCGCTACGAGATCAATAGCCGGATCAAGGAAGCGAAACACAAAACCTCGACAGCAGTGCCAATCGGGCCAGATGGAAAGCCGACTTCTTTTCTGACACCCGGGGCCACGCAAATCTTCGTGTACAACCCGCAGCCCGTCTATCCAATGGACTGGAGCGGATTCGGGCCGCGCGTTTCGATTGATTACGCAGTGAGCAAACACACCACACTGCACGCGGGCGCGGGCCTGACCACGATTCTGCCGAATCTGTGGCAGCAGAATTTCGTGACGGGAGGAATTCCGCTTACATTTCAGCCGCTGGTGACGGCAAGGCCAGGGATTTTTGTGCCGTTCCAGAACACACCTCTCGCGGTGACGCTGCCTCCAGCGTACACGGCGCAAGGGCAGCTTCTGTTTCCCGGGAACGACAGTTCAAACGTACCGGCAAACACGGTGATTGACCTGGCGAGATTTCAGACCGATCTCGAGGCGCTGACGCCGGGGAACCAGGTGCAATTGCTCGTTGCCGCGGCGATTGCGCGCGATTTCTGCAATGGATATATCGGTACGTATACGGCGGGATTCGATCAGGATCTTGGGAGCATGAAACTGAGTGTTGTGTACGTGGGAACCGCGGGAGTGCACCTGGCGAGCGTCGTTTCGCCGAACGGATACAGCAGTGCCGATCCGGCATTCGCACCGTACACGCAGTTCAATTCTTCCGGGCAAGCGATTGGAGGATACGGGCCGGAGGCAATCATGAGCACGGCGGCGCATTCCACATATCATGCACTGCAAGTGAGCGCAAACCAGAATATTTCGCGCTATGGATTGAGTTTTCAGGCGAGCTACACGTTTTCCAAGTCTCTGGATGACACAAGCGCGGCGATCGGAGGCCTTGCGGGAGGAGCAAACGTCGTACAACAAACTCAGCCGCAGGACCCGCGGAATCCGCGCGCGGAAAAGGGCCCGTCCACGTTCGACGTAACGCACGCTTTTTCGTTGAGCTTGATTCAGGCACTGCCGCTGGATCGCGTTTGGTTTTTGCGGCCGCTGGGAAGCAAGGTAACCCGCGGATGGCAAGCGCTGAACATCACCTCGATCGCGAGCGGATCGCCTTTCACGGTGTACTCGGGAATCCAGCAGACGGGCGCGGGATCGGGAGGAACCGACCGGCCGGATCTCGTGTCCATGCCCAGTTTTTCGACGAGCCGGACAGTTCGCGAGGATTACTTCGGGCGTGGCGCGAATAACACTTCGTTCTTCATGATTCCGATCAACGTGGCCGGAGGAACGGGGCCGAATCAGGGCGTGTTCGGAACGCTGGGGCGCGACACGTTTCGCGGGCCGGGGTTTCATCAATTCGACGTGGCGCTGATCAAGAACACCCCCTTCGGGCGGAGAGGAAACGGGGAATTAGGCATTTTGCAATTTCGCGCGGAGTTCTTCAACGTCTTCAACATCGTGAATTTCGGACTGCCTTCCAACGTGGTGCTGGGGAGCGGATTCGGGATCATCAGCAAAACGGCGGGACCTTCGCGGCAGATCCAGTTCTCGTTGAAGCTGGTCTACTGAACGCAGAGGTTGCGATTCGAGAGGGATTCAGCGCCCGTGGCTGCACATCCACTCGCCCTCGGTGAGGACGTGGCCTTTCCTGGCGCGCTCGAGGTCAGCTTCGGTCGCGCCGGATTTCAAACCGAGCATGGCATCCAGCGCATGGAGCTTGAAGAGACGGCGGTGGGGTTTACCCGGAGGCCGACAAGGACCGCCCCAGCCCTGTTTACTAAAATCAGCAAGACCGTGGGAAGCTCCATTATCGAGCGAATCCAGCTTGGGAACGTTTTGCGGCAGGCAGCGCGCCCCGGAAAAGCATGCAGAGAGGCCTGCAGTTGGCCTTGCAACTCGGACCGAATTAGTCCAGTAGGACTTCACTTGTCGTATTTGGATAGCTGCATTGGTTACCGCAGCTTATCCGTAAGGCTTGGCGGCAAATTTTTTAGATTAGACTTCACTTTTTTGTTGACAATTCCCACAATGGATGTATTTTAAATCCATCCTTCCGGGCCCATCCCATCTCGATGATTCCAGCCTGATGGGGTGATTCGCCGATCAAAATCGTGTGACAAGGTGCCGTCTATCTGTGTGTGCCAATGTCACGCGAGTTGGCGAAGTGCAGCCTGATTCACTTAGGGGTGACTGTATGTCTTCGAAACGTGCCCTTTTCCTCTGGCTCGCCGTGCTTGGTGTGTCTGCCGCGCTCGTGCAGGCACAACCGCCAGGCCGCGGACACAAGAAAGACAAATCAAAAGCTGGCGAGACGACCCAAGCCTACGTGCCGCCGGCTGATGCCTCTCAATACGTCGGCTCCGACACCTGCAAGACGTGTCACGAAGACATGCCGACGAAAGGCTTCTACAAGACCTTTGAGGACTCGCCTCATTTTGTAACGACTCTGGACACCAAAGGCGGTCCGGGGATGCACGGTTGCGAAGCCTGCCATGGTCCCGGCAAGGCTCACGTGGATGGCGGAGGCGACAAGACCAAGATTTTCACGTTCAAGGACGTCTCCGCACAGGAAATCAGCGCTCGCTGCCTCTCGTGCCATCAATATGATGACGAGCATTCCAATTTCCTGCGTTCAGGCCATTTGCAGGCGGGTGTGAGCTGCATTGACTGTCATGACCCCCATCACCCCAAGGAGAGCCAGTATCTGATGAAGGAAAAGCAGCCGCAACTCTGTTACGGCTGCCACGTCGCGGAAAAGCAGCAGTTCGGCCTGCCCTTTCATCACCGTGTAAATGAAGGCTACGTCTCATGTAACGATTGCCACAATCCCCACGGCAGCTTCCTGAACGTGCAACTCCGTGCTTCTGCTACCGAGGACATCGTCTGCTTCAAGTGCCATTCGGAAAAAGCGGGACCCTTCGTCTATGAGCACGAGGCCGTGAAGATCGAAGGCTGCACTGCATGTCACACACCCCATGGCTCCTCGAATGCCCGGCTTTTGAAGGTCAATCAGGTCAACATTCTCTGCCTGCAGTGCCATGCGTTCGCGGCAGGCATGGGCGCTCCGGCGACTCCCAGTGGCCCGGCCCACAACCAGGCGCAGAAATATCAGGCGTGCACCATGTGCCACACCGCAATCCACGGCTCGAATTCGAGCAGCGTATTTTTTACCCCGTGAAGGTGCCGGCGATGCGAGCGATGAAGGCACAGGAGGATTTGATCATGCAATCGAAGCTATTAAAGTGGTTCTCCCTCGCGGCTCTCTTACTTCTCTTCTTGCCCCCCGCTATGGCGCAGCAGGAGCAGGAGCAACAGGGCATTGATCAGGGCGATTACAACATCAAGCAGTCCATCGAATTCGGCGGACGTTTCACGAGCCTCTCGGGCGATCTGCAGACTTACGATACCTTCGTAAACCTGCAGCAGGGGCCCCGCTTGCTCGATTTTACGCTGGAGATGCGCTCCCTCAGCCATCACGCCACGCTCTTCGACCGCTTCTATTTCAGCAATTCGGGGTATGGCGGCGATCCCAACATGATTTCGCGGCTGCGTTTCAGCAAGAACAAGTGGTATGACTTCGATGCCCTGTTCCGCAAGGACGAGAATTTCTGGGATTATTCGCTGCAGGCTAATCCTCTAAATCCTGGTCTGGCGGTCCCCAACGCTCCCGCGAGTTTCACCCCGATTTACAACAATCCTTCCAATCTGGTGGGCACCGCAATCGTCGGCATCTCCCCTCACGATATGAACACGCGCCGCAAGCTGGGCGATTATTCCATGACTCTTTTGCCGACTTCCAAAATCCGCTTCCGGCTCGGTTACGACAGAAACATCAACCAAGGGCCGGCCTTTACCACCATCCACCAGGGAACCGAACAGTTCCTCCTCGCGGACTCCAAAGCCACCGTGAACACCTATCGCCTCGGCGTGGATTTTCGTTTTATCCCCCGCACCAACATCAGTTACGACCAGATTTGGAACGACTTCAAGGGCGACGTCTCCACCACCGATCCCAACGCTCAATTCAACGTGGGCGCTGGGCTACCCCTCGTGGATCTCGGCGTTTCCTGGAACCCCACGGCCAATACGCCCTGCGCTACCACCTTTTCAGCCACCACGGGACTCGTCAATCCCGCCTGCAGCGGCTACTACTCCTATCTGCAGACTTCGCGAAGCCGCACCAACGCTATGACCGAACAGCTCAGCTTGCAATCTGACTACTGGAAAAACCTCGAATTCACGGGAAAATTCAGCTATACCAGCGCGGATTTGCGGGATAACGGTTATTCCCAGAATTTTACGGGCCTCGAATCCCGCACCTTCCTCGCCAATGACACCACCGATGGCCCCATTTTCGGGCGCCACGTCGCCGCCTATGCCGATCTCGGCGCCACCTGGTTCATCAACAGCCACTTCAGCGTCCTCGATTCCTTTCACTTCGAAAACTTCCGCGATCCCATGGAATTCGACTCCTCGGTTTGCTCCTTCTTCAGCAACCGTCTGAACGTTCCCATCACCGCATTTGCAACCACCGCGACTCCACCCGCGACCTGCACCCCTCCCGCCGGTACGCCCATCGTGGCTTCCGTTACCCATTCAAGCAGCTCCGGCGCGGATGCTGCACTGCTGATTAACAGCAATTACTTGCAGCAGGACGAGAAGACCAACCTCGCCCAGGTGAATTGGCAGGTGAACCGCCACTTCGGAGCCCATGCCGGATGGCGTTACCGCCATCGCATGATTGCTGACGATTTCTTTACCCTGAACTCTGAAATCTACTACCCGGGCACGGCGGCGCGCGGCGATTGCGCGGGATTTACCTTGGCGAATCCTGTTGCCGGATGCACACAGAACGCGGATGGCTCGCTCTCCTTCGTGACCCCGGACGCCACCTATGCTCCCCCGGATCAGTTGTACATCAACGAAAACGCCGCTGTTTTCGGCTTCTGGGCCCGCCCCACCGACAAATGGCGCATGACCTTCGACACCGAATTCATGACCGCGGACAATGCCTTCACGCGCGTCAGCCCTCTTTCCTCGCAAAATTATCGCTTCCGGACGACCTACAAGCCCGTTACCTGGCTGAGCTTGAACGGTAACGCCTTGCTTTGGGAAGGCAAGAACAATGTCAACGAGCTCTACCTCCAGCACAACCGCATGGTCGGAATCTCCGCTATGATCCAGCCCATGGAGAAAGTTGCTTTGGACATCGGCTACAACTACGATGACATCTATTCGCAAATTCCCATCTGCTTCACCAGCACCGCCAACGGCATCGTGAATCCCGGCCTCGGCGCCTGTCCGAATGTGCCCTATCTCGTCTACAACATCTCCACCTACGTAGACAAAACACACACCGGCTACTTCAACTTTAGCTACACACCGGTCCGGAGGTTTACTGCCCATATTGGCGCGGATCTCACCGGAACGGATGGCAGCGAACTGCGGTTCGATCCTCAGGCCACTGTTCCTATCGAAGTCACCGGCCCGCTCAATTCCAAGTGGCTCCATCCCTTCGGCGGAATGGATCTCCTGCTTGCGAATCACTGGACAGGAAAGGCCTATTGGGATTATTACGGCTATCATGAAGACCAGACCCCGGGCGCTTATCAGGACCTCTACGCGCCGCGTAATTTCCGGGGTAATCTCGTCACGCTTTCCGTGCGCTACGCGTTTTAGGCGAAATCGGAATCTTGAGATGTTCAGAATCCTGGCAGCATGAAAAGGGGGAATTTGTGAAAACAAAGATCTCTTGGGCCATGGCATTGTCGTCCGTTCTCACCCTGTTTGCCGCGCTGTTCTTCCTCAATATTCCCGTCAAGGCTCAAGAAACCGGCGAAGGCGTCTTCAAGGCGAAGTGCGCTATGTGCCACGGCCCGGACGCCACCGGCAAAACGAAGATGGGCGAAATGCTGAAAGTTCCCGATCTTCACTCGGCGGACGTTCAGAAGCTCAGCGAAGCGGAGCTGATCCACATCGTTACCAAGGGCAAAGAGAAAATGCCTGCCTACGAAGGCAAACTCAGCAAGGAAGAAATCCAAAAAGTCGTCCTCTACATTCGAGAGTTCGGCAAAAAGCACTGAATTCGGGTTCCAGGAATTTCTCAAGCTCTGGGGGCGCCTGAAGCGGAGATGCAGCCTACCGATCCTCAGCCGAAGCAGCCGGCACGCCGCCGTTTCGTCGAATTCTTGCTTGGTGGAGGTCTGCTTGCCTCTGCTGTCTCTTTTCTCTACCCGGTTCTCCGCTATATCATTCCGCCGAAACTTGCGGAACTCGGCTCTAACCTCGTGTTGGCCGGCCATGTCGGCGATCTAAGACCGAACTCGGGAAAGATCTTCCGCTTCGGAAACCGTCCCGGCATCCTCATCCTCACTTCGGACAACAAGTACTACGCGCTCTCGGCCGTTTGCACTCACCTCGGTTGCACCGTGCAGTATCGCCCCGATCTCGCGGAGGTTTGGTGTCCCTGCCACAATGGAAAATACACCGTGACCGGCGCCAACATCAGCGGTCCTCCCCCTCGGCCTCTTGAGAAGTTCGACGTGATTCTGAAAGGCAATGACATTTACGCGCAGAGGACGCGGAACAGCTGAATGAGCGCGGCTTCCAGCATCCGGCAGTGGCTCGACGACCGTTTTGGTTGGGACGAGCTGATGGCCTTTGTCCGCCATAAGACCGTCCCCACCCACCGTTTTTCCTACTTTTATTTTCTCGGCGGCATGACCCTTTTCCTGTTCGGCATTCAGGTCGTCACCGGAATCTTGTTGCTTCTTTACTACCGGCCCACTCCAGACGGCGCCTTCGAAAGCGTCCAGTACATCATGACCAACGTGCGCTTTGGCTGGCTGATTCGCTCCATTCATTCCTGGGGCGCCAACGTTATGATCCTTACCGCCATCGCTCACATGTTCAGCGTCTTTTTCCTCAAGTCCTACCGCAAGCCCCGCGAACTCACCTGGCTCAGTGGCATGATTCTCCTTTTTCTCGTCCTCGGTTTCGGTTTCAGCGGATATCTTCTGCCCTGGAACATGCTCTCGCTGTTCGCCACCAAAGTCGGAACCGATATGGCTGCGCAAGTCCCCGTGATCGGTCACTGGATTTTGGTCTTCCTGCGCGGCGGCGATGACGTTTCCGGCGCCACGCTGACCCGCTTTTTCGGAATTCACGTCGCCATCCTTCCCGGTCTGGCGACCCTGTTCATCGGCCTACATCTTTTTCTTGTCCAGCGTTTCGGCATGAGCGTTCCTCCGAGCATCGAGGCCGAATGGAAGGCACATCCGGAGAAAGCGCGCGAAGTTCGCTTCTTCCCCAATTTCTTTCTGCGCGAACTCATGGCCTGGTACGTGGCTCTCGGCGCGCTGGGATGTCTCGCGGCTTTCCGGCCTTGGGAATTGGGTGCCAAAGCGGATCTATTCGGCTCGGCGCCCGCAGGGATCCGGCCCGAATGGTATTTCATGTTTATGTTCCAGACCCTGCGCTTTTTGCCTGCCAAAATTGGCCCCATAGCAGGTGACCTTCTCGGTGTACTCGTCTTCGGCCTGGCCGGCGCCGTCTGGACGTTTTTGCCTTTCTTCGATAACGACAAAGGCGGCCGCGGCAAGCGCTGGATTGCAGGTTTGGGTGTTTTCGCGTTGGCCTACTTCGTTGGGATGACGGCTTACGCGTATCTGGCGAAATAAGCGCGTTGGCTTTTGCGGGAAGGGAATGGAAAGAGAGTTCGGCGTGCGGCTGAGTCTCGAATCCGGCGGGAAAATAGGCCTCGTGGATGGCGCGCTCGGATTGTGCGCGCGGATCTTTGTCGCATGCTTATTTTGTGGCGTGCTGTTTTTGTTCTCTGCCTCCCGCCTTGCCGCGCAGACCAAAAACACTTGCCTCGACTGCCACTCCCAGCTCGACGCTCCATATCATGTGGATCCCGCGGAATATTCGCAGAGCATTCACGCTCAGAAAGGCATCACCTGCGCGGGTTGCCACGGAGGCGATCCCACTTCCTCAGACATGGACAAGGCCATGAGCAAGGCGGCAGGTTTCAAGGGCCGCCCGGAACGCAAACAGGTTCCCGAGTTCTGCGCCCGCTGCCACGGCGACGCCGCCTATATGCGCGGTTTCAATCCTTCGCTGCGCACCGATCAATATTCCCAATATCTCACCAGCGTCCATGGCAAGCTGCTTGCGAAGGGCGATGATAAGGTTGCCGTGTGCATTGATTGCCACGGCGTCCACGATATTCAGCCCCCCAATGATCCTCGCGCGAGAGTCTATCCGGTGAACGTCGCGCACACCTGCGGCGCCTGCCATGCCAACGCCGATTACATGAAACCCTACAAGATTCCCACCAATCAGTTGGCCCTGTACGACACCAGCGTCCATCACAAAGCGCTGGTTGAAGGCGGCGATCTGAGTGCTCCCACATGTTCCACCTGCCATGGGAGCCATGGCGCTGCGCCGCCTGGAGTCTCTTCTGTGGTTAACGTCTGCTCCACCTGCCACGTTTTTCAGGCCGAGCTATTCGATTCCAGTCCCCATAAGGATGCTTTTGCAACCCTGGGTCTGCCGGGTTGCGTGACCTGCCATTCGAATCACGGCATCCTGCATCCCACGGACGCTTTCATTGGCACGAGTGACGACGCCATTTGCATGAAATGCCATTCGAGCGGTGACCCAGGCTACGAAGCAGCCGATAAAATCCACGCCCAGCTGGTCAAACTGGATGCCTCTATCACTCGCTCCAGGGAGATCTTGAATACTGCTGAGCAAGCCGGCGTCGAAGTCGGCCAGCCCAAAATGGAACTGGACCAGGCGCGCGATGATCTGACGAAAGCGCGCGTCTCAATCCATAGCGTTTCTCTTTCCAAAGTGGAAGAAAACCTCGAAGCGGGATTCAAAGTCACCGAAGCCACCTTTAAAGCGGGTCAGGCTGCGCTGGGGGAGGCTTCCTACCGCCGCCGGGGTCTGGCGCTCTCCCTGATCTTCATATTCGCTACGGTCTTGGGTTTGTATCTGTTCATCCGGCAGTTGGAACGAAAGCCTTCTTGAGGAGAACCTTGGGAGGCATGAAGAAAGCCCATGGAGTCAAAATTTTCCAGGGGTCCGTCGGTGCTGTAGCAGAAAGAAATTTCGAGGCGGCCCTCGGGTCGCAGCGGCGGCTGTTATAATCACCCCTCGTGGCGGTTCGCGAAGTTTCATTGCGGGCTCCGCGAGTAGGGAACGGTTTGAATCTTGTCTAGGAGGTTAAGGAACATGAAACTCAATTGGACGATGCGCATCGCTCTCGCAGCAGGCGTAGTGGCAGCAGCGGGAATGCTTTCCGTGTCGGCACGGTCGGACGAAAAGTCCGCCGCCGTCTACAAGCAGAAATGCGCCGGCTGTCATGGCCCGGACGGCAAAGCCGAAACGCCCGCAGGCAAAGCCATGAAGGTTCCCAGCTTCGCGGATTCGAAAGGCAAATCGGATGCGGAGCTCGCCGAGATCATCGAAAAGGGCAAAGGCAAAATGCCCAAGTATGGCGCAAGCATGAAGCCCGATGAGATCAAGGAGATGGTCGCCTACGTCCGCAGTCTGGCAAAGTAGCGGCCGGACTCCTGCGGTGAACCGTAGGAGTTCCTTGTTTCTGCTTCATGTCTGAAAGTTAGTGATCCGGGCCGCAGAATTCGACTGAGGGAACACCATCGCGAGCTCGGCCTGCACGTAGGTGGATGTGTTTCTGCCGGCTGATTCTTCCCGGCCTGCAGAGAAATGTGAGGCTTGACGGCTCCCGATGAGTTCCCGCGACTTCTTCCGAACACAGGTTCGCCTGCTCTATTTTTTCGGCCAGAACTGGATTTCCCTCACGGGCGTTGTTCTCACCACAAGCAGCGCCCTCGCCCTCCTCATCTTCTGGTTCTACGAACTCGTGCTGGCCGGAACGGTCAACCCCTACATCGGGATTCTCGCCTTCCTGATTCTTCCGGTCATCTTTGCCGTGGGTTTGATCCTTATCCCCGTCGGCATCGTCGTGCACCGTCATCGGCTCCGCGCCCTGAACCAGATTCCTTCCGTCTATCCACAAATCAATCTCGGCTCCGCCGGTGTCCAGCACGCCCTTCTCTGGGTTGGCGGTTTGACCTTCGTCAACATGATCATCATGGGCACGGCTTCCTATAGCGGGGTCTCTTACATGGATTCGCCGAAGTTCTGCGGCCAAACCTGCCACACTGTCATGCAGCCCGAATTCACCGCCTATCAGAACTCTCCACATTCCCGAGTTGCATGCGTGGATTGCCACATCGGCCCGGGCGCCGGATGGTTCGTTCGCTCTAAGCTTTCCGGTGTGCGCCAGGTTTTCGCTGTCACCTTTCACACCTACTCGCGCCCGATTCCCTCGCCCGTCAAATATCTCCGTCCCGCGCGCGAAACCTGCGAACAGTGTCACTGGCCGCAGCGCTTTAGCGGAGACCGCTTCCTCGTCCTCACCAAGTATCAGGACGACGAGAAAAATACCAAGCTCACCAGCGTGGTGGTGATGAAAATCGGCGGCCGCAACGGCGAAACCAACGTCGGTATCCACGGCCATCACGTCTCCGAGGGAGAAAACGTCCAATACATCTCCATTGATCCGCAACGGCAGGTGATTCCCGTCGTCTATTACACCGATCCCAGCGGCAAGACCACGAAGTACGTTTCTACCGACATTAAAGTCACGCAGCAACAGCTCGCTTCCGGTGAACATCGCACTATGGATTGCGTGGACTGCCACAACCGGCCCACACACGTTTTCGAGACTCCCGAAGAAGGCGTGAACAAACGACTGGCAGAGGGCTTGATCAGTGCCGATTTGCCTTTCATCAGGAAGAAAGCGGTCGATGTTTTGAAAGCCAACTATCCTGATCGCGATACCGCGCAGCGCGAAATTGTGAACTCGATCAGTGAGTATTACCGCACGGCGTATCCGGCGATTTACCAGAGCCGCCGCTCCGTTATCCAGCAATCCGCCGAGCAGGTTGCCGCCGTTTATCTGCGGAACGTGTTTCCCGCGATGAACGTGACCTGGGGCACGTATCCCAACAACCTCGGGCACATGGACTATCCCGGCTGCTTCCGCTGCCACGATGGCAGCCACACCAGCGCCGATGGACAAACCATTACCAACGATTGTTCCGCCTGCCACACGCTCCTGGCGGTGGACGAGCAGAATCCCAAGGTCCTCACCGATCTGGGTGTGCAGTAAGGGGAAAACGGTCTGAGTAGCTCTATGACGTGCGCCTCTGGCGGAGATGGTTCGTTGCTTCGCGTTCGGACAGTGTTTGCTTTATCGTTTGCGCTGTTCATCGCATTTCCGAATTTCGCTCGCGCACAGAACGCCAAACCGCTGAAGCAAGATGAAGAGTGCCTCTCCTGCCACGGGCAGCCGGACTTCAAGTCAGAAAAGGGCAAAATTCTTTCAATTGATCCCGCGAAGCACACCGCAAGCGTCCATGGCATCCTGGCCTGCCGCGATTGCCACACGGATATCAAGGAATATCCCCACCCCGCCAAAATTCAGAAGGTACAATGCTCCACCTGCCACGCAGACGAAGCGCACGATATGCCTAATAGCGTCCATGCCGCGCTCGGCGAAGACGCCTGCCAATCCTGCCACGGCGATCCTCACACGATCGGCCCCGCGAAAACGGCGTTCGCCCGCTGTGAAACCTGTCACACCCAGGAAGTGAAAGATCTGCGGGAAAGCATTCACGGCCTGGCCGCCAAAGCCGGCGATCCCTACGGGCCGAATTGCGAATCCTGCCACGGCCCCGTGCATAAAATTCTCGCCGCGGGCGATCCAAATTCCACTGTGGCGAAGAAAAATCTCCCCGGCACTTGCGCGACTTGCCATAGCAATTCGGACTTTCTTTCAAAACACAAAATCCCGTTTGCACATCCCGTCGAACTTTATCTCCAGAGTGTGCACGGCCGTGCCGTCCAGGCGGGCGATGCGAGCGCCGCCACGTGCTCCGATTGCCACGGCAGCCACGCGATTTTCCCCGCGCGCGATCCGCGATCCACCATCAATCATTGGAACGTCGCGAAAACCTGTGCCCAATGCCACTCCGAAATCGCAAAAACTTATATCCAAAGCATCCACGGCCAGGCCATGCAGGAGGGCAACACCGACGCGCCCGTGTGCACCGATTGCCACGGCGAACATCTGATCCTTGGCCCAAAGGAACCGCAGTCGCTGGTGAACGCCGCGCGCGTTTCCACGGTGACCTGCGGCCGCTGCCACGGCGAGACGCGCCTGGCCGTCCGCTACAATCTCCCCGCGGACCGCGTTCCGACCTACGCCGACAGCTATCACGGGCTGGCCAGCCGCGAAGGTTCGCAAACTGTTGCCAACTGCGCTTCCTGTCACGGCGTGCATAATATTTTTCCTTCGAGCGATCCTCGCTCCACGGTGAATCCCGCCAATCTCGCCAAGACCTGCGGCCAGTGCCACGCCGGTGCGGGACAAACTTTTGCGATCGGTCCCGTACACGTGATGATTTCGAGTGCAAACGCAAACCCGGTCGTGAAATGGATTCGCTGGCTCTATCTGACTCTTATCCCTTTCACGCTCGGCTTCATGCTGCTGCACAACTTCATAGACCTGCTGGCGAAAATGCGCCGCCGCGCGGTCCGCACGGTCGGCGGGCCGCAAGTCGTTCGCATGAATCTGTGGTTCCGCATCGCGCACTGGGGCGTGATGCTGAGTTTTCCCGCACTCGCGATTACCGGATTCGCTCTGAAATATCCGGATGCCTGGTATGCGCAGCCACTGCTGTATTGGGAAGGCAGCCATTTCGCGTTGCGCGGCTTGCTGCATCGCATCGCCGCGGTAATTCTCATCGCTTCCACCGTGTACCACTTCATCCATCTTTCGGTGAACAAGCGCGATCGCGCATTTCTTTGGGCGATGCTTCCGAAATACAAGGACGCGACTGATTTGCTTCACATTTTGTTTTTCAATGTTGGTCTGCGAAAAGAGTCGCCGAGGTTCGGAAAATTCAACTACGCGGAGAAGATGGAATACTGGGCGTTTTTGTGGGGCACCGCGGTGATGGCGGTTTCCGGATTCCTACTATGGTTCAATAATTTCACGCTGCGCCACTTTCCGAAATGGATGGCCGACGCCGCCACGGCCGTGCATTTCTATGAAGCCATTCTGGCGACGTTTTCGATTCTCCTCTGGCATTTCTATATCGTAATTTTCGATCCGCTCGTTTATCCGATGGATACCGCGTGGCTCGATGGAAAAGTTCCCGCCGAACATTACGCGCATTCGAGGCCGGAGTATCTCCGCAAACTGCAGGAGCCGCCGCCAAAACCGCGCGAAGAAGAAAAACCGCAGAAGGGAGAGCCGAAGCAAGAGGAAGACCAGAAAGAAGAGTAGACTCGCACTTTGCTTTTTCATTTTGGGTGAAGTGTTTTTCGAGGGCGGAATGATTCAGGTCACGATTGATGCGGCGCTGAAAACCAAATGTCCGCGGGCGGCGCTCGGCTGCGTTTCCGCCGATGTGGAAGTCGCGCCCACTTCGCCGGGACTCGAGGCGGAATTGCGCGCCGCGGAAGAGAAAATCGTAAAGCTGCCGGAACCGCGCGCGGTTCTGGAATCTCCCGCGATTCTGGCGACGCGCGCAGGCTACAAGGCGCTGGGAAAAGATCCCGCGCGGTATCGCGGTTCCGCGGAAGCCCTTCTGCGGCGGGTGATTTCCGGAAAGAATATGCCGCGCATCAATTCCGTGGTGGACGCGATCAATCTGGTGAGCGTGGAAAGCCGGCTGCCGATTGGACTCTACGATCTGGCGCATGTGGTAGGCGGAATCGAGTTTCGCGCGGGCCGCGACGGAGAATCCTACAAAGGCATCGGGAAGTACGATTTGAATCTGGAAGATCTGCCGCTCTTTGCCGACGGGCGCGGGCCGCATGGAAGTCCGACGAGCGACTCTGAGCGAACGATGGTGACTCCAGCGACGAAGCAGGTCCT
>DATJAD010000153.1:0-4309 GCA_035516615.1 Candidatus Acidiferrum sp.
GCATGCGAAGGCTACCCATGTCGTGGTAAAACTCTCGCAGGATGACAGCCGCCTGATGTTGGTGGTGGACGATAACGGCGAAGGGTTCAGCTTCGCCGGCCGGTTTACCGGGGATGAACTGGATCGGCTGCGGCTGGGTCCTATTTCCATCAAGGAGCGCACGCGGACCGTCAATGGGGTTTTGACCGTGGAGTCAAACCCGGGGCATGGGGCGCGTCTGACTGTCGAAATACCCATCGGCTAGTATGGCTAAAACCAAACAACAAATCCGTGTCCTCATGGCCGACGACCACGCCATCTTTCGCGACGGCCTCCGCAAGCTCCTCGACGGCGACGAGGATATCACTATCGTCGGTGAAGCTCAGAACGGCGCCGAGTGCATCAAGCTTCTCACCAAGCTCAAACCGGAAATTCTTCTCCTCGATCTTCGCATGCCGGATAAAGACGGTCTCGCTGTCCTTGAGGAAGTCAACTTCGATCAGCTTCCCACGCGCGTCATCGTCCTTACTGCCGCTGAAGATGACCGCGACGTCGTCCGCGCCATGCGCCTCGGCGCCCGCGGCGTCGTCCTGAAGCAATCCGCCACCGATCTCCTGGTCAAGAGCATTCATCGCGTCCACGCAGGCGAGATCTGGCTCGACAATCGCATGACCGCCGAAGTCATGAAGGCTTTCGCGAAATCTTCCGACACTGGTCCGCGCCGCGAAAAGCCGCTTCTCAGCGACCGCGAAAAGGAAATCGTCCAGCTGGTCGCCCAGGGTTTCCGCAACAAAGAAATTGGCGAAAAGCTTTTCATCTCCGAACAAACCGTCAAAAACCATCTCCACAACATCTTCGACAAGCTCGGCGTTTCCGACCGCCTCGAACTCGCCCTCTACGCCATCCACCATCGCCTCATTGACCACACATAGTTTCTCGCTTCACTCGCGTGCATTTCCTCCCGACTCTCTTTGCGTCGGAGGTTATCTCATTCGACTTCTGGCTTTCGGGCAGCGGGCTGGACTTTACATTACGTTCCCGCCCGGCAGCGGGCCCTACTTCGTGGTGACGGCAGCCCCCCACAGCTCATTTCCCTCAACAGCAAATACCATTCCCATCGGTCTGCTGACGTCGTGATGTTCTCCAGAAACTCCAAAGGAAATCTGGCGGTTTGTATTTGGATCAATCCACCAAACCTTGCTTCCTTCTCTCTCTTTCTCGGTCTCGTACGCATCCAACCCCCCTTCGGTCTCCGGGGCGTATCCTTGCAAACGGCTCACAACATCTCCAGGGAGCAGGGTGCCCTTCCGTATGCCGTTCCATTCCGTTTCTGAAGGTCTCTTCGTCAACTGAACCAAGCCCTGTCCACCTTCGGGCATGGGCCAATGATCCAGGAAGGCTTCGCCTCGGAAGTAGGCTTCAAGCTTTCCCTCCGTGAAGAGTTTCTTCCCAGTCCTAAGGTCGTAGGCGCAAACGTCGCCCGTCGAGATCGTCACGAGCGCTTCGGATCCGGCCCGGCGGATGGCGTAAGGGTGGCTAGCCGTCTGCAGCGGCGCATCGAGAAGTGACCTGCCCGTGGTCCTCTCCGCCTTGTGTAATCCCTTCCCGTCCACGAAAATTACGGCGTCGGTCGGTTTGTCCCATAGAATGTTCGTGGTGTGCCCGTGAGTTCTCCTGCGCCATTTCTCCTTTCCTGTTTTCGCATCCACTGTGGCAATGTTCTCCTCCCCGATTGCAACCACCAACCCATTTGAAGTGGCGATCCCTGTGATCCTGCCGAGCCCGTCAATTTCCCAGCGGACTTTCCCTGTCGCCAGGTTAACCTCCTGTACGGCTTTCGACCCGTAGACTAGCCCATCATCTGTCTGTTGCAATGGCAACAGCACGGTATCTGCATGGAGCGATCGCGAGCTCTCTTCCCACATACGGCTTCCGCTTACGAGGTCAACACTTCCCACGAACCGGTTGCCGACGTAAATGAACAGTTGATTGGCAATTGCAGCTACGGTCTGCACTCCAGGCAAGAAAGTCTCCGGGTACTCCGATCTCCACTGTACTTTTCCGGTCACCGGGTCCATGCGCTGCAATTCAAAACGGTAAGGATAGGGTAGGATCGGGACTCCCGTTGCGCCCGAGACCGCAATCTCCCCGGCGACCACTTTTTTCTGCATCCGCCTGGAAACCAGCACAATTTGGCCGTCTCTGTACAAAGGAACTGCGGTCATTAAGTCGTCCAGTTGCGGCTCGTCCCAGAGCCTCTTTCCCGTCATGAGGTTCAGCGCGATCAACCGGCCGTCGGAATCGCCAGGCAACTTTACTCGGTTCAGAAGCAGCACTCCCATCTGGGGCACTTCTAGAAGATTCCGGCCACGCACATACGATCCCGACAGGTCTTGAAACCCGGCACCGGACTCAACATCCGGCAGCACCCAGAGTTCCTTTCCGTCCGCTCCATTCACGGCGGTCAGACTTTTTCCAGCCTTGACCAGAAGAATTCCTGCGGACGTTCGCACGTACCACGAAACCTCCTTGGGAAAATCTCTCTTCCAGCGCAGGTCCAGTGATTGCGCGGAGACAGCGCTGGCCATAAGGTATGGAACGCAAAGTACGCCAAAGAAACGAAGCTTACGCGCGAAATTCATTCGGTTTCCAAAGTCTTTAAGCTGCTGGTGCACAATAATAGCAAACCGTCAGTCATTCCAGGCGAAGCGAGGGTCCCTGCATCTGCTTGCGCTCCTTGCATCTGGAATCTCTCTTCGTGTCATAATCTCCGCGAGGCAAACCCCATGCGCGCAATTCTGTCTGTCCTTTGTTTATTCTTGATCTCGGCTGGCGTCGCATTTGCCCAGGCCCCTGCTCCGCGCGAAGAGCAACTTGAATTCCTCAAGCAGGGCCAGCAACTTCTTCACGAAGGCAAGCTCGACGACGCATTGGCCCTCTATCGCCAGACGCTCCAGTCTTCGCCGGATTCTCTTCCTGCGCTCATCGCTGCGGGCAGCGTTCTGGATCTCATGGGCCGCGGCGAAGAAGCACGCACGTATTTCGAGAAGGCCATCAACGCCGCCGGCACGCCGGAAAACAAAGCCACGGCAGAGCGCGCCATGGCCATCTCTTACGCTTTTGACTCAGATTGCCCGAAGACGGTCGAACACGAGCAGAAAGTCTTCGGCTACTTTGCCAGCGTCAAAAATTTCTACCAACAAGGGGAAATTGCTGACGAGGCCGCCCGCGTGTGTTTGGAATCCGGCGACTCCAAAGCCGCTTACCACTGGTACAGCCTTGGCCACGACATTGGCCTGGACGAGCCGAACATCACTTCGGCCCGCGCTGATCTCTGGAGTTTCCGCTGGGAGCATGCGCTCGCCCGCATCGCCGCCCGCAGTGGGAACCACCAGGAAGCTTTGAATCACGTCGCTGCCGCCAAAGTCATCCTTGAGAAAGGTACCAACCCGGAGCAGACACAGTTCCTTCCTTATTTGGAAGGCTACGTCGCGTTTTATGCGAACGATTACAACACAGCGTTGACAGCGTTCCTCAAGGCCAATCAAAAAGATCCTTTCATCCAATGTCTCATTGCCCAAACCTACGAAAAATTGGGCGACAAGCAAAAAGCTCTCGACTATTACCAGCAAGCCTCCAAAGCCACTTCCCACAATCCTCCCGCCGCCTACGCCGTCCCTTTTTCCCGCAAAAAGCTCGCGTCTCTTCAAAAGTAGTCATCTTGAATTTCCGGGCGGTGCTCCGCTTTGCAAGCCGGTTCCCCTTCGCGCCAATGACTATTGTATTCTCTCGTTCGCTGGGGCATACTCCGCGCCGAATTTTCGTCTCTGCTCTGCGGAGCCTGGCCGCAATGCTGCGTGAATCAGCGCGCCTCTCTCGCTGCGCACGAAAGGCTAATCCCCATGGGCGCGTTTGAAGCTCGGATGCTCGCGCACTTCAACCACACGACTCCGTGGACGTTCACCACTTCCTCCGGCATCTCCGGCGGCCTTGCAGTCATAGGAGTCGCTGGGGGCACGCTCTATTTGGCGGACAGCAGTACCGGTGATCGCAAGAATTTGCATTACTTGTCGGGGGGACTGAGCTTAGGACCGCTCCCGGGCAGCTTCGGCCTCTCCACGTCCGACATGTGGTCCAAGGGCCTCGGTTCCATCCGTGCGGCCAAGCCTTCTCTCACCGCCGACGAGTTCAACGGCCCCATGTGCGTGATCAGCGGATCTTTGGCCTTCATGGGGGAGGGCCTTTCCGGCTCCATGTATTTCCTTGGCTTTCCCGTAGGCTTGGCTCTCCTCGGCGGTGCCATTGAAATCCTCATCAGCGGCCTTCTCAC
>DATJAD010000154.1:0-36763 GCA_035516615.1 Candidatus Acidiferrum sp.
ACTTTCGTAAATGGGATGGACTGGCTTTTTTAATGCTTGGTGCTATACTCCGCCTCAGATAAGCCTTAGTACCCCTTGCTTGACCTTTCGGGCCAGGCACGGCGGACCGGATCCAGTGGGAGGTCAACATGGATTCTTATACGCTTTCGGGGCCTGTTCTCTACCTTCTCATCGTTTGGGCAGTCGTCACCGCCGTCTTTCTGGGACTTCTCCTCTGGCGGAATCTCCTGGAAAGCCACGAGGACGATCAGTTGTTCATTGATCCGGCCGAAGAACACATGGCCAAGGAGCAGCGCCAGCTGGTGAGCAGGATCAACACGCTCTCGCGGCCGATTCTCCTGACAGGAATCCTGGCTGGTACACTGCTGGTGGTTACGGCCGGTCTCTGGCTCTATCAGGGACTGAAGAACTTCTGAGCTGCCTGCCGCCGCGGAGGTGAAACTCCCGGCGCTTCTACCGCCCCGGTTTCTGTTGGTTCGGTTCCTGTATGCCTGGGGTTGGGCCGGAAGCAGGCCTTGCTTGGGCTCTTTCGACCACGTTTGAATGATCATGTACAATCAGCCAGCGATTGTCCTTTTTAACGAGGACCAGTGTGGTTTGTCCGCGTGCGCCTTGCAGTTGTCCACTGATTACTGCTGAAAAATCCCACTGGTAGCACGCCCATGCCGTGTTCCCGTTCACCCAGATGAACGTATTGCTCCGGTCCAGCCGCACCTGCTCCATGCTGCTCCGTTCCTGCTTGTAGAGTTGTGCGTACTTTGCCCAGCCCATTACCGGCGGTTCCCAGATGCTTTTGACCACGGAAACATCATCCGAATAGAACTGATGCATACGCTCCGCGTCACCGATCTGCCAGGCGCCGAGCATCCCGGAAATCAAATAATCAATTTGCTGCTCATCCGTCATGGGAATGATGGGTGTCGACGGAGATTCCGCTGGTGGGTTGTTCTTTTTCTTCTTTTGGTTTTGGCCGCTCGCGGGAGGCGACGCAACGCATGCCAGAAGCACGGATACGCAGACGGCTGCCGCGAAAAATGCCCGATTTCCTTGCACACGGGGGACTATGGCCATACTTTTCACCTCTTGCCTATAGGATTTGCGGCCACTCGCATATGGACTCGTACCCGTACACCATACCAGCAGGAAGCCTCAGTGCACGCTTGAAGCGCCGAGCAGGTTTACAAAGAGGCGATACGCTCCGGACACTCCCTCCGTCAACTGCCGGAAGTGTTCAGCGCCACGCACTCTTTCCGGCCGATCACTCGACCGAGCATTGGTCCTTGCGAGCATACGACCCCGCCCATCGCGCAGCGAGAATAGCAAATGCTTCTCCCTTGCCCAAATGCTTCTCGAATATCCCGCTGTGCAGCGCGCTGTTAGAATGGTCTCCAGACAATCGTGAATGTGCTTGGTCATCTTCGCGGACTCCTCATCAGGCATCGGCGTTTCGTCTGCTTACTCCCGCTAACCCTGCTGGCTTCCTTGCTCGCTTGTTGTCCTCCTTGCGTTTTCGCTTCGGACTACGCGCCAGAAGCTGCACCGATCCTGCAAAAAATCTATTCGTTTGATCTCGACGGCGCCATCTCTGAAGCGCACGGCCTGGAGCAAGCCCGTCCCGAGGATCCCCTCGGTTTCCTTCTCGAAGCCGAAGCCCTTGGCTGGAAAATCTGGTGCACCTCGGCCGAGTACAAATATGGCTTCACCGATGCGCGCCGCCGCCCCAAACTCCCTCGGGATCAGCGTTATCTCGAGCTCGCTGCGAAAGTCATTTCCCTCGCGGAAGCCCAACTCAAAAAGCAGGAAACCGCCCCAATGCATTTTTATGCGGGAATGGGTCAGGCCCTGGCTGCGCGCCTTTACGGCCTTCGCGGGGAAAATCGCAACATAGCGCGCGCGGGAGTTCGCGCACGCGAACAATTTCTCCAAGCGCTTCAGCTGGACCCGAATTTCGCCGACGCGGACTTCGGGTTGGGTCTTTACAACTACTACGTGGACACTCTCGGCACCATCGCCAAAATCCTGCGCTTCTTCATGGGCATTCCCGGAGGCAGCAAGCAGGACGGCATTCGCCAGCTTGAAATCGCCATAGCGAATGGCCAGCTCTCCCGTCAAGACGCGTCATTCTATCTCGCCCTAAACTCCATCAAATACGACCAAAACTACGACCGCGCCCTACAGCTCATCTCTCCTCTGGCGGAAGCATATCCTTCCAATCCGCTCTTCCTGCTTCTTCGTGGCGACGCTCTCGCGAAACTCGGACGCAATCCGCAGGCGATCGCTTCCTACCGGGCTGCAGAGGCCGTTCCCGTCCGCGACCCAGAGTGTGCGGCCCGGGTTCAAGCTTTGGCTCGCGCGTCTCTCGAAGCTCTCAACTCCTCTCCTTCTCCGCCCGATTCCACGGTTCCTCCTCATTGACCTCCCACCCCGTTGGATGGAATGATTAGGGAGTTCAACAACAGAGGTGATCAGTCGGGGGGTGTGGCAAGTCGGTCTCGCGCAGGGGTCTCCTCGCGTGGGTCAACGCTCCACGGTGATTGTGCATCCTAATCTCGTCGCCGGTTCGGCATGGCTGCGGCACTGCCGTTTGCCAGGGCTTGGAAGGGGAGTCTTCATGAAGCGGGTTTGGGCAGTTTGCTTGGGCAGTCTTGCGGCTATCATCTTCGTTTCTGGCTGCAATGATTATGGGAATACGTTTCAGAACAACACCGGCGCCGTGATCACCACGCTGTCGCCTTCCACCGTTGCCGCAGGGAGCCCGGACTTTACTCTCACCGTCCAGGGAGGTGGGTTCGTCACCAAGACCGTGGTCCAATGGAATGGCAAAACCATCGCTTCCACAGTGGTAACCGACAGTTCTGGCAACATCCTCTACATGACCGCCACTGTTCCTGCTGCACTCGTTGCGCAGCCTGGAAGCGCCATCGTCAATACGCTGAATCCTCACTCAGGCTCCACGGACAACGGCCTCTCGAACAGCGTCGCTTTCATCATCAATCCTCCGCCCAATCCTGTCCCAGTCGTCTCTTCCATCTCACCCACGATTACTGCTCCGGGTAGCGCCTCCCTCACTCTCATGATCAACGGATCCAATTTCCTTCCCACTTCCGATCCCACCGGAGGATCCCTCGTCTATTGGAATTTTGGCCCGTCGCAATACACGTTCACTCCGGACAGCATCACTTCTTCGCTGATCCAGGTCACTGTGGACAGCAGCTATCTTCAGACCGAAGGCTGCGCGATTGTCTCCGTCTACAACAAGCCTTCTCCAGATCAGCAGGGCACCACGGTTTCCAATCCGCCGGGCGGCGGAGGTGGCACCAGCGCCAACGCTCCTACGTTCACGATATCCACGAATCCGGACTTCTGTACTCCGAGCGCACAAGCCGGCCGCGCAAGGCGAACCCTCGCAGCCAAAGCGCACGCTCTTGGTATTCCCGCTGCGTTGTTTCCCTCTATCCTGGATCCCCGCGCGCGGAACGCAACTTTTCTTCCACGCTGAGCGGAATTCAAGTCCGCGTTCCTTACGACTGGCCGCACAGGGCGGTCAAGCGCGCTCGGGCGCTCGCTTCATTTCTCTTCTCAATGAAAACGGATTCTGATTTTTTACGGTTGTTGCGGAGGAGCGGGATCGGAGTCGGCCGGTTCGGGCCTCTCAATCCTCACAATGGAGATCTTGGTGGTGCCGCCCGTCATTTCCGATAGCACTACGACTCTGGTGTGCCCGTTTTTTGTTGCACCGAAGGCAATATCGCTGTCCTGCACTCCCGCCGCCATCAAAATTTCCGTCCGCGGCGTTTCCGCATCGTGGCGCTCAAATCCTTGCGGCAAATGATCCTGATACCATTTATCAATGAAGTCCCTGGAATCGTCCGATTCATAGGTCACTCGCGCAATGCCGTTTTCCGCGTCTTTGGCGGCTTGGACCGCCGCATCGTCGTCCGGCACCACCAGGGAAGCGTGCGGATACATCGGCACTGCGGGCCCGACTTCCCTTTCCCTCTCGAGCCGGTACGTTCCTTGCTTCGTCTGTACGGTCGTGGAACCCAGCGAAGCGCGAATCCCGTAGGAACGCACAACGCGGCCCGCCAGGAAGAGTCCCCCCACTAAGAGGACTGCCATCCCGGCAAAAAGCGCCGCGGTCATCCACATCAGGGATTTCGAGGAAGAGGAACCGCCCGAAACCGATCCTTCGGCCATCACCAGACTCCCGGATGGGTGCTCACGCACACCCATGCCTCTCCCGTTAGCTTCGCATAGCTGGCCTCGCGAATTCCCTCAATGCAAGCCCGCTGTGCTGAAAGCGTCCCTGTTCTTCCGGTCAGGATTCCGAAAACATGACCGCCGGTCACGATTGTGCGAGGCCGTGGGGATTTAGCCTGTTCGCAGAGTGTCGAGTGTGAATCGCGTCTAAGTCACAGAAACAAAAGGATGTTGCGCTAGTTTGAGCACCTTTTTTCTACCACTGTAACAGCCGCTCGGGATCCTCCACGAGCACGACTTCATATTTTTCCAGCATGGGCATCAGGATGTTCTCCAGTTCGCGCTTCCAGAGTTCTCCCTCATAAAATTTTGCTTTCATTGGCTCCCGGGAAGCCAGGTCCGGAAATCCTCGCATAAAAAAGAATGTGTCGGGATCTTCGACGGAGAGAAACGGGCCGAGAATTTTCATTCCGATTTCGTCGTGCGCTGGAATTGATTTCGAGCGGAATATCTCCAGGAACGCGGCGCGCATCCCCGGCTTCGTTTTGTAGGTGCGCATCTCGATGATCAATCTTGCGCCTCGTAATCCCTATTTCCCAATCCCTTCATCAATTAAATCGCACCTTCACATCCGGTCTTTTCTCCAGATGCACCGAATCAATGAACCGCACCTGCCGCTCGTCCTGCGTCATGATCATCGAATGCGTGCGGATTCCTTCTCCGAAAAACCGCACTCCTCGCAATAAATTTCCGTCCGTCACGCCCGTGCATGCAAAGATCATCCGTTTCCCGGGAGCCAGATCCTCCGTATCGTAAATCCGCTTGGGATCGTTCACGCCCATCTTGGCCAGCCGCTCGGCGTGTTCCGGTTTCGCAATCATCAGCCTAGCCAGAATCTGCCCGTTCAGACAGCGCAGCGCCGCCGCCGTCAATACGCCCTCCGGCGCTCCGCCGATTCCCATCACCGCGTGCACGCCCGTCCCCACCACGGCCGCCGAAATTCCCGCGGACAAATCTCCGTCCCCGATCAGCTTAATTCGCGCGCCTGCGTTTCGGATGTCTCCGATCAGTTTCTCGTGCCGCGGCCGGTCCAGCACGATCACCACCAGGTCTTCCACGTCCCGGTCCAGCCTCTTGGCCATGGCCTTCAAATTGTCCGCCACCGGCGCTTCCAGCTCCACCGCGCCTTTGCATGCCGGGCCCACGACGATCTTTTCCATGTACAGATCCGGCGCGTGCAGAAGCCCCCCGCGCTCGCTCGCCGCCAGGACCGTGATCGCGTTCGCCGCTCCCGTCGCGCACAGATTCGTTCCTTCAAGCGGATCCACGGCGATATCCACAGCTGGAAAGTTCGCGTTTGGCGCGTGCGTCGCTAGACCCACCTTTTCGCCAATGAACAGCATCGGCGCTTCGTCACGTTCGCCTTCGCCGATGACGATAGTTCCGTCCATCTGCAGCGAATCCATCGTTTTGCGCATGGCTTCCACGGCCACTTCGTCCGCCTTGTGGCGGTCGCCGTACCCCATCGTCCTCGCGGCGGCAATCGCCGCGTTCTCCACCACCCGCAAAAATTCCAGGCTCAGTTGTGCTTCCATCGTTCTCTCTCCGTCATTCTCGGGCCTGTTCTGGGAGCGGCTGCCCGCCGTTATCTTTAAAGGCAGGTCCGCGGCTCATCGGATCAGGCAACTTCCGCTCATCCTATTCCACATGGCCCTCACACGTCGAGTTGTTCAGGTACTTTTCCTCACTTGACTCTTTTTTCCCATTGGAGTATTCATTCGGTAATCAATACCCTCCAGATTCAGTCTCGACGAGGCGAATTCATGCGCAAATTCAAATGTCCCTTGATCGCTCTTGGTGTTCTGGCTCTTTCAGCCTTTGGCGTTTCAGCACCAGGCGCGAGTGCTCAATCCTGCAGTGGTCCCGGCACGAAACGTTGGACGATCAAAACCAGCCTTCCTCCCAATCCCAATGTGGACAACCCCAAAGCCATCGCCCTCCCCGATCTTCTTGCGCTGGCGCCTGCCAAAGGTGTTACCAACAATGACGCCGACTTCGAGATGGCTCGCATCCCCGCATTCCCAAATTCCCTCAACGTCAAGGAAGGCGATATTGTCCGGACCACCGGTTGGCTCTACCTCGTCGCCACGGAAGCCGATTGCGACTATCACATCCAGATCAGCACCAAGCCGCGCACCACGACGGACAAGCCCACACCCGATGACGATTGCATGGTCGTTGAAGCTCCCAAGCCCGATTTCGTGGACGACGCAGACCTGAAGCAGCGCACCGATACCGTCCGCAATTACATCAAAACGAAAATGCTCCGCAACAAGGAGCCTTCAACGCGGGGCTCTGTCATGATCCATGCCGTATGCGTTCGCGTTTCCGGCCAGCTCTTCTATGACGACTCCCACCTCAAAACCAATGGCGATGTCGAGCCGCGCGGGAAAAAGGGCCTGCTCTCTCACACTCTCTGGGAACTCCACCCCATCACCGATTTCAAAATTATTCCTTCTTCTTCTTGTCCCTCTTGACCTCACATCACTTCAGGAGCATATCTTGTCTCAATAAACCGCCATGAGTTCCGGCTCCGCCAAAGTCGCAATTGCATTTTCCCTTTCCCTGCTTCTCGCCGCGTTTTGCGCCTTGGCGTTCGGCTCCGGAAAGGAGCCTGCCCCGCGCTTCAACGCCCGCACCACCGACGGCGAATCCTTCAACAACACCTCCATCAAGGGCAAAGTCGTGCTCCTCGACTTCTGGACCACCTGGTGTAAATACTGCGCAGACGAAGCTCCCTTCGTGGACAAGATCAATCACGACTTCGCCGATAAAGGCCTGCTTGTCCTCGCTATTGATGTCGGCGAATCCAAGAAAACCGTCAAGAAATACCTCGAAGCTCACCCCCGAACCTGCAAGATCGTTCTCATGGACGACACCAATCTCGCTGCCATGTATCAGGCCAATGTGTATCCCATCTATGTCGTGATTGATCGCGATGGAAACATCGCTGGTACCCAGCGTGGCGCCGCTGGGGAAAACGCTCTTCGCCGTCTCCTCGCCCGCGCCGGCTTCGATATCCCCATGGACTCCGACGATTCGGATGAATAGTCCTTCCGCCTGGGATTGACCTGCAAGCAATTGACCGCTTTGTGCAAGAGGGCTAACATCCGCCCCCAATGACGCTAGGAGGAGGTGCCTATGTCATTCAAAGGCAAAAAGGCCCTGGTCACCGGAAGCTCTCGTGGCATTGGACGTGGGATCGCGCTCAAGCTTGCCAAAGAAGGCGCGCAGGTCGCGGTTCACTATTACCAGAACGCCGATGCCGCCAAATCAACTCTCCAGAAAATTCGTGAACTTGGTTCAGAGGGGTTTTTAGTGCAAGCCGATGTATGCCATGCCGAGGAAGTGCGCCGGATTTTCCAGCAGGTTCGTTCGGAGTTCGGCAACCTGGATATTTTCGTCAGCAATGCGCGCCCCGAAGCGCCCACGTTCTACGAAGCCGCGATGGAAATCACTCTCGATAAGTGGGACACCGCGGTGGATTCGCAGGCGAAAGCGTTTCTCGTCGCCGTGCGCGAAGCCGCGCCATTGATGTCCACAGGCGGCAGGATTGTCGCGATTACATTTGCTCCCGGTGGACGCTTTGGTAGTTGGCAGCCTTGGGTCGCCATGGGCGCTGCAAAAGCAGCCATGGAAGCGCTGGCGCGCTACTTCGCTGTGGCTCTTGCCAGCCGCGGCATCACCGTGAACACCATCAGTCCTGGTTGGGTAGAGGACAGTGTCCTGAACAGCCTGCCGGACGTTTTCCAAACTGGCGTGCGTGAATGGCAGGAGCGTGGGTGGACTCCCATGGGCCGTTTGGGAAAGCCCGCGGATATCGCCAACGCGGTCGCCTTGATTTGTTCTGAGGAAGCAAGTTGGATCACCGGCCAGCTGATTGACGTGGACGGCGGGGCATCCCTCGTGGACGCTCATCTTCCCCTGGAATTTCAGGGCATCCCACAACCTGCGAAAGCACAATCCGCTTAATTGAGTCCTGCGAACGCGATTCGTTCTCGCTGCGAAGGGTCGGGACTCAGGCCCGGCTTCGCCGCCACGTTCAACTGCAAAGAGCCGGCTACTGGTTCTCGCCGTTCGCCTCCAGCCCGCGGTACTTCAGCATCGGCCCAATTTCCGGGTCCTTGCCGTAGAACGCCCGGAACATCGTGCCGTAATCCTCCGTATGCCCGCGCGACAGGATCAGGTCGCGGAACCGCTGCCCGTTCTCCCGCGTCATTCCCCCGTGTTCTGTGAACCACTCATACGCGTCGTCATCCAGCATTTCCGTCCACAGATACGCGTAGTAACCGGCCGCGTACCCATTGCTCCAAATGTGCAGAAAATAGCTCGAACGGTAACGCGGCGGCACATCCGGTAGATCGAGCTGCGTTCTCTTCAGCGCTTCCTTCTCGAACTCATCCACATTCTCCTTCGGCGCGCTTGCCGGAAGCGTGTGCCACTGCATGTCGAGTTGCGCTGCCGCCAGAAGTTCCGTCAGCCGGTAGCCCTGGTTGAATTTGGCGGCCTTTTTGATCTTTTCCACCAGCTCTTCCGGCATCGGCTTTCCGGTATGGTAGTTGATCGCGTAGTTCTTCAGGACCTCTGGATACAGCGCCCAGTGCTCGTTGAACTGCGACGGAAATTCCACGAAATCGCGCGCCACATTTGTGCCGGACAACGTCGGATACTCCTGATCGGCAAAGAATCCATGCAACGCGTGCCCGAACTCATGGAACATCGTCGTCACATCCTCAAAGGTCAACAACGCCGGTTCTCCCGGCGCCGGTTTGGTGAAGTTCGCCACGTTGTAAATCACCGGTTTCGTTCCCAGCAACTTGGACTGGAGCACCAGGTTGTCCATCCAAGCCCCGCCGGATTTGTTGTCCCTCTTGAAGTAGTCGAAATACATCAGCCCCAGTGGCGACCCGTCCTTGTCGAACACTTCAAACACCCTCACATCCGGCTGGTACACCGGAATGTCCTTGCGTTCCTTGAACGTCAGCCCGTAAAGCTGGTTCGCGGCGTAGAACACTCCTCTCTCCAGTACCGTGTTTAATTCGAAATAGGGCTTGATCTCGTTTTCGTCCAGGTCGTACTTCGTCTTGCGCACCTGCTCCGCGTAGAGGTTCCAGTCCCATGGCTCGAGCGTGAATTTCTCGCCGTCCTGCCGAATCACTTCCTGAATCGTGTTCCCTTCCTCTCGAGCCTTGGCCGTCGCCGCCGGTACCAGCTTGCCCAGGAAAGATTCCACGGCCGCGGGGTTCTTCGCCATCTGGTCTTCCAGCACGTACGCGGCATAGTTGGGATAGCCCAGCAGAGCCGCTTTTTCCGCGCGCAGCTTGGCGATCGTGGCGATGGTGTCCCGCGTATCGTTGGCGTCGCCTTTTTCCGCGCGTGTCCATGAATGCTCGAACAAATCCTTGCGCACCGCCCGGTCCTTCAGCGACTGCAGCGATGGTTGTTGCGTGGTGTTCTGAAGAGGAATCACCCACTTGCCCTTCATCCCGCGGCTTTCCGCCGCTTGCGCGTCCGCGGCGATGGTGCCATCGCTCAACCCCGCCAACTCGGACTTTTCATCCACCACCATGGCAGCAGTCTTCGTTGCCGCAAGCAGCTTGATCTGGAACGCGCTCTCCAGTGTCGAGAGTTGTTTGTTGATTTCCCGAAGTTTGGCTTTCTCCGCGTCCGGCAGCCTGGCGCCTGCGTGCACGAAGTCGTGGTAATAGACTTCCACCAGCTTGAGCGCTTCCGGACTCAGCTCCAGCTCGTCTCGCTCGTTGTAGATCTTCTTCACCCGCTCATAAAGTTTGGCGTTCAGGTAGATGGCGTCATGACGCGCCGCAAGCCGCGGCGCTTCGTATTGATCCACTTTCTGGAGCGTCTCGTCGGTGTTGGCCCCGTTCAGGGCATTAAACGCCAGTTGCGCGCGCGTTAGTAGTTGTCCGGATTTCTCCATGGCCACAATCGTGTTTTCAAACGTGGCTGGTTCGGGATTGTTCGCAATCTTCTCAATCTCTGCGAGTTCCTGTTTGATTCCTTCGTCAATCGCCGGTTGGAAATCGCCGTCCTTGATGCGGTCGAATGGGGGCGCCTGGAATGGCAGCGTGCTCGGCTCGAAGAACGGGTTTTTCTGTTCGGCTTTCTCCTGCGCCGCGGATGCCAGGCCCATCGGCTCGACAACCGCCGTGCTCAGGCTCGACACTTGTTCTGCTCGTTTATTTCCTTTCGTCGCCGCCAACGTTCCCGTTTCCTCCATCACGCTCGGAATTGCCATTCCCGCCAAAACGAAAATAATCAATCCAGCTCGCCGAATGTTCCTCATGTTTTCACCATTTCCAGGTTTCACCGTTTGTACTTGCAATCCCTGAGTAAGAAGAGCTGTTTCACCGCTCCGTTGGGCCCATCTGAGGAAGAATGACATTGATCAGGTTCGGATCCGTGAATTCCGTCATGTCGCCCGGCTGTCTGCCCGCCACGGGCAGTAGCCGCGCAGTCAAAGGCTTCTTCCATTTCACCGCCAGGCTCGCCATGTCGCCAATCATCAAATCCAGTTGCTCCTCGGTCACGTCGCCGGGCAGAGGCACCGTGTCGAGACCGGTAGCGCACACAGCCGAATAGGCGAGCAACGCATCCACCGCCACGCGCCCTTCGTTCCATCGCTGCGCCAGCCGCGTATCTTCCAGAATCGGCAGCATCAGCCCGGAATATCCCGTCTGCTGCACAGCGATGCTTTTGATCGCCGCCGTAACCGTTGCCGCCGCCGTCAGCGTTCCGCTGCTGCCAAACGGCTGCTGCGTCAGGTTCTCCATCGCCGCGCCGATGGAGACATTCCCCGCTGGCGCCGGCGAAAGATCAATTCCCGCGTAGCGCCATCCTGTTTCCAAGTCCACGCGCTGCGCATGATGCTGTATGTCCAAGGCCGCAGCGCCCAGCATGTCCACCAGTCGCTGCCGCGCCGTTGCCAGATCTGGCGCATCCTTAAACGCGGCCGCCACCACGTTCGCCGATTCCAGTCCCACCGCAAACTGGTGCCCAAAGCCAACATTGTACGCTGCCGGAAAAAATGGTCCCAAAGGTTGCACCATAGCCATCGCGGCAAAACGAAAATTGCCTTCACTGTGCTCCGTATTCTCCAGCCTCTTCATCACGCGCGCCGCTGCGCCCACTGCCGGCCAGTGCACGCCATCCTCACCGGCCACCGCAACTGTTCCGTTGGTCATCTTCGTGTTGGCCAGAATTTCCCCCAGTACGTCGGCGTCCGCCGCGGTGCTCTCTTTGTTAAGCATCGCCGGACCGATCGCCAGAATGAATCCCTCATGTGTGGCAATCGCATCCAGTCCTCGGAAAAATGAAATTTCCTCTTTGGCCGTCATGCCCTTCGTATATTCAGGAAAAGGCTGGGTTGCGATCCGGATCGTTTCCACCGGGTAGCCGCGCGATTCGAGAATCGTCCGCGCTCGTTTGAGCATCGTCACCGCATCCGCGATTTGCTTTTGGTATTGCGTCCGGTCCAGCGTGACGAACGCCGTCACCGCCCGGATCTTCGGCTTCACGGCAGCAGGTCCTTGTGCACACGAAGGATTCGCTGCGCAACTGAGCAGGAGAGCTAGTCCGATAAGCATGACGGAAGGGCGATGAACCATGGAGATTCTCCCGCTGGGATACAGCCCGCCGGGCTGCCCTCTCAGCTTACAGGATTTGGCGTCTCTCAGTATAAATTGCGAAGGAGCGGACAGAAGAGCTATACGAACGCGGAAATCCCGGTGATCTTCTCGCCGATCACCAGCTTATGAATGTCGTTCGTGCCTTCGTAGGTGAACACGCTCTCGAGATTGTTCATGTGTCGCATGATGCAGTAATCGTCCACGATTCCGTTCGCGCCCAGGATGTCGCGTGCCTTTCGCGCCGTCTCCAGAGCGATGCCCACGTTGTTCATCTTCAGCATGGATATGTGCGAAGCATTCACTTTGCCCGCATCCTTCAACCGTCCGACGTGCAGCGCCAGTAACTGGCCTTTCACGATTTCCGTGATCATCCACGCCAGCTTTTCCTGCACCAGCTGATGGGAAGCGATCGGCTTGTTCGCAAATTGCTTTCGCGTTTTTGCGTATTGCAGCGCCGTGTCGTAACACGCCATCGCCGCGCCCAGGCCGCCCCATCCGATTCCGTAACGCGCCTGGTCTAAGCAGCTCAGGGGGCCGCGCAATCCAGTCACTCCCGGCAGCAAGTTCTCTTCGGGAATTTCGCAATCCGTCATCGAGAGTCCGCTGGTCACGGATGCCCGCAGCGACCATTTTCTATGCACATCCCAGGCCTTGAATCCCGGCGTCCCTTTCTCAACTAAAAATCCCCGCACCTTCTCGTCTTCGCATTTCGCCCACACCACCGCGATGTCCGCGAGCGACCCGTTGGTGATCCACATCTTCTCGCCGTTCAATATGTATTTCGCGCCCTTCTTCACCGCTCGCGTCAGCATTCCTCCCGGATTCGAGCCGAACTGCGGCTCCGTCAGCCCAAAACACCCCACCGCTTTTCCCTGCTGCAGCGGCGGCAGCCACTTTTTCTTCTGCTCTTCGCTCCCAAACGTATAGATGGGATACATCACCAGCGCGCTTTGCACGGAAACGAAGCTGCGCAAACCGGAATCGCCGCGCTCCAGTTCCTGCATCACCAGTCCGTAGGCCACGTTGGACATTTCCGCGCAACCGTATCCTCGCAAATTCGCTCCAAAAAATCCCAGCTCTCCAAGCTGCGGCACCACATGCATGGGGAAAGTCGCTTCGCGGCTGTGTTTTTCGATGATGGGAATAATTTCGTTTTCCACGAATTCACGCGAGGTTTGCCGGACGAGTTTTTCTTCGTCGTTCAGTTGCGAATCGAAATCAATGTAGTCCACTCCGCCGAACTTCCCCATGCCTCGCTCCTTGTTCCCGCCAGCTGCGCGTTGGCCGGCTAATGCTTCGTCTTCGCGTGTGATGTGTTTCGGAAGGCTCAGCAGAACTGCGGATGCAACTGCGGTCCTTAATTCTAGCAAGCCGCTTCCAGCCCCGGCAACCATGCGAACGTTCGACCGCGGCTTGACGAGGTGCGCGGATCGCGGCGAGAATTTTCGCCGGTAGGAAATTCTCTGATCGAGGTCACGTGGCCAAATCCCGCGGAAAGTCTATTGCATTCTCGCCCAAAATCCTGATCTTCGATGTGGATGGTGTTCTCGTTGACGTTCGTGGCACATACTGGCGTTCCGCTCTCGACACGATGAAATTTCTTACTGGAAAGCGTCCAACCTACCGCGAATTGCACAAGTGGAAGAGCAAGCCGGGAAATAACGACGATTGGGCGATGGTTTCAAACTGGGCGACTTCGCTGGGTTTTCCCACTACGTACGAACAGGCGCGCGACGCGTTTGCGAAATTCTACTGGGGCACGGATGCCCGTCCGGGCAACGTGCTCAACGAAAAATTGCTGATCACGCCGAGGCAGATCGAACGCTGGGCGCGGCGGTTCGAACTGGATCTTTTTACGGGACGCACGAGGCAAGAATTCAACTACACGTTTGAACGCTGGAAGGCAACGCGATTTTTTCGCTCCATCGTCACCATGGACGACGTCGAAATTAAGAAGCCCCACCCGGAAGGCCTCTTCAAGATTCTCAAAGGGCGCGATCCGGCTTCGGCCCTTTACGTCGGGGACAATATTGACGATGCGCTTGCCGCGCGCGATGCGGGAGTCCTTTTCATCGGCATCCTCCTTCCCGGAGAACACGGTTACCGCGCCCGCGCCGCATACTTTCGCCAGCTCGGCGCCGCCACGCTGCTGCCCCGGATCACTTACCTGTCCGCCGTACTGTCACATCCGAAATGACTGGGAATTCGTTCGAGTTACCCGGCAGTCCTTTTCTTCGCCTAGGCAAGGCATGACTACGCGCAGTATCTGAATCGTTGCAAAATTTACTGTCTAGCTTGAAGCATCCTATGGGCGGCCCCGCGAAGGCTCAATGTCTCTTGCCTTTGCACGCTGGATGAGCTAAACAAATGCGGGCTTCCCAGCTCCGCCGATTCTTCGACTTGGGAATAAGAAATGAAATGGAAAACGAGAAGTGCTCTCGCGGTGTTTTCGTTTGTCCTGTTGTGTGGAGGCTGTTCTCAGGGATCGCGTACCATGCTCACGTTGTCTCCGGGATCGGTAGTCCTGTTTTCAGGCCAGACAGCGAAGTTGACGGCGACCGACAGCCGCGGGCCTGCCGACGTTGTCTGGAGCGTCAACGGCGTGGCGAACGGCAATTAAACCGTAGGCACGATTGACGGAGGCGGGAATTTTGAAGCCCCGAGCGTCACTGAAAATACCAGCGTCACGATTACCGCTTCCAGCCAGCAGGATCCTTCGATTTCTGCTTCTGCGATGGCGGTCATCGTGCCCACGGGTCAGGTTACCTCAACACAGAATCTTCAGGTCGCCCAATACACCCTGACGCCGCCGGTGGGAACCAACGTCTTCATCCAGTTCAGCCAGGACATGAGCTATGGAATGAAAACTTCAACACAGCCGGCTCCCACCACGGCAACCCCGCTGAGCATTTACGTGGCAGGAATGCTCCCCTCGACGGAATACCACATGCGCGGAGTATTAGTGCTGAGCGACGGTTCAATGGTTTACGACGACGATCATACGTTTACGACTGGCGCCATTCCGGCAAATCAAATACCGGTGGTAACTACGACCACTACACCGGGGCTCACGCCCCAACCGGGAGTTGAAATGCTGGACTTGATCGGCGGAACGACGGCGAGGTTTGTTGCCGCAACAAATCTCTCCGGGCAGATGATCTGGTCCTACCCGTTTACGGCCACGACCAGCGATGTCGTTCAGCCCGTCAGAGTGCTTCCCAATGGGAATTTTCTGGTGGTAATCTCGCCCACCAGCACAGCGCCCACAGATACGACTCCACCCGTGGCAGGCACAATTGACGTGATTCGCGAGATTGATCTCGCCGGAAACGTGATTCACGAGGTGACGCTCGATTCCGTGAATGCAGCGCTGGCAACGATGGGGAGCAACCTCACACTTGGGGTCTTCCATCACGATTCGCTGGTTCTGCCCAATGGGCACTGGATCGTGCTTAGCAATATGGTTAAAGCTTGCGCGGACGTGCCGGGTTGCACTGGAACGACCAGTGTTCTCGGCGATGTGCTCGTCGATCTGGCTCCTCAATCGGATGGGACGTTTCAGCCTGTATGGACCTGGTCCACATTTGACCACCTTGATATAGCGCGTGCTCCCTGGGGGCTGCCCGATTGGACGCACTGCAACGCCATTCTATATTCGGCGGACGATGGGAATCTGCTGCTCTCCAGCCGCCACCAAAATTGGATCATGAAGATTGACTACGAAAATGGAGCGGGTTCGGGAAAGATCCTTTGGCGGCTTGGGTACCAGGGAGATTTTACTCTGGTAGGCGGGACGGACCCTACGGATTGGTTCTATGCTCAGCACCTGCCCTCTTTCACGACCTCGAACACGACAGGCAAGTTTGGCCTTGGCGTGATGGACAACGGCAATTCCCGTAAATTTGCCAGCGGAGTCACGTGCGGCACCGCTGGAGAACCACCGTGCGGATATAGCGCGGCCCGGGTGTTTCAAGTGGATGAAAGCGCGATGACGGCAACTCTGACCTTCACTTATCTTCCGGGAGAGTTTTCCATTTGGGGAGGAAACGTCGAACAACTTGCAAACGGCAATATCGAGGCGGACTTCAACGCGGGCTCGCCGACGGGGCATTCGGACATCTTTGAGGTTACCCAAGACGGCAGCCAGCAAGTTGTTTGGCACATGCAGACCTCCGCGCAAAATGCTTACCGCGGATATCGCATTCCCAGTCTGTATCCCGGGGTGCAGTGGTGAGCCATCTCGGAAACGAAGATTCTCGATGGTGGGGACTGAGTCCCGGAAGCATTACAGGGGCGGATAGCGCTTGGAGTAGAAATCGAGTTCCTGAGCAGCGGCACGATCCAGGATTTTCCATTCGGGATAGGCGCCAAGATCGTCCGCAACGCCTTCTATGATCTCCTTCAATTCGAGGGGCGCGAGCCATTTGCGAGGGATCGCTTCCTCTCCCCGGATTGCGCCCAGCATGTTTCCCGTCATGGAGCCAGTGGAGTCGCTGTCGCCACTGTGATTTACAGCCAGCAGGAGTGCGTCTGAAAACTCTTCTGCCGTAAGCGCGCAGTAGAGGCTGATCGCCAGCGCCTCATCCGCGACTAACCCCTTGCCCATTTCGCGAAGCGCGGATTGCTCGCGCGGCCGGGCGTGAGCGAGTTTCTCCGCCCGTTCGATCGCCGTAAGAGTCTCCTTGTGAGAAGGATGTTGTTTCAATTCTTCCTTTGCCGCCTTGACAGAATCGGGCAGCGAGTTCTCCGACACCAGCAAAGCGATGATGACGGCAAAGACGCCCGCCGGGAGACAGCCGGTCGGATGTCCGTGGGTGATGGAGGCCAGATCCGTCGCTGTGTTGAAAATCTGCGAAATGATCTGGGTGCGGTCGCGGCCGCGAATCAGTTCATGGGCGAAGTACAGGCCTATAGGAGCCGAGCGCATGACGCCGCCACAGCCTTTGCTGTCGTTCGCTGCGCGCGAATTCCTGCCGCGCAATGACTGCAACGCCGAAAGGCAGGTGGTTCCGGGCGCCCTGCGGCTGAACAGTTTGCGCTGCTGGAGAAGCCAGCTGGGTTTGTCCCTCGAAACGTCGGGACGGCCGGCATTTTCCTGTGTGGCCAGCCACCTTAGATAGGAAGTGGAAGCGGCGCGGAAAAAATCCGGATCATGGCCGGTATGTGCGTAGGTGATGCGGGCGGAAAGCATGCCTTCCGCCGTGAACAAGGTCATCTGCGTGTCATCGGTGATCGCGCCGATCTTTCCATAAGCAGTGGCGTAATCACGAATGCCTTCCTTGCCGTAGATCCGTTCAATCTCTTCAAGGTGCAGGGATTCGATCGGAGCGCCGAGAGCGTCGCCGACAGCGCCGCCCAGGAGACAACCCCGGAACAGGGTCCGCAGTTTCGGATTGGAACTTACCCTTGGTAGGGTCGTCATCGGCACCCCGGCCCTTGATTCTGGAAGAGACAGCATAGCGCGAATCGCCCCACTTTCAGCGAGCATAAGGCTGATTCCTCGAGGAGTAGTGCACGAAATTGCGTTTCGTTTCGGGAGAAATCCATAGCCGGGAACTTTATCGAAAGGAGGGGGGAAGCACCAGAGGGGTAATTATGCTCCATCCGGTTCGCGGTTTGAATTACCTGATTCAATTTGGTGGCTGTCTCGCGTTATCTTTTGGGTCTGCGTGGGCGCAAGCGCCCGCCGGGCCTTTGCAATCAGCCCAGGCTCCGAGCGCAGCGCAAACAACTCCCAACGTGCAGAAACCAAAAGATTTGAAGCCCACGAAGAATTTGGTGGGTTCGTGGGTATTCAATCAGGATGAGAGCGACGATCCGCGCTCGATCATGCGAGCAGACCGTGGAACCGGCGGTGGAGGTAGCCAATCGGGCGGAGGCATGGGTGGCGGATATCCTGGCGGAGGGGGAGGCTGGGGAGGTCGGCGAGGCGGCGGAGGAATGCGGGGCGGCCAGAACGATTCCGACCGGCAGAAAATGCGAGACTTACTGCGTCCCGCTCAATCCCTGGCCATCGTCAAGAAAGACGGCGAAATTGATGTGAACGACGACCAAAACCGCAAAAGCGAGTTCTACACGGACGGAAGGAAAATCGAGAAGTCCAAAGATCCCGATAACCAGCCGTTTGCCGCAAAGTGGGAGGATTACCGGCTGGTTGCGGAGGAAAAGGGCCCCCACGGCAATAAAATCGAACGTTCACTCGAGATTTCTCCCAGCACCGGGCAACTCTATGAAACGCTACAATTCACAATGGGCCGGGAAAACCGCCAAGTCACGTTACGATACGTTTACGACCCGGCAGGAACCGGCCAGACGCCCGGGGCGGCCCAGCAATAGGCCCGAAACAAAGCGGAAAAGGTAGATCTGAGCGTGCGGAGAACTGTTTTCGCTTTCGTCCCCTCGCGTTGACGAAAATCGCCCTGAATGTTATAAAAACTTGTTTCGGATAGGCAGCTCTAAGCCCACCGTGCGCTCCACCGGGTCGAGGCATGGCGCGGCTGCCAACCAGTCAGGAACAGGCGACACAATCTTAGATGGATTCGATCGTTCACCAACTCGGCGAACTCTTCCTCGGCGCTACGCCCACAGCCCTGCTCGTTCTAATTTTTTACTTTATCTTCCGCACGATTTTCTTCAAGCCCCTCCTTGCGGTGATGGCCGAGCGCGAAGCGCGCACGGCAGGCGCGCAGAAAGAAGCGGAAGCCGCCCAGGCCGCTGCCGCGGAGAAGGTGCAAAAATATCAGGATGCGCTGAAGGATGCGCGCGCCCGTGTTTATGCGGAACAGGAAGCGGCCCGAAAAGTGGTGCTCGATGAGCGCGCCGCCCTCCTGAAAGACGCGCGAGCCAAAGCCGCGGGCGAAGTGGACACGGCGAAAACCCGCATTGAGGCCGATCTTGCAGCGGCAAGGCGGCAGATTGAAACTGCGGTCGGTCAACTGGCCTCCGAGATTGTTCGGCGAGTTCTCCAGCCCAAGTCCGGGCCGTCCTCACCTGCAAGAGAGGCGCGATGAGCGGGCGATTGCGCAGCACGCATTATGTTGGTGTGCTCGTCGGGTTGTTCACCCTCGCGCCGTTCGCAGCTGCCGCGGAGGAAGGATCGGCGTATCCCTCGGACGCGAGCGGTGGGATTTTTCTGTGGATCAATTTTGCCATTCTGACAGGCGCTATCGTGTGGCTCGTCCGCAACTACGGACGGCCTTTTTTCCGGAGCAATGCGGAAAGAATCGGTTCGGCGATCACCAAGGCTGCCGCGATCAAGGCGCATGCAGAAGCGAGACTTCGAGAAGCCGAAGCCAAGCTCGCGCGGTTGGAAGAGGAAGTCGCCGAGCTGCGCGCCGAAGCGCAACGCGAGGCCGCAGCTGAAGCGGAGCGACTCCGCGAACTGGCGCGTAGCGACGTCGGGAAGATCGCACATGCCGCCCAGGAAGAAATTGCGGCTGCGGAACGCGCCGCGCGGCTGGAATTGAAGGCGATTGCGGCGAAACTGGCCGTGGATGGAGCTGAATCGCTGCTTGCCAAGCAACTGACGCCGCAAACCCAGGGCGCGCTTTTTGCGGACTTCCTTGATGCCCTGCCCGGGAGGCCGAATTGAAATCCGCCGGCCTGCAATACGCCAACGCGCTGGCCGACATTGCCCTTGAACAGGGCTCGGCTGCCGCGGCGGGAAAGCAACTGAACGATTTTGTGGCCGCCTATCTGCTCTCGGCCGAACTGCGAAATGTTCTGGCGAGTCCCGCGGTGCGGCGCGAGGAAAAGCATTCGGTGACGGAGAAAATCGCGGTGCGTCTCGGCGCCGGCAAGATTTTGCGGAATTTTCTCCGGACAGTGATTGATCACCGGCGCACGCATCTGCTTCCGGAAATGGCGGAAACGTACCAGGAAGTAATCCGCCAGCGGGAAGGGATTGCCGAGGCGGAAATTTCCTCCGCGATGGAATTGAGTGCGGCGCAGAAAAAGCAGCTCTCGCAAACACTGGAACGCATCACCGGAAAGAAGATCGAGGCGCGGTTTTCGCTCGACGCCAATTTGCTGGGCGGCGTGGTTGTGCGGATTGGTTCCACGATCTACGATGGCTCGTTGCGCAGTGGATTGAACGCGTTGCGCGCGCGCCTGGCGGCCGAGTAGAAACAAGAGAAATGCTTCAGGGCCGGCGGACCTGCCGGTAATTCGCGGGGAGTATGCATGGCCAACATCAAGGCAGACGAAATCAGTAAAATTCTGCGCGAGCAGATTGAAAATTACGAGCAGACGGTAGCCGTCGAGGAAGTGGGCTCGGTGATCAGCGTTGGCGACGGTATCGCCCGCGTCCACGGCTTGGAAAAAGTGATGGCGGGAGAAATGCTCGCATTTCCGCACAATGTTTTCGGGATCGCGCTGAACCTGGAAGAAGAAGAAGTCGGCACCGTGATTCTTGGTGACTATACGGAGATCAGAGAAGGCGACACCGTCAAGCGCACGAATACGATCATGTCAGCGCCAGTGGGTGAGGAGATGGTCGGCCGGATCGTGAATCCCCTGGGCGAGCCCGTGGACGACAAGGGCCCGATTGCCGCGAAAAAGCGCAATCCGCTGGAGCGCATCGCACCTGGCGTGCTGGACCGTCAGCCGGTGCGTGAGCCGCTGCAAACAGGAATCAAGGCCATTGACTCGATGATTCCGATCGGTCGCGGGCAGCGCGAACTGATCATCGGCGACCGCCAGACGGGAAAAACGGCCGTTATTCTCGACACGATCATCAACCAGAAGGGCCAGGACATCATCTGCATTTATTGCGCGATCGGACAGAAGCGCTCGACAATCGCGCAAGTCGTCAAGGTTCTTACCGACGCGGGCGCCATGGACTACACGATTATCGTCGCGTCCTCGGCGGCCGAGCCGGCTTCGCTGCAGTACATCGCTCCTTACGCGGCGTGCGCCATGGGCGAGTACTTTCGCGATTCCAAGCGGCACGCCGTCACTTTCTATGACGATCTTTCCAAGCACGCCCAGGCTTACCGGGAAATTTCCCTTTTGCTGCGGCGCCCGCCGGGCCGCGAAGCGTTCCCGGGAGACGTGTTTTATTTGCACTCGCGTTTGCTGGAACGCGCGGCCAAGCTGAACGACAAGCTCGGCGCCGGTTCGCTGACTTCGCTGCCGGTGATCGAGACGCAGGCCGGCGACGTTTCGGCCTACATTCCGACCAACGTCATTTCCATCACGGACGGCCAGATTTATCTGGAAGCCGATTTGTTCAACGCGGGGATACGGCCGGCGATCAACGTAGGCATTTCTGTGAGCCGCGTGGGCGGCAACGCACAAATCAAGGCCATGCGCCAAGTGGCCGGCACGCTGCGACTGGACATGGCCCAGTATCGGGAGTTGGCGGCGTTTGCGCAGTTCGGAGCAGATCAGCTCGATAAGGTCACGCAAGCACAACTCGCACGCGGCCAACGGCTGACCGAACTTCTGAAGCAGGACCAATTCGCCCCCTTAAGCGTAGCCAAGCAAGTGCTCAGCGTTTACGCGGGCACATCGGGCGCTCTGGATAGCGTTCCGGTGAGCGAAGTGCGCCGCTTTGAGCGGGAGTTTCTGCAATACGTCGAGACCAGCCATCCTTCGATCGCGAAAGATATCGCGGTCAAAAAGGCGCTGGACGACGCCATCAAAGCGGACATCAAGAAAGCGCTCGACGGCTTCAAAGACCGCTTTTCCGCGACGGTTGCCGCGGCGGCGCACTAGACCGAAGCGACTGACGATCCATGGCCACGCTTCTCGATTTCCGGCGCCGCATCCGCTCGGTGAAAAACACCCAGCAGATTACCCGCGCGATGAAATTTGTCGCTGCGGCCCGGCTGCGGCGAGCGCAGGAGTCAGCACTTGCAGCGAGGCCGTACGCGCGCGAGCTTGCGCGCGTGCTGCGCTCCACGATGGCGCGGATCGAAGAGCCGCAGCATCCGCTCCTGGCGTGCCGGCCTGAAGACCGTATTCTGACGATCGTCATGTCCGGGGAACGTGGGCTTGCAGGCGCGTTCAATACGAATATTCTGCGTAAGGCTTATGAGTTCTTCCGCGCGCACAAGAACAAAAAGATGTCTGTGGTGCCCGTCGGAAAGAAAGGCCGCGATTCGTTGAAGCGGGCGGGATTCACTCTCGCTGCGGAATACGTGAACGTTTTGGCGAAGGTCGAGTTCGGCACGGCACGCGAAATTTCCAAACTCGTTACCGATCTTTACGCCAGCGTGAAGATTGACGCGGTATATCTCATCTTCAGCGAGTTCAAGACGGTGATGACGGCCAACCTGGCTGTGGAAAAGCTGCTTCCGGTCGAAGCGGTCCGCGAGGAACAAGAGACGCCCATGGAACAGGCGGCTCAAGTGGATTACATCTACGAGCAACCGGAAAAAGAGCTGCTGGCAAAATTACTCCCTCGTTACGTCGAAACGCAGATCTTGCGGGCGATGCTCGAATCGTCCGCCGCGGAATACGCCGCGCGCATGACGGCGATGGAATCGGCCACCAAAAACGCGGGCGAAGTGATCCAAGCGCTGACGCTGCACATGAACAAGGTGCGGCAGGCGGCCATTACGAAGGAAATCATTGAGATCGTGAGCGGTGCATCGTATACCGCGTAGGAGAAGGAATGGCGGAGAAAAAGGCAAACGTGGGACGGGTCGTGCAGGTCATCGGGCCCGTGCTGGACATTCAATTTGAGGAAGGGCATCTGCCTGGAATCTACAATGCCGTTCGCATTACCGGCGAGGGTTTCAATCTGCCCGAGCCGCTGGACGTCACGGCCGAAGTGCAGCAGCACCTGGGAGAAGGTCGCGTGCGCGCAGTGGCCATGGAGCCGACGGAAGGTATGGTGCGCGGCATGAAGGCCGTTGATACGGGCGATTCCATTGAGGTGCCTGTGGGGAGGCCGACTCTGGGGCGCGTGATGAACGTTTTGGGCAAACCTGTGGATCAACTTGGACCCCTCACGAGCGAACACAACTATTCGATCCACCGTCCAGCGCCGCTGCTCGATCAACAGTCCACCACTCTTGAAATGTTCGAGACCGGGATCAAGGTTATTGACCTGATCCAGCCGTTCTTGAAAGGCGGAAAGATCGGCCTGTTCGGCGGCGCGGGCGTGGGCAAAACGGTCTTGATTCAGGAATTGATCCACAACGTGGCCATGCAGCACGGCGGCGTTTCCGTTTTTGCGGGAGTTGGCGAGCGCACGCGCGAAGGGAACGACCTGTGGCTGGAATTCCAGGAGTCGGGCGTGGTGGTGCCCGGAAACTCGGAAAAGTCGCGCGCGGCGCTGATCTATGGCCAGATGACGGAACCTCCCGGAGCGCGCCTGCGCGTCGGCCTGACCGGCGTTACCGTGGCCGAATATTTTCGTGATGAGGAACATCTCGACGTGCTTCTTTTCATTGACAATATTTTCCGCTTCGTGCAGGCAGGATCGGAAGTTTCCGCGCTGCTCGGACGCATGCCTTCCGCTGTCGGCTACCAGCCGAATCTGAACACGGAAATCGGCGAGCTCGAGGAGCGCATCACTTCCACGAAGACCGGCTCGATCACTTCGGTGCAGGCGGTTTACGTGCCCGCGGACGACTACACCGATCCTGCGCCGGCCGCGACGTTTACGCACCTGGATGCAACAACCAACCTTTCCCGCCAGATCGTGGAACGCGGCATTTATCCCGCCGTGGATCCGCTGGCCAGCTTTTCGCGCATTCTCGATCCGCGGATCGTCGGCGCCGAACATTATTCCGTTGCGCGCGGCGTGAAATCCGTGCTGCAGCGGTATAAAGACCTGCAGGACATCATCGCCATTCTCGGCATCGAGGAACTTTCGGACGAAGATAAGCGCACCGTTGCGCGCGCGCGCAAGATCGAAAAATTCCTTTCGCAGCCCATGTACGTGGCCGCGCAGTTCACCGGCCTCGAGGGCAAGTACGTCAAGATCGAAGATACCGTGCGGGGCTTCCAGGAAATCGTCGAAGGCCAGCACGACGAAGTGCCGGAACAGGCGTTCTACATGGTGGGCACCATCGAAGAAGCCATAGAGAAAGCGGAAAAGATGAAAGCGGGCGTCTAGGCGGAATGATTCCTGAAACCATCGAGCTGGTCATCGTCACGCCGGAGAGGCAACTGCTCCGCGAAAGCGTGGTGGAGGTGCAAGTACCGGGTGCGGCGGGCTATTTCGGCGTGCTTCCGGGACACGCCCCGCTGATGACCGAGCTCGGAATCGGGGAACTGACCTACCACAGTGCGAGCGCGAATCACGTCGGAAGTCTTGCGATTATTCACGGGTTTGCCGAGGTGGTACCCGATCGCGTCACTGTGCTCGCAGAATCGGCCGAGCGCGCAGAAGAGATAGATCTTGCACGTGCGCATGCGGCGCGCGAACGCGCCGAGAAGCGCCTGGCTGAGGGCGGACCCGATGTGGATTGGGACCGGGCGACCGTAGCATTGCAGCGCGCGCTCATACGGATTCAGGTAGGCACGAAAAAGCGAAGCGCTCTCGTCCCCGGCGCGTAAATCGGAGCGCGCCCTCCGTACTCGCCCAATATGCCTTGCCCAGCGGTCGATTCGATGAAACCCATCACAATCTACAGCACCACGTGGTGCCCCGATTGCCGCCGCGCCAAGGCTTTTCTGAAAGCTCACGACATCGCCTTCCAGGAGATCAACATCGAAGAGGACCCCGATGCGGAAGATTTGGTCCTCGAAGTCAACAAAGGGAGGCGCAAAGTCCCCACAATAAAGGTGGGCGAGCGCTATTTCTCCTGCAGTCCGTTCAGCGCACGGGAACTTGCGCGCGAGCTGGATCTCCCTCTCCAATCCTGAGCGGCAGTTTCAGTGTACCAGTCCGCGCGTCCAAACGCGGACGACGTGCAAGCTTTCGTCCAACAAAACGATGTCCGCATCGGCGCCCGTCCGCAGCACGCCTTTTTTGAACTCGATTCCCAGCAGTGTGGCCGGATTCAACGTGAGCATGCGCACTGCGTTCGAAAGCGGAATCCCTAGAGCTACAATGTTGCGCAGCGCGCGGTCCAGCGTCAGCGTGCTTCCGGCCAGTTTGCCTTCTGCATTGCGGCAGACGCCTCCGGCTACGGAAACCTCGAATCCCCCCAGCATGTATTTGCCGTCTGGCATGCCCGTGGCGGAGATTCCGTCGCTAATCAGGATCATCCGCTCGGCGCCCTTGGCTTGCAGCAGAATCTTCATGGCCACTTCGTCCACATGAACGCCATCGGCAATCAGCTCGGCCGTGACGTCCGGTGAAGTCAATACCGCGCCGATGACGCCGGGATCCCTGTGAGTAAACGGCCGCATGGCGTTGTATACGTGCGTGGCATGGTGAGCCCCGTGCGCGATGGCTGCCCGCGCTTGTTCATAGGTAGCGTCGGTATGTCCCATGGAAACCACCATTCCGGCATTCCTTGCGGCGTCAATGCAAGGCAGTGCTCCCAGGAGCTCCGGCGCGATAGTGAGAATCCGCGCGTTGCCCGCGGCTGACTTCAGGAAGCGGTCGAGCACTTCCGCGGAGGGTAACCGCAGCAAATCGGGCGGATGTACCCCGCGGCGCTCCTTGCTCAGAAACGGCCCTTCAAAATGAATGCCCAATACCTCCGCTTTGGAATTGTCGTTTTCATGTTGGCGAGTAATGTAATGAGCGATGCCTTCGACCGCACGACAGGTGTCGTCTAGGCTGGCGGTAACCGTAGTTGCCACGAAGGACGTGGTGCCGAATTCCGAAAGTTTGCGCGCGACACCGGCGAGAGCCGTAGGGTTACCTTCCATGACGTCATATCCACCCGCGCCGTGGATGTGAACGTCTATAAATCCGGGAATCGCCGTCGCTCCGGCGGACTTTGTTTCCTCGGCGCCTGTAGGAAGGGTGATCCCCTCGCGCCTTTCGACAGCTTCAATAACGCCGTCGCGGAAGAGGACGCCTGCGTCCGCAATTTCCCCGCTGGGGGTAAGCGCGCGTCCTGCATGCAGGAGGGTCGTGGCCATGCCGAAGTAGCTATCGTAGCCCAAAGGCAGGCCCGCACAAAACAAAACGGGCGGCCCGATAAACGAACCGCCCGGCTGAATTCGCTGGGTGAGCAGCGGTCTTACATCTTACCCATACCTTTGCCCATCGTGCCCTTCTCGGGCGCCATCTTGATGCTGTCCAGTTTGAGCGAGTCGCCTTCCACCATGCCCGTCACGGTCACGTGATGGCCTGCGTGCTCCGCCACCATGTCCTGCTTATCAATGGCGTAGACCTTCTTGTTCGCGTCATCCACAAACACGTACTTCGCGCCATGCTCCTTGACGCACTTGATAGTGCAATCGCGGGCTGCAGCATTAGCGCCTTTGGCTCCGCACTGGCTGTCGGAAATCCAGCCGGTCATGCTGGTGTCGGCGGCCATGGCAAGCGCCGCCGCGAAAAGAACTGCTGCCATTAATGTTGCAAACTTCACTTTCATGGTTTCCCCCTCCTGAAACTTCTCTGCGGTGAAATCCTCCGCCGGGCCGGAGTAAGCTTGGCACAGGCCTAGGACGGTGTCCAGACACTTCATATGGTCCTACGGTGGGTCGGCGGCCTCGGATGAGGGTTCCAAGAGATTCCTTGGCCCCCAACGAAGAGAGAGAGGATTCCACGAATCCCCTCTCTTCCGTGCTCCCATGACCTGGGAAGCCGTGTCTGGCCAAATCGAACCGAATTACAGGCCCGTGCCGGTGCTTGCGGAAGCTTGTGCCGGTTGTGCCTTCGGAATGCTGAGGTAGCCCGCGGCGGTCGTCTTGGTGACCTTGTTCACGACAAGTTCAAGAGCCTGGCGGCTGTCGCCGGTGTAGAAGAAAATCGGCTCGTTCACGGACCGGTTTTTCTTCTCGAAGCTCTTGTCGTCCGCAAGGACGTTGATGGTGAATTGATTCTTCTTGGTGTTTGTGCCCTTCAATTGAACTTTGATGACTCCCACCTTCTGCGCGCCGCCCTTGCGGGAGACGGTGAACTCGTAGTAGTCGCGCTGGCCCATACGGCGCAACGCGTCAATTTCGTCGTGGTTGCGGGCAATCAGCGTGCCCATTTCGCTCCGCGCCATCTGCAGATTGTTCTTGGTCGCGTCCAGATCGCCTTTCACGCCGGTAACGTCGCCGTTCAGCTTGTTAACGTCGTCGGCGTTTGCTTTGGTGGCCAACTGGGTGTTCACTTCGTCCTTAAAGCCATTGAGTTTCTTATCATAAGTGACTGCGGTGGCCTTGGTCTGATGGCGCGCAGCAATCAGATCCGACTGCGTCACGTTCAGCTTGTCCGTCACAACCTTGAGGTCGCTCTCCAACTGCTGATTGATCTCTTCCGATTTCGCCAGACGCTGGCTCAGAGCATCATTCTGTTGCTTTAGGGTTGCTTGGGTGGCTTGTTCGACGCTGTTCGCGTGGCTGAAGGCGCTCCAACCCAAGCCCAGACCAACCAAAGAAACTCCGCCAAGGACTGCCACCGCCAACCCTACCCAGCGGGGTGTCCCCGTCGTGCTCTGGTTATTTGAATCTAGAAACTCGCTCATTGACTTCGTCTCCTTTGGGCTTCCATGCCCTGCATGGATCAGAATCTGCAGGTGTGAAGCCATATCACTTTTGTGCGCCCAGCCAGAGCCAACGATCCTGTTTTCCTCAGGTTAGAAGTGCATTTGTGACTGTGGGAATAACCCGACTAAAGTACCAGTACTTGTAAAGTTTACGTGGTTGTTCTTTCGCCTGTAATAATTGCAGATATTGATCTAATGGGAATACGGCGTTGATTAGCTTTCCTGGGAATCCCAAAGAAAACAGACACACGTACCCAACAGATCATCAACCTCAAGCATTTCAATTATTTACTGGCAGGGAATCACGCCGCTTGTGGGGCGCCGGTCGCGTCGGCGGACTTTTCAGACGCGAAGTATTGTTCCAGAGTGCTCATCGCCGCGTCCAGCACGAGTTGGCAGTTCGGGCAGCCCGATAGATGCTTCTCAATTTCGTTCGAGACGGGAGTGGAAAGCTTGCCCTCTAAGTACCAACAAATCAGATGGATAGTGTCTTTGCAATTCATTGTGCCCGTCCCCCAGTGGACCTGTGGAAGAAAACCTCGAGCTTTGTTAATTGCACTTCTCACACCAAAACGGCGGAGGATATTTGTGATCCTAATATATTGAACAATAAAGACTTACGGCGATCCTGAACCAAGGGGGCTCGCAAGGCTCTGAAAACTTTACATGCTTTCAGCCGATACTGTGCAAAAGAATGCGGGCCTAACTGTCAGCGTTGCGGAATCACCGTCATTTCTCGAAGCGTGGCAATCCGGTCTTCAAGAGGCGGATGGGTGCTGAAGAGCGAGGACATCGAGCTCATCCCGAAGAGCGGTTTCACAATGCAGAGCGACGAGGTAGAAGGTGAAATCGCGGTTGTGGGGATCCGCTTGTTGTACGCCCCGAGTTTCTGCAGTGCGCTGATCAAACCGTAAGGATGCCCAACCATGCGAACGCCCGTGGCGTCGGCGGCATATTCACGTTGCCGCGAAAGTCCAAGCTGCAGGAGCATCGCCCCCAGTGGAGCAAGGATCATCAGGAGCAGGCCGAGGATCGCGTTGCCGCCGCCCCCGCGATTTCCCCCTTCGTCGCTGTCGCCGTAGCCAAAGAACCAGCCCCAATGAGCCATCCAGGTAATCGCTCCGGCAAGTGTAGCCGCCACGGAACTGATCAGAATGTCGTAATTGCGCACGTGAGAAAGCTCGTGTGCGATAACGCCTTCAAGCTCGTCGTCGTTCATGATCTGCAAAAGCCCCTGCGTGACCGCGACTGAAGCGTGGCGGGGGTTTCTGCCCGTTGCAAATGCATTGGGCGCCGCGTCAGGCACCACATAAAGTTTCGGAACAGGCAAGTTGGCCTTAGCCGCCAGCCTCTCCATCACTTCATACAGCCGCGGCAATTGCTCCCGCGTCACAGGCTTCGCGCCGCTGGTTTTCAAGGCGATCTTGTCCGAGAAAAAGTAGGCAAAGATGTTCGTGACGACGGCGAAGCCCAATCCAATCGTCATTCCGTTTCGGCCGCCCAGATATTGGCCGACAATCATCAGAAAAAGCGTCAGCGTGACGAGCAGAAGTGTTGTGCGAAAGATTCTCATTGTTGTGCCTTCAGTCTCTCATAAGCCCGCACTTCCAGGAAACGCAGCGCGGGGAAGCGCACGAGCCCTCTTCCGCGCCTGTTCATTAGATTCGCGCTGCAGCCGCGGGTTGTTTTGCCGGCACGCGCTCGAACCGCATTGCGTCCTTCTTGCCGTCGCGATCCACCTTCACGTGGTCTCCCGGCAGAATCGCTCCTTCCAGGATTTGCAGCGCAAGCGGATCCTGAATAAGCCGCTGGATGGTTCTCCGCAAAGGCCGCGCGCCATACGCAGGATCGAAGCCTTCCTGCAGAACCAGCGCTTTGGCTTCCGGCGTCAGTTCGAGCGTAATCCGCCGTTCTGCAAGTAGTTTTTCAACGCTCTTGAGCAGAAGTCCAACGATGCTCTCGAGCTGCTCCTTGCCGAGCGGATTGAAAATCACAATCTCGTCAATACGATTCAGGAACTCCGGCCGGAAAGCCGCGCGCAGCGCTTCCATTGCTTCCTTCCGGGCGCGTTCGGGATTCTGATGCGCGAGCTCGAAGATAGCCGTAGAACCCACGTTACTCGTCATCACCAGCACCGTGTTCCGAAAATCCACGGTCCTCCCTTTACCGTCGGTGAGCCGGCCGTCCTCAAGAATCTGCAGCAGAACATTGAAGACATCCGGATGAGCCTTCTCGATTTCGTCAAACAACACGACGGAGTAAGGATGCCGGCGCACCTGCTCCGTCAATTGCCCGCCCTCTTCGTAGCCGACATAGCCCGGCGGCGCGCCGATCAGGCGCGAAACGCTGTGCTTTTCCATGTATTCGCTCATGTCAATGCGAATCATGAGCTTTTCATCGTCGAATAGAAATTCTGCAAGGGCGCGAGCGAGCTCCGTTTTGCCGACCCCCGTTGGCCCGAGAAAAATGAACGAACCGATGGGACGCCTCGTGTCCGACAGGCCCGCGCGGCTGCGCCTCACAGCGCTCGCGACGCGCGAGAGGGCTTCGTCTTGCCCGATCACGCGCTGGCGCAGGCGTTCCTCCATGTGCACCAGCTTTTGCGCTTCGCCCTCGAGCAGGCGGCCAACGGGAATGCCCGTCCATTTGCTCACCAGTTTGGCGATGTCTTCCTCGTCCACTTCTTCCTTCAGAATCGGCGAATCTTTTTGCACCGACGCGAAGCGCTCCTGTGCCTTCCTCAGTTCCGCTTCCGCTTGTGCGATTTTCCCGTAGCGAATTTCGGCCACCTTGGCCAGTTCGCCCGCGCGCTCGTAGCGCTGCTCCTCCGCCTTCAACTGCTCGATCTGTTCCTTCAGCTTGCGGATTTTCCCGATCGCTTCCTTTTCCGCCTGCCAGCGGGCCTTCTGGGCGCTTGATTCTTCCTTCAGTTTGGCCAGTTCCTTTTCGATTTGCGCGCGCCGCTCCTTGGAATGCGCGTCGGACTCTTTCAGGAGTGCCTGTCGCTCGATTTCGAGTTGCAGGACGCGCCGCTCAATCTCGTCAATTTCCGTCGGCAGCGAATCAATTTGCATGCGCAAGCTCGCCGCGGCTTCGTCAATCAGGTCAATTGCTTTATCGGGCAGAAAACGATCCGTAATGTAGCGGTGCGAAAGTGTCGCCGCCGCAAGAATAGCGGCGTCCTTGATCCGCACGCCGTGGTGCACTTCATAGCGTTCTTTCAATCCACGGAGAATCGCGATGGTATCTTCCACTGTCGGCTCGCTGACCAGGACCGGCTGGAATCGCCGTTCGAGCGCGGGATCCTTTTCGATGTATTTCTTGTATTCGTTCAGCGTGGTCGCTCCAATCGCGCGTAATTCGCCGCGCGCCAAGGCGGGCTTGAGCATGTTCGAGGCGTCCATCGAGCCTTCCGCGGCGCCGGCGCCAACCAGCGTATGCAGCTCGTCAATGAAAAGGATAATTTGCCCTTCCGCTTCGGTAATTTCCTTGAGGACGGCTTTCAGGCGGTCTTCGAACTCGCCGCGATACTTCGCTCCCGCCACCAGAGCGGCAAGGTCCAGCGCAACCAGCCGTTTCGTCTTCAAGACATCCGGCACGTCGCCGGAAATGATGCGTTGCGCGAGTCCTTCGACAATCGCGGTCTTTCCTACTCCCGGCTCGCCGATCAATACGGGATTGTTCTTCGTGCGCCGCGCCAGAATCTGCATCACACGGCGAATCTCCTCATCGCGCCCGATCACCGGATCGAGCTTCTGCTTACGCGCTAGTTCGGTCAAATCGCGCGCGTATTTTTCGAGAGCGGCATAAGTCGCTTCTGGATTTTGCGACGTCACGCGCTGCGTGCCGCGCACTCCCGTCAGAGCCTGCAGGATCGCTTCGTACGAGGCGCCATTCTTCTTGAGCAATTGGCCAGCGGGATCGCGCTCCTGGCCGGCGATAGCCAGAAACAGATGCTCGGCGGAAACGTAATCGTCCTTGAACTTGTCCGCTTCCTTGAACGCGTTTTCCAGCACCTCGTTGAGCGCGCGGCCCATGTGCTGCTGCGCCATGCCTTGCACTTTGGGAAGTCGGCTCAGTTCCCGCTCGATGTCGGCGGAAAGGGCCTCGCTGCGGACACCAAGCCGCGCCAGAAGCGGTGGAACGACGCCATCCGTTTGGGCAACGAGCGCCGCCAGCAAATGCAGCGGCGCAACCTCCTGGTTTTCGTGGCGCGCGGCTACTTCCTGTGCTTCTTGCAGCGCTTCTTGCGCTTTCACTGTCATTTTGTCAAATCGCAACATTTTCTACCTTTTCAGTTCTTCTCAAGGAGAAGGGGCTGGCACCCGGCCAGCCCCTCATCCTAACGCAACATTCGCTGGTGATGCCTTCCTGGCATTAACGGCCAGCTGCGGCTGCCTTTTCCGGTGTGCCGACGCTCACCTTGATCTGCTTCGGCTTGGCTTCCTCACGCTTCGGAATCGTCAGTGTCAGGACGCCGTTCTGGTAATCGGCCTTGATCGCATCCGCGTTCACGGTGTTCGCCAGCGAGAAGCTGCGGCTGAACGAACCGTACGAGCGCTCCACGCGCAGGTAGTTCTTCTCGTCCACTTTCTTCTCGAATTTGCGTTCCCCGCGAATTGTCAGGATGTTGTTCTCAACGCGAATGTCGAGATCTTCCGGCTTTACCTCGGGCAAATCAGCCTTGACGGTCAGGGCATTCTCGGTCTCGTAAATGTCCACTGACGGCGCCCAGGTGGTCAGGTTGGATTCCTGACTGGTGCGGCCCAGGAGATCTCCAAAGATTCGGTTGAGTTGGCCTTCGACGGTGCTAACCCCGCGGAAGGGTTCCCAGCGTTCCAGAGTGCTCATAACTTTATCCCTCCATGTGATGACTGCATGTGAATCATAAAATATTAGCGTTGTGTTGTCAAGTCTTTTGCTTAGATCCTATTGCACCTGTAAAACTTTTATTCTCAATTTGTTAGGTTTATTTAACGCACCTCCTTGCTTTGGGCCCGCCACCATTTCTGAAGCCCAAAGCCCCCTACTCCTACCGATGCTGCTACACTTCCAGAAGATGCGTCCCGAAGAGCTCAATTATGATTTGCCCTCGGATCGAATCGCGCGGCGTCCGCTGCAGCGTCGTGACGCTTCGCGTCTGCTTCTCCTCGATCGCAACGGGGGCTCAATTCAAGACCAGCTCTTTGCCGGTCTTCCTTCGCTGTTGCGAGGGAATGAATTGCTCGTCTTGAACAATGCGCGCGTGATCCCCGCACGGCTGTTTGGCCGCCGCTTGGGCGTGCATTCTCAGCCGCCCTCACGCGCGACGCGCGCGGAGCATCTCAGCGGAACTGTCGAAATCTTGCTGACTCGCCAGCTAGAAGAAACTGTTTGGGAAGCGCTCGTGCGCCCTGGGAGAAAGCTCCAGGTGGGAGAACGAATCGCATTTGGAAAAGGAGAGCTGGAGGCGGAGGTTGTTGAGCGTGGCGAGCTCGGAGTCAGGAAGCTTCGGTTTTCCCCAGCGGGACCGCTGACCGTTTCCGAGCTGCTGGAGCAGTTTGGACACGTTCCCTTGCCTCCCTACATTGATCGCCCCGACGAGCCAGACGATCGCGAGCGATACCAAACGGTTTTTGCCAAGCGACCGGGAGCTGTTGCCGCGCCGACGGCGGGACTTCACTTCACGGCGGAGATTCTGGAAAAGATTCGCGCCCGCGGCGCTGAGATTTGCGAGCTAACACTTGATGTTGGCTTGGGGACCTTCCAGCCAATTCATGCCGAAACGCTTGAGGCTCACGTCATGCACGCCGAAGCCTACGAAATATCGGAGCAGGCCGCCGAACACATCGCGCGGGCGCGGGCTGCCGGTCGCCCCATTCTCGCTGTGGGGACCACCGTGGTCCGCGCTCTAGAAGATTCGGCTTTGCGTGCGGAAGGCCAGAGTTCCCGAAATCTCCTCGTCCCGGGAAAAGCGGAAGCAAGCTTGTTCATCTTTCCTGGATTCCAGTTCCGCGTGGTGGATGCGCTGCTGACAAATTTTCATCTGCCGCGTTCGACACTGCTTGCTCTCGTGTGCGCATTTGCGGGAAAGGAAAATGTCCTCGGTGCCTATCGCCACGCTGTCACCGAAGGCTACCGCTTTTACAGTTATGGCGACTGCATGCTGATTCGTTAGGCGGCTACCTACGAAGGCAAGGAAAGGGAATTCAAGGAGGCCGCGGTCCGATGCAGCCTCCTTGGCCGAACGTTTGAAGGAGTCAAAGGAACTCCCGTTTTACTCGCTGAATACGAAGACCCGGTTCTTTCCGGAAAAGCGCACTTCCTGAACGTGCCCATCGGCTCCGAGCAGCACGCTGTCATATTGGGATTTTGAGTCGCGGTCTTCCCAGCGGCCGGTGCTTTCGGCGATCTTGTGGCCGTCCTTCTCGACGGTCGCTTTGTTCCCGTCAATCACAAAGCGGTAGCTTCCCGCATCGAGGCTGACTGTGCCCACCTTTGCGGTTTGGGTGATGCTGATGGTTTTGCTTACCGGTTTGGCGAAAGCTGTAGCAGCCAGCGCCAACACCGCCAACAGCGCGGAAATGCGGAAAATGGAATTGATTTTCATGCGTGTCATTGCTCCTTTGGCTCAGAATCGCTTCTGCCGCCATCGGGACTGCACCGGGATCAGGCAGTTGACACGCGCACGCTGGAGCGAGTAGCCTCACTCCCTCGGCACCTCTTCTTGCTGGACTAACCGCCGGTTAGATTTGCGTGTCACGGCCCCGCGGCTGCCACCGCGGGGTTTTTGCTGAATGTCCCATGTGCAGCCGCTCCGTGGCTGCACACCTATAGACGAGCTACCCCGCCCGATTGTTTCGCGGATTGTCTGAAATTCTTTTTGCAATTCTTGACGGTCTGAATTCTCAGCGGAGAGCCGCCAATCGTTGGGCACGCGGCATTCCAAACAGTTCTAAATTGCCTCTAAATTCGGCACCGTCCCATTTTCGGACGGCGGCGCACTGCCGAGATTTTTTCGCATGTTGTTCATGTGTGCATCCCTTCTCAACTTCATCTATACTCAGTTGCACTCGTTGGACAGAGCGGATGCGGATCCTCATTCTCAGCGATCTTCACGCCAACATGACAGCCTTGGAAGCGGCTCTTAACGCCGCTGAAGGTAGGTGGGAAGCCGCTGTCTGTCTTGGAGATGTCGTCGGCTACGGTCCCGACCCGGCACAAGTGACTTCCAAAATCCGTGCCATTTCCACGCATACCATTCGCGGGAATCATGACAAAGCTGTTGCAGGATTGATGACCACGGAAGATTTTAATCCGGTCGCCAAAGCTGCTGTGGACTGGACGCGCTCGCAGTTGTCTCAGGAAAGCCTCGAGTGGCTCGCGGCGCTTCCGCAAGGACCGCTCAGCACGGACGGAATCGTGCTGGTGCACGGAGCGTTTCAGGACGAAGACGAATATGTTTTCACGCCGACACAGGCCCTCGAAGGTCTTCTTGATTCCACCGCGGACGTCACTTTCTTCGGGCACACGCATCATCAGGGTGGCTTTTCCTACCGGGACAGCAATCTCGAAGTGTTGCAGCTTCGCCCGAGGCCTAGCGAGCCTTTCGCTGCTTTGCGGATTGAACCCGAGCGCCGCTACCTCCTGAATCCGGGATCTGTCGGCCAACCGCGCGACGGTGACGCTCGCGCGTCCTTCGCCATCGCGGACCTCGACCATCACACGGTGGAATTCTGGCGCGTTCCGTACGATATTGGAGCGGTACAGGCGCGCATGCGCGCCGCACATTTGCCCGAGCCTCTCATTCAGCGGCTCATCCTCGGTCGTTGAACTGGCGCGTCCACGATGGAAAACGATCTCGACAAAACGAATTCCGCCGAAGCGCCCGTTTCGCGCACTTTTTTGCGAAATCCGATCGTCCTGGGAACTGCCGCTGTAATTCTCGGCGCCGCAGTCTATTTTGTTTTCATCAAAACGCCTGCTCCTTCAACCCCACCTCAGGCGCATCTTCCCTTTGGCCCGCAGGAGCAGGAATATGCGGCAAAACTCCAATTTGGAAATTTCGCCATGAGCCGTGCCGAGAATTTCCTCCATCAGGAAGTGACGATTATTTCTGGCGATGTCCTTAACACTGGCGATCGAACCATCCGCGCCGCCGAGGTGACCCTCACTTTTCAGGACGATATGAACCAGATCGTCCTGCGCGACGCGCGCCCTCTTTTTGCTCCGCAGACTCCGCCACTGGCTCCGGGGAAGTCCTATCACTTCGAAATCTCCTTCGACCACATTCCTCCCTCCTGGAATGTGCAGGTCCCTTCCGTTCGCGTGACCGGTTTGCAGCTCGGCACCTCCCAGTAGTCCCGAGTTACGTATTTCATTTATAATGTCTCGGTGGAACTCTCAGAGGAATTGCAGGCCCGTCTTCGCGAATTCTCCTCCGCCGGCCCTGCCGAGCTACGCGAAAATGGCAGCCGCATCGCGCCGCTTGCTTCGCTCACCTGGGAGGTCCGCGGCGACAGCGCCAAGCCGCTTCTTCATCTCTGGTCCGAGAATCACAATCTGACCCGCCGAGTCCTTGCCATTACGGAACACTCCGACGATCGTCTCTCGCTCGCGGTCGAACGCTTTGGCAGGCCCCGGCCGGAACGCCTCGAGTTCCTTCGCATCGAATTCGAACGCTCGCCTCGCGAACTCTCCCGCGAAGCTTTTTGCCAGCGTCTGGCCGCGCTCTGCGCCGAACAATTCCCGGATGAGACTGTGGAGTCGCTCACTGCCTCCGCTGATCTCGAGCACTCCCTTTCCGGTAATTATGTCCGCGGCGTTCTTCGACGTGGTTCCCTGCGCACGGCGCTGCTCGCCTTGCCCGATGCCGCCTCGCAGGAACTCCCATCGCGCGCCGTAACCTTCGCATTGCTATGGCTGGACCGCCTGCGCCAATCGGCGCGTGGAGGACATGTTAGCGGCCTCCGGTTGGTCGTGCCGCGCGGCGCGGCGCCTTCCGTCGCGCAGATTCTGCCGGCACTGGACCAGCAACTGAACATTTCCCTTTATGAGTATGATCCCGTGCGCGAAGCCCTTGAGGAGGTTCATCCTCGCGCTCTGGCAAACTTTGAGTCCTGGCTTGTGCCTCTTCGGGAGACGCAAGCGCTCCTCGACCAGGCGCGCCCGGCGCTTGCTCCGATTACCTCCCGCGCTTCGCGCGCCGTAACCATCCATCCTGCGGTCCACTCCCGCGAAGTCTGGCTTCGCTTCCGCGGATTGCCCTTTGTCCGCTGGCAAGACCAAAAAGTTTGTTTCGGGATTCCGGATCCAGAAAAAGAA